>JBCDEK010000088.1:0-12759 GCA_039179785.1 Pseudomonadota bacterium | reverse complement strand
GCTGATCACCGTGCCCGAGGAGAGGAGCGCGGTTAGCCAGGCCCTCGGCAAACTGCACCCCGCGCTCAGGCGCAGCTTCGATCTCTGGCGGACGAGCGCGAGCGTCGTCTGTGCTGCGACGAATCTGGTCGCCGAACAGGACAGCCACACCATCGTGTTCGGCATGATCATGCTCGGGTCCGAGGTCGGCGGGCTAAATCCGCCTCCGACGGCGACGCCCCCGGCTTCAACTCGACAAAGGCGCAGGGCACCTCGCCCCACTTTTCATCGGGCTTTGCAACCACCGCCGCAAGGTTCACATCCGGGTGCGCCATCAGCACGCCCTCCACCTCGACGGAACTGATATTCTCGCCGCCCGAGATGATGATGTCCTTCGCCCGGTCCGCAATCTGGATATAGCCGTCAGGATGCTGGATCGCGATGTCGCCGGAATGGAAATACCCGCCCTCAAACGCCTCTGCCGTGGCGTCCGGGTTCTTCAGATACCCTTTCATGACCGAATTTCCCCGGATCATGATCTCGCCTTGCGCCGCACTATCCATCGGCACCTGGCCCATCTCTGCATCCATCACGGTGATATGCTCCATCATCGGAAAGGCCACACCCTGCCGCGCCTTGATCGCTGCTGTCTCCTCAGCCCCGTCCCACTCGGATTTCCAAAGGCATTCGGTCACGTGCCCATAGGTCTCGGTCAGCCCGTAGACCTGCGTGACGTTGAACCCCAACTGCTCGATCTTGGCGAGCGTCGCAGGCGCAGGTGGCGCTCCAGCGGTGAACACCTCGACCACATGATCAAAGTCCCGCCGTTCGCCGTCATCCGCATTGACGATCATGTTCAGCACAATCGGCGCGCCGCCAAAATGCGTGACACCTTCATCCGCAATCGCGTCATAGATCGGCCCCGCCGCAATATCCCGGCAGCACACCAAAGTCCCGCCAACCAAGGGCATCATCCACGTGTGGTTCCACCCGTTGCAGTGAAACAGCGGCACAATCGCCATGAACACCGGGTGCAGCACCATGCGCCACGACACCACCGTGCCCATGGTCATCAGATACGCGCCGCGGTGGTGATACACGACCCCCTTGGGCCGCCCCGTCGTGCCGGACGTATAGTTGAGCGCAAGGCTCTCCCACTCGTCCTCGGGCATGATCCACTCAAAGGACGGATCGCCAGCGGCCAGCACATCCTCATAGACATCATTCCGCCCCGACGCGGGCCAGCCATGCGCCGCATCCGCCACTTCGATAATCCGCGGGGACGGCCCCTCCATCGCGGCAATCGCCGCCTCGGCCAGCTCCAGAAACTGTGGGTCCGCCAGCACAACCTTTGCCCCGCCATGGTCAAAGATATAGGCGACCGTCTCCACATCGAGCCGTGTGTTGATCGTGTTCAGAACCGCCCCACAGGCGGGCACCCCAAAATGCGCCTCTGCCTGCGCGGGCAGGTTCGGGATCAGGGTCGCCACCACATCTCCGGGCGCCACACCCATGCCCGCCAGCGCCGAGGCCAGCCGAGTACACCGCTCATAATATTGCGCATAACTCACCCGGTGATCCCCATAGATCACCGCCGTCCGCTCGGCAAAGACCGCCGCCGCCCGGCGCAGATGCGACAGGGGCGTCAGGGGTACGTAATTCGCGGGCGTCTTGCCCAGACCCGTCTCATCTGCCATCCAACCCATATCGGTCCTCCCCGTGATCTTGCGCAGTGATGTTGCGCACTTATGGCGAGGGGCGCAAGCACTGGAAAGACCCGATGACCACCGCCCCCCTTCGCCCAACCGCCGCCGCACTGAACATGGTTGCTGCAATGGCCGTGATCGGGCTGGTCGACATCTTTGTGGTGACGATCGCGCAGACCATATCGCTGTGGCAGCTTCTGATCCTGCGGCTTGTGTTGGCGGCACCCGTGATCCTGGCGCTGTCCGCTCTGGGCTTCGGCACGATCCGTCCCCGCAGGGCGCGCGCCGTGGCCATCCGGTCGACATTTATCGCAACGGGCATGTTCTGCTATTTCGGCGCGCTCGCTTTCATGCCCATCGCCATGGCGCTCGCGGGGCTTTTTACCTCACCCATCTTCGTCCTGCTGCTCACCGCCTTTGTCCTGCGCCAGCGCATCGGTCCATGGCGCATCATCGCCGTCGCCGTGGGGTTCGCGGGTATTCTCGTCGTCCTCGGCCCCTCGGGCGGCAGCCTCGGCTGGGTCGCGGTCCTGCCGGTGCTGGGCGGCATCCTCTACGCCTCGGGCGTGGTCGCGACCCGCGCGCTCTGCGCGGGCGAAAGCACCCTCACGCTGCTGCTGGGTATCTTCGTGGCCCAAGGCACACTCGGCACTGTCGTTCTGGCGCTCATTACCCTGATCCAGCCCGAGGTTGGCGCGGGCGGCATGGCGTTCCTCACCCGTGGCTGGGTCTGGCCCCTCGGGGACGTGTGGCCCTACCTGCTGGTTCAGGTGATCGGCTCGGTGATCGGCGTGGGCCTTCTGAACCGCGCCTACCAGATGGGCGAGGCGAGCCATGTGGCCGTCTTCGAATATTCCATCATGATCTTCGGCCCCTTCTTTGGCTGGTGGCTTCTCGGCCAACCGGTCACCTGGGTGCAGGGGATCGGCATCGCGCTCATCGCCAGTGCAGGCATCCTCATCGCCCTCCGCAGCGCCAAAACCTGATGCTTCATTGTTCCTCAAATATGCATGCGCGGCTGGACGCAGGTGCTGCGCTCGGTAGTCTGGGCGCATGATCCTCAGCACAGGCCGCAATTACGTCTTTATCCATGCGCCCAAAACGGGTGGCACAGCGATGGCTTTGGCGCTCGAAAACCGTGCGATGAAAGACGACATCATGCTGGGTGACACGCCCAAGGCGTTGAAGCGCAGGCGCAAGGTGCAGGACATCCAGACGCGCGGGCGCTTGTGGAAGCATTCGACGATGGCCGACATCGACGGGTTGGTGCCCAGCCTTGACGGGCTTTTTGCCTTTACGCTGGTGCGCAACCCTTGGGACCGGATGGTGAGCTATTATCACTGGCTGCGCGATCAGAGCTTTGACCACCCTGCCGTCGCGCTGGCCGGGCAGATGGAGTTCACGGATTTCGCCTGCGCCGCCCAGACCCGCGCGTCGATGAAGGCCAGCCCCGCGCGGCACTACATGACCGACGCCCGCGGCGCGGAACGCTGCGATCTCTATATCCGACTGGAACATCTGGACGCCGATGCCGCGCCGCTGTGGGAGCATCTGGGATTCCACCTGAGCCTGCCGCGTATGAATGCATCAGAGCGCAGGCCGGACTATCGCGGCTATTACGACGACACCGCCCGCGCTGCGGTGGCAGAGGCCTGCGCTGAGGACATCGAAAGATTCGGCTACAGCTTCGACTGAGCGGCCCGTTTGCGTCGCATACGTTGAAAATTGTCGACAAATCGGAGCCAATCCGGGGGTGGTGGTTTCATTGATGCCGAAAGTCGTGACAGTGCCTCATTCCCGCCCAGATTGCGACCCGTCTTGGCCCCGAGAATCACTGCAACTGGTCCCATCAAACGCAACCGGCGCGCTGCCAGCGCTGCACCATGGGGATGGATGGGATGTTTGGATGGACAAAGACTCAAGCGCCGCGCCGGATGCCCGAGGCCACGGCGGCCTGGGACGGCGGTGTGATGGTCACGCGGGGGCTGTTGGCGGGGACGCGGGTGGCGACCTCGATGGGGTGGCGCGCGGTTGAGGCGCTGGCGGCAGGCGACATGGTGCTGACCTTTGACGCCGGGGTGCAGCCGCTGGTGGAGGTGCGCCGCGAGATGTTCTGGACGGCGGATGCGCCAGTGCCCGTAGCCTACGAGTCCGTTTTTGTCCCCGCGGGGACATTGGGCAACAGTGACGATCTGGAATTGCTGCCCGATCAGGGCGTGCTGGTCGAAAGCGATGCCGCCTGCGACGCCTATGGCGATCCGTTTGCGGTCGTGTCGGCCAAGTCGCTTGAGGGCTACCGGGGGATCCGTCGTGTGGCACCGCGCACGCAGATCGAGGTCGTCACCCTGGTCTTTGCGGACGAACAGGTGGTCTATGCCGAGGGGGGTGCGTTGCTGCACTGCCCGCGTCCGCTGCTGCATCTGGACGAGATTGGCGCGGTGTGCAGGGGCTATGACGTGATCCCGCCACGGGAGGCGGCGTTCCTCGTGGAATGCATGAAGATCGAGGATCAACGTTACCCTACGGCTGCGTAGGTTGGGGGATGTGGCGCGCGACCTGGAGGCGCGCGCCCAACGGCCTCTGCATCCGACCCGCGCGGGCAACCGGCTGCGCCTGGACCCAACACCGGGGGTGGTGGTCGGATGCAGGGGCAAAGGGGGGCGGATCAGAGCAGACATCGGAAGATCTGAACCACCTGACGCTGCCTGAAATCAAAGATTTCAATGCGTTAGATGATCAGGCGTGTTGCAGGGCAATCCGATTTCGTTCTAGCTGCCCAGTTTTTTCCAGATATCCATGTCGCACCAATCCTGCAGGAAGTTGTAGGGATAGGGCAGGGCCGGGAGGGCGGAGGCCGCCGAGAGCGCTTGTGTATCCTCGAGGCTTAGGGACAGGTCGGCTGCGGCCAGATTGTCCGCAAGTTGATCGACCGTGCGAGCCCCCAGCAGGATCGAGGCGACGCCGGGCCGATGTGCCAGCCAGGCCAGTGCCACATGGGCCGGCGGCCGGTTCAGCCGCTGCGCGATGGTGTTGAGCACGTCAAGCACGTGGTAGGTGCGGTCGGTGTTGCGCAGGTCATAGGCTTCGACCCCGCGGGCGGGGTCCTCACCCAGCCGCGTGGCGCCGGTGGGCCGTGCGGTGGCGGAATATTTGCCGGTGAGCCAGCCGCCGCCCAGCGGGGACCATGGCACAAGCGCGATGCCCTCTTCGAGGCAGGCGGGCAGGAGTTCAAGTTCGATCCCGCGTTCGAGCAGGTTGTATTGCGGTTGAACGGCGACGGGCCGGGGCAGGTTGTAGCGATCGGCGATAGCCAAGAGCTTTTGCAATTGCCATGCGCTGAGGTTGGACCATCCCACATTGTGCAACGTCCCCGCCGCGCGCAGGTCACCAAGCGCGCCCAGCGTGTCGGCGATGTCGGTGTGCCGGTCCCAACCATGGACATAATAGAGGTCGATGGCGTCGATCTGCAGGCGTTTGAGGCTGGCGTCGATGGACCGTGTGAGGCTGCGGCGTGATGCGCCGTGGCAGCCGGGGGGAGGGGCGAAGCGCCCCTTCGTGGCGATGACGAGGTCCTCCATGCCGCCGCGTTTTTGCGCCCATCTGCCGATGATGGTTTCAGATGCGCCCGCGCCATAGCCATCGGCGGTGTCGATCATTGTGCCGCCGTGATCGACAAAAAGGTCAAGCTGGCGGTGGGCTTCGGCCTCGTCCGTTTCGACGCCGAAGGTCATGGTGCCAAGCGCCATGCGCGAGACGATCAGGCCGCTGCGGCCAAGGGGGGTGGTGCGGAGGGTCATATGGGGTGCCTTTGGTTGGTCGCGAGAGAGTAGCACCTGGTGGGGGGTGTTGGCGCAAGGGCGTTTTTGCAAGTCGGGTTGCAGAAATGGAAAAGGCCCCGCCTGGTGCGGGGCCTTTTCATGTGGTGTGGATGGTGCGCAGAGACTGCGCACCCTGCGGGTCAGGCAGCTGCGGCCTCTTTCGGGCCGAAGCGGCCGTAGAACGTCTGGTTCTTTTCCGCCATTTCGCGCAGGAGGGCGGGGCACTTGAACCGCTCGCCAAACTTGGCTTCGAGCTGGTCGCACCGTTCGGCGGCGTAGGGTGCGCCGATGATGTCGAGCCACGACAGGGGACCGCCGGACCATGGGGCAAAGCCCCAGCCGAGGATCGCGCCCACGTCGCCCTCGCGGATGTCCATCAGGACGCCTTCTTCCAGTGCGCGGACGGCTTCGAGGGTTTGAGAGAAGAGCAGGCGGTGCTGGACTTCGCCCAGGTCTGGCTGGTCTTCCATCAGCGGGTAGCGGTCGTGGACGCCGCGCCAGATGCCCTGGCGTTTACCTTTGTCGTCGTAGTCGTAGAAGCCCGCGTTGGCCTTGCGGCCCAGACGCCCCTCTTCTTCCATCCAGAAGATCAGATCGTCGGACGGGCTGTCGGGATAGGCGTCGCCCATGGCGGCCTTGGTCGCGCGGGCGATTTTCGCGCCCAGATCAATGGCGGTTTCGTCCGTCAATTGCAGCGGACCCAGCGGCATGCCCACCATCTTGGCGGCGTTTTCGATCAGCGCGGGTTCGACCCCTTCGGTGACCATCCGCGTCCCTTCGTTGATGTAGGGGATGATGCAGCGGTTGGCGTAGAAGAAGCGCGCGTCGTTGACCACGATGGGCGTCTTGCGGATCTGGCGCACATAGTCGAGCGCCTTGGCCACAGCCCGGTCGCCGGTGTTGGCGCCTTTGATGATTTCCACCAGCAGCATTTTCTCGACGGGCGAGAAGAAGTGGATGCCGATGAACTGGTTCTGGTTCTTGGAGGCCTTCGCCAGTTCGGAGATCGGCAGGGTCGAGGTGTTGGAGGCGAAGATGCAGTCGTCGGGGATGATCGCCTCGACCTTTTGCGTAATCTCGGCCTTGACCTTGGGGTCTTCGAACACGGCTTCGATGATCAGGTCGCAGCCTTTGAGGGCGTCCAGATCAGGTGTCGCGGTGATGCGGGACAGGAGTGCGTCACCCTTTTCCTGCGTGGTCTTGCCGCGCTTAATGCCGCTTTCGACGTATTTCTCGGAGTAGTTCTTGCCCCGATCCGCCGCTTCCTGGTCGCGGTCGATCAGCACGACTTCGATACCGGCCTGAGCCGACACGAGGGCAATGCCCGCACCCATCAGGCCCGCACCCAGCACACCAAGTTTCTTGACCCGCTGGTCTTCGATGCCTTGGGGCCGTACGGCACCCTTTTCCAGCGCTTCCTTGTTTAGGAAGAGCGAGCGGATCATGGCACCTGACGACGGGTTCATCAGCACGTTGGTGAACCAGCGGGCTTCGATTTTCAGGGCCGTGTCGAAAGGCACAAGCGCGCCTTCGTAGACCGCGCTCAGCAGTGCCTTGGCGGCAGGGTAGACGCCCTGGGTCTTACCGTTGACCATGGCGGCGGCCCCCACAAAGGTCATGAAGCCCGCGGGGTGATAGGGGGCACCGCCGGGCATTTTGTAGCCCTTCTGGTCCCATGGTTTCACAAGGTCCGCGTCGGTGGCGTTCAGCACCCATTCGCGGGCGGCGGCGACGGGGTCTGCGACAACCTCATCCACCAGCTTGCCCTTGGCCTTGTCGGGGCTGACCATCTTGCCTTCCAGCAGGAAGGGCGAGGCGTCCATCGCGCCCAGCTTGCGTGCGAGGCGCGTCGTGCCACCCGCGCCGGGGAAGATGCCGACGAGGATTTCGGGCAGGCCGACCTTGGCCTTGGGGTTATCCGCGATGAAGGTGCGGTGCGTGGCCAGCGGCAGTTCCAGACCGATGCCCGCGGCGGTGCCGGGCAGGGCGGCGGCAATTGGCTTGCCGCCCTTGTTGGTCTTGGGGTCCATGCCCGCGCGTTCGATCTTGCGCAGGAGGCCGTGCATTTTCATCGTGCCTTCGAACAGGCCCTTGGCGGGGTTGTCGCCTGCGTCTTCCTTCATCTTGGCCAGCAGGTTGAGGTCCATGCCACCGGCAAAGGTGTCTTTGCCCGAGGTGATCACGACGCCCTTGACCGCGTCGTCGGCCAGCACGTCGTCGATATGGTCGTTCAGCTGCGCGAGCCCTTCGAGGGACATCACGTTCATGGTCTTGCCTTCGACATCCCATGTGATGGTGGCGATGCCGTCGGCGTCTTTGGTCAGTGTAAAGTCAGCCATTGTTTTTCCTTTCCTTACACGCGTTCGATGATTGTGGCGGCACCCATGCCGGAGGCGACGCAGAGGGTGGCAAGACCGGTTTCCTTGTCGGTCCGCTCCATCTCGTCCAGCAGCGTGCCGAGGATCATGGCGCCGGTGGCACCCAGCGGGTGGCCCATGGCGATGGCACCGCCGTTCACGTTGACCTTGTCGTGGTCGACGTCGAAGGCCTGCAGGAAGCGCAGGACGACGGCGGCGAAGGCTTCGTTCACTTCAAAGAGGTCAATGTCGCCGATGTTCATGCCGTTTTGCTTCAGGATGCGTTCGGTGACGGGCACGGGACCGGTCAGGTTGATGGTCGGATCGGTGCCGATCTTGGCGGTGGAGTGGATGCGCGCGCGGGGTTTGATCCCCAGCTTCTCGCCCAGTTCCTTGTTGCCGATCAGCAGGGCCGCCGCACCGTCCACGATGCCCGAGGAGTTGCCCGCGTGGTGCACGTGGTTGATCCGCTCAAGGTGCGGGTACTTCATCAGCGCCACCTTGTCGAAGCCGGGCATGACCTTGCCCATGGCCTCGAACGCGGGGTTCAGGCTGCCCAACGACTGCATGTCAGTCTGTGGGCGCATGTATTCGTCGTGGTCGAGGATTGGCAGGCCGTTCTGGTCCTTGACCTCGATGATCGACTTGGCAAAGCGCTTGTCGTCCCAGGCGGCTTTGGCCCGGTTCTGGCTTTCGACCGAGTATTGGTCGACGTCATCGCGGGAAAAGCCGTATTCGGTGGCGATCAGGTCCGCGCCGATGCCTTGGGGGGCGAAGTAGCTTTCCATGGCAATCGAGGGGTCAGCAGCGATGGCCGCGCCGTCCGAGCCCATGGCCACGCGGCCCATCATCTCGACCCCGCCTGCAATATAGCCGTCACCAGCCCCGCCACGCACCTGGTTGGCGGCGATGTTGACGGCTTCCAGACCGGAGGCGCAGAAGCGGTTGATGGCGATGCCGGGGATCGCTTCGTCAAGGTCCGAGGCCAGCACGGCGGTCCGCGCGAGGTTGCCGCCCTGCTCCATCACTTGGGTGACGTTGCCCCAGATCACATCCTCGACCACGTGGCCGTCGATGTTGTTGCGCTCTTTCAGCGCGTTCAGGGTGAGGGCCGACAGGCGCAGCGAGGTTACCTCGTGCAGGGCACCGTCCTTGCGGCCCTTGCCGCGCGGGGTGCGGATCGCGTCGTAGATATAGGCTTCGGTCATCGTATTGGTCCTTCTGCCAGTGGCGTGTTCTTTGGTCTTACGTGGGGTAGACCGAGTGGTCTAATCAAGGGTGACGTTGCGGCGCTTTACGTAAGCTTATGCCCGGTCGGCGGGAGAGCCGGGCATGAGGTCGTAGGGTGCTTTCCAGCCGGGGGTCTGGGCAAGGTTGTCGAGCCAGCGATCGATATTGGGCCAGTCGGCGCGCACGAAGCCGAAGGGTTCGGGGTAATAGAGATAGCCGCAGCAGCTGAGGTCCGCGTTGGTGATGCCGTCGCCTACGATCCAGTCGCGGCCACCGAGATGCGTGTCGAGCACGGTGTAGGCGGCCTTGAGGCGGCCCTGGTTGAAGGCGATGACCTCTTTGGGTTGTTTTTCTTCCGGCAGGAAGTTCATCAGGAAGCGCGTGACGCCGCACATGGAGCTGAGCTTGTGGTTGTCCCAGAGGACCCAGCGGAGGACTTCGTACTTGTCGTCGCCGGTCCCGCCGAACTTGCCAGTCTTGTCGGAGAGGTATTGCTGAATGACGCCGGATTGGCTGATCTTGCGGTCGCCGTCGATCAGCAGGGGCGCTTCGCCCATCGGGTTGAGAGCGCGGTATTCGTCTGTCCGTGCCGCGCCTCCGAAGAAGTTGACGAAGACCGGCTCCCAGTCGAGACCCGAGAGTTGAAGGGCCAGAGCCGCCTTGTAGGAGTTCCCGCTTTCGCCGAAGCAGTGCAGTTTGAGGGTCATGGGAGCGGGCCTTTCCGATCGTGAGAATTGAGAGGGCAGGACCGGTGGGTTTCACACCCCCCGGACCCCCCGTGGAGTTTATTTGGCAAGATGAAGCTGGATCTGTTCACCAAGCATTAAGGTTAACGCGCTTAGAGTAAGTGTGCATGGCAGGCTGGAGAGCTGAGCCATGTGCAAGGTGAAGCCCCAACATCCCGCTGTCACAGGCCGGATGGCGGGGTGGATCTTGCGTGATGATCCATTCTTCATCTTGCCGGGAAAACTCCCCCCGGAGGGCCGATCTGCCAAAAGCCGCTCGGGCCTGGACATCAGAACGCCCTCGCAATCAGCTCTTTCATGATCTCGTTGGTGCCGCCGTAGATGCGCTGCACGCGCGCGTCGGTCCACATGCCGCCGATGTCGTAGTCGTTGGTAAAGCCATAACCACCGTGCAGTTGCAGGCATTCGTCCAGCACCCAGGCTTGGGTGTCCGTGGTCCAGTATTTGCACATGGCGGCCTTATCCACGGTCAGTTCGCCGCGGATGTGTTCTGCCATGCATTCGTCAAAGAAGGAGCGGCTGACCATGGTTTTGGTCTTGGCCTCGGCCAGTTTGAAGCGGGTGTTCTGGAATTGCAGGAGATTGCCGCCGAAGGCTTCGCGCTCTTTGCAATATTCCAGTGTCCGTTCGACCGCGCCTTCCATGGCCCCCACGGCAGCGCAGGCGATGACCATGCGCTCTTGGGGCAGTTGCTGCATGAGTTGGTAGAAGCCGTGGCCCTCGGTGCCGCCGAGGATGTTTTCGGGGGCGATTTCGACGTTGTCGAAGAAGAGTTCCGAGGTGTCTGAGGCGTGCATGCCGATCTTGTCGAGGTTGCGGCCGCGCTGGAACCCGTCGGCCCCGTCCGTCTCAAGCACCACGAGGGACACGCCCTTGGAGCCTTGGGTAGGGTCGGTTTTGGCCGCGACGATGATCAGATTGGCGTGCTGGCCATTGGTGATGAAGGTTTTGGAGCCGTTCAGTTTGTAGGCGTTGCCGTCGAGGGTGGCGCGGGTCTTGATGGCTTGGACATCCGAGCCAGTGGAGGGTTCGGTCATGGCCAATGCGCCGACCAGTTCGCCTGTCACAAGTTTGGGCAGCCAGCGTTGTTTTTGGTCGTCTGTACCGTAGGCCAGCACGTAGTGTGCGACGATGCCGGAGTGGATGCCGTGGCCCCACGCCGCGAGGTTGGCGCGGGCGGCCTCAACCAGGATCGCGGCTTCGTGCCCGAAGTCGCCGCCAGCGCCGCCGTATTCTTCGGGGATTGAGGGGCAGAGCAGGCCCAACTCGCCCGCTTGCGCCCAGGTTTCGCGGTCCATTTCGCCCTTTTTGCGCCACCGCTCGAAATGCGGGGCCCATTCATTGGTGATGAATTGCGCCGTCATGTCGGCGATCATTTGGTGTTCTTCTGTCATCCATGTGGATGGACCGGCAGCCATGTCTTTCAATTTGCAGACCTCCCCAATTCCAAAAATAAATATAGGACCCCAACAGCGGCGAGGATCACAAGCCCTGCGGCAGCCCACAGCCCAGTGAATGCGAGGGCGTAGCCAGCCCCGACAAACGACAGCCTGTCAGGATTGACGTGCCAAAGTCCCAAGAGCTTGCCGCATTCCAGAGAACCGCGGACGCTTTCGCAATCAGCCCCCCATTGCAGCAGCATGGTGAGTGCGATGACCGCACCGACCGCCAATAACGGACCAAATGCAAGGGCGATAAAGACTTTGAGGCCGATGTGCATCCGTCCGCTTACCGCTTGCGCGCCTCCAACTCGGAATTGAACAGTCGCAGGCGGGCTGTCAGGTTTTCCTCGTTCATCACGCTTTCGAAATTCTCGAACAGGAACGACAGGGCCTCGCCTTCGTCCAGACCCGCTTCGGCGGCAAACCGCTTGAGGCGGCGGTAGCCGTCCTCGGTCATCGCAACGGGAAAACGTCGGGTCAGGCGGAAGCGTTTGGGCATAGTCTCTCCGAAAAAAGTAGGGTGGGCAATTTGCCCACCCCACCGACTTTAGAAGTTTGCCGCTTCCAGGGCCATGACCGTGTCGGCCCCGGATTGGATGCGCGTCAGGTGCAGCGCTGTCGCGGGCAGTTGGCGGGCCATGTAGTAACGACCCGTTGCCAGCTTGGTCTCGTGGAACTCAGTGTCGGACGTTCCGTTTGCCAGTGCGGCGCGCGACGCTTTGCCCATCTTGGCCCACATCAGGCCCAAGCAGACGTGACCGAACATGTGCATGAAGTCGTAGGACCCAGACAGCGCGTTGTTCGGGTTCGTCATGCCATTCTGCATGAAGTACATGCCAGCCGCTTGCAGGTCCTTGGATGCGGCTTTCAGCGGCTCCAGGAACTCCTTGTCGTAAGCGTCGTCCTGACCGGCATTGTCCTTGATGAAGGATTTGACCAGATCAAAGAACGCCATCACGTGCTTGCCGCCGTCTTGCGCCAGCTTGCGGCCCACGAGGTCCAGCGCCTGTACGCCATTGGCCCCTTCGTAGATCATCGCGATGCGGGCGTCGCGGGTGTATTGCGACATGCCCCATTCTTCGATGTAGCCGTGACCGCCATAGACCTGCTGGGCCTTGATGGTGTTGTCGTAGCCCACATCCGTGAGGAAGCCCTTGATGATCGGTGTCAGCAGCGACACGAGGCCGTCGGCGTCCTTGTCCTCCGCGCGGTGGGCGGCGTCGATCATGGTCGCCCCCCAGAGGATGAAGGCGCGGGCACCTTCGGCGAACGACTTTTGGTCCATCAGCGACCGGCGGATGTCGGGGTGCACGATCAGCGGGTCGGCGGGCTTTTCAGGTGCCTTGGCACCGGTCACGTCGCGGCCTTGCAGGCGGTCCTTGGCATACTCAAGCGCGTTTTGGTACGCGACCTCGGCCTGGCTCAGGCCTTGCATGCCCACGCCCAGACGCGCTTCGTTCATCATGGTGAACATGGCGCGC
>JBCDEK010000104.1:0-10079 GCA_039179785.1 Pseudomonadota bacterium | reverse complement strand
GCAGGCGAACAGGACCGCACCCCGATCGAGATGATCTGGTCGCGCCCCACCTGCGACGTGAACGGTATCTGGGGTGGCTATACCGGCGACGGGTTCAAGACCGTGCTGCCGTCCAAGGCCAGTGCCAAGGTCAGTTTCCGCCTGGTCGGCGATCAGGACCCGCATAAAATCCGCGAAGCCTTTCGCCAGATGGTGCGTGACGCGCTGCCCCCCGATTGCGAGGTCGACTTTACCGGCCACGGCGCGGGCCACGCCTCGGTCACCGAAACCACGGATCCGGCCTTTGACGCCGCGCGCACGGCACTCAGCACAGAATGGGGGGTTCCGGCAGCCTATGTGGGATGCGGCGGTTCCATCCCGATTGCCGGGCACTTTCAGAACATCCTCGGCATCACGCCAATGCTTGTGGGCTTCGGCAAGGACGACGACCAGATTCACTCGCCCAACGAAAAATACGACATGGAGAGCTTCCACAAGGGCATCCGCAGCTGGGCCCGCATCCTCGACGCGCTCACCTGATCCTCTTCAGCTTACCCCATAAACTCCGGGGGTGAGCGCGGCACGCGCGAGGGGGCTGGCCCCTGCCCGGCCAGCTTCAAGGGACACACCGATGGCAGAGTTCACAACACCCGATGGCGTCACCATCGCCTATGACGTCGCAGGCTCTGGCCCACCCGTCCTGCTGTTGCACGGCTTTCCCCAAACGCGCGCGATGTGGCACGCAATTGCACCCACTCTAGCGCAAAGCTGCTTTACCATCATCACTGCCGATCTGCGTGGCTATGGTGCCAGCACCAAACCGGCGCAGATGGAAGACATGAGCTTTCGCTCGATGGCCGCCGATCAATTGGGGCTGATGAAACATCTGCGCTTTGAAAACTTCCATCTTGTGGGGCACGACCGCGGCGGTCGGACGGCACATCGCTTGGCGCTCGATCACCCAGCCTCGGTGCGCTCCCTCACGCTGATGGATATCGTGCCCACGCATCTGCTCTTGGATGACCTCTCACGAGAGGTGGCGCGCGCGTACTATCACTGGTTCTTTCTGGCCCAGCCTGCGCCGCTGCCCGAGACCATGATTGGCCACGATCCCGACGCCTTCTTTGAAAGCTGCCTGGCCGGTTGGGGCGGCGGGATGGATGGTTTCGCGCCCGAGGCGCTGGCGGCTTATCGCACCGCTTGGCGCAATCCGGCTTGCATCCGCAGCATGTGCAACGACTACCGCGCGGCCATCGATGTGGATTTTGATCTCGACGCCGCAGATCTGAGCCGCGCGGTCGACTGCCCTGCACTCGTACTCTATGGCGCGGACGGGATCATGGGGCGCGCATATGACGTTGGGGCCACGTGGTCAGACCGATTGTCGAACTTGCAAGCCGTTGGCATTCCAGGTGGCCATTTCTTTCCCGACACGCACCCGTCTGAGACAGCGCAGGCTTTGAAGGAATTTCTGGCGCGCCAGCCCTAGCGCCGCGCGCCTCAAATCACCCCGACAAACCGTTCCGGCAGCACGTATTGCGTGCCATAATCCGGCCGGTCAAAGTGGTAATACCCAGTGTCACCACGCGGCTTGAACGTGCGCTGCATCCTGCGCCGCAAGCGCCGCATGTCAAAGCCGTCAACCATCTCCAAATCGGCAAACGCCTCAAACACGGCCTGGTCTTCACCCCGCGCCTTAGCAAACCAATGGCGCCCGATTGCCGTTTGTTTGATGCCTGCATTGATGTCGTTCGTGACCGCATTCCGATGATCCATAACGCCCACATAGGCGCCAAAATCGCAGAACTTCAGATGCATGAGATACAGATCATCGGGCGTGTGCAGCTTGTCGAACTGGGTGAAATGCCCGCCCCGCGCAATCTTGACCGGGGCCGACAGAATACAGGGCTTTGAATAATGCGGCGCCGGGCGCACGTGGCGGCGGGGGCCGATGATGTGATCGGTGATCTCGTCGGGTTCCAGATCAATACGGTGAATGACTTCCAGCCCCAGTGGCGTCAGCACACGGCCCTCTGGTGCATCCTCCAAAAAATCGCGCAACGTGCCCCCGGCCTCGGGGTCACGCACCACCAATTCATCGATATCGCCCACGATCACGTGCTTATAATAGCGCCGCAAACCGCCAACGATCCCGTTCAAAAGACCCCAGCGCTTCACATCGAAATTCTTGTGCGGATCGCCTGGGATACCGATCACGTTGCATCCAGCGGCCAGTTCAGCCACCTCGGCACCGTGACCGTGATTGACGACATAGCAGTTTTCCCGCCCAAACATCTCGCCGTAGTGGCGCAACCACGCTTTCAGAAAAAACGCGTCATCCCGCACCATCGTGACGGCGGCCACTGTCTGCATGACGAAAAACCTGCTTCTTGCCCTTTGACGGGCAGGTTACCCATTCTGCAACGCAAAGAGAATCGAAAAAGGCACCCACATGGCACCCGAGGCAATGCGCACAGCCATGGCCGACACAGGCTGGTACATTCACCGCAACTCCGAAACGCCCTGCGACATGTTCCAGGTGCTGGGCGAACGCGGCTGCGGCACCAATGTGGTCCGCAAGAGCATCTCGAAAACGGTCAAGCTGTTCCGAACCGAGGCGCTTGGCTGGAAACACGGCTTTCCGGTGATGGTGGGCATCCCACGCTCTATGGTGGTGGTATGTGTGGTGCGAGAGGCGTTTGACTGGGCCACGTCGCTCTACAAACGGCCCTGGCATGCCGATGATGCGATGCAAAGCCTAGCGTTTTCGGATTTCCTGCGCGCGCCCTGGCACGGGGTCATCGACCGCACATCGGATTTCGAGATGATCCACCCCGAATTGCAGGTCGACGGTCACATGCTGCAATTTGACCGCCATCCGATCACCGGGGCGGGGTTTTCGAATGTTTTCGAGTTGCGCACGGCCAAGGCGCAGGGCTTGCTGGGCCTGCTCAACCGGGACTGCAACGTCGTCTATGTCCGGTTCGAGGCGTTTCGCGAGGCGCCAGAGGCTTTCCTGAACGACCTGCGGACGACTTTTGACCTGCAAGGGACCGAACGCGGCTATCGCCCGATCACGCGCAACATGGGCAACCGCTTTCGTCCCACAGTCAGGCGCCGCCCAGACCCGCCTGCCACCTGGGACATCAAAGATCGCGATTGGGCACTGTCGCAACTCGACCCGGACCTCGAAGCCAATTTCGGCTATCGCTATACCCCGTAAGGGCCGTCCACATCGACTTAGTGGAAAAGTGGCGCGGTTGACGGGGCTCGAACCCGCGACCCCCGGCGTGACAGGCCGGTACTCTAACCAACTGAGCTACAACCGCGCATCGTGGTCCCTTTGTCCCCGGACCCAGGGGTAAGCAGTGGCGCGGTTGACGGGGCTCGAACCCGCGACCCCCGGCGTGACAGGCCGGTACTCTAACCAACTGAGCTACAACCGCCCGCTGCGTCTTGGCGTCTTATGGTGCAGGCGCGCGCCCGTCAAGCGGGGTTTTGCGATTGTTCGGGCTTTCGACATATTCCGACACAACAGCCGCGCACCATCCTAAAATACCGTGAAATAGACGTCGGTCCGGTCGTGACTTAGTTTCGCGAGCCAGTGCTCGTCCAAACCAACCGCCCGTAGCCGCGCCCGAGAAAAAGGCTGTGGTACGGCTTTCCGTATTGAGGCGCGCTTCCAAGCAACCCAGCAGATCAGACCAACTTCAGCAACGGCTCCAGCGACGCCCATCGCACCTTGACCGCTGAAACAGCCTGCCCCGCAATCACATCCTTGAACGGCCAGCTTTCCACGCCGCCCCAACGCGCATAGGTGCGCCGCGCCGCCCCGTTGCCCGCAATCACCTCAAGCCACAACCGATCATAGCCGTTGTCCACCAGCGCGCGCGCCAGACGCGCCATCAATTGCCGTCCAACGCCCTTGCCCTGCTGATCAGCGCGCACATGCAGGCTTTCCAGCAACGGCCCTTCGGCATGTGTGGTATAGACCAACCCAAACCCCACAAGCACGCCGGACTGCTCCGCCACCAGCGCCACATCGTGGTCGTCCGGCAGTTGAGCCCACCGCTGCTCCATCTCCTGCGCCACCGGGTCTTGCAGAAATACATCCGGCATCAACCCCGCGTAGCTGCGGCGCCAACTCTGCAGATGCAGCGCCTTAACCGCTGGCAAATCGGCATCTGTCATGGGCCGGATGTGCATGGGGCGCCTTTCACTGCTCAATCAGGTCTTTGGGAGCGGGATGAACTCGTCCTCGTCGCCGGGTGGCAATTGAAACCGGCCATGCGCCCAATCGCCCGCGCGCCAGGCCTCTTTCGCCGCATCGATGCGGTCCTGCGACGACGCCACAAAGTTCCACCAAATATACCGCGACCCTTCCAGCGTCGCACCCCCCAGCAGCATCAGCCGCGCGCCATGCTCTCCGGCGGTCAGAGATATCGCGTCGCCGGGACGAAAGACCATCATCTGGCCTGCATCATAATTCTCACCGGCAACGGACACCGATCCATCGACAACATACACACCGCGATCTTCGTGGTTGTCGGGCAGCGGAATGCGCGCACCGGCTTCCAGCACAGCATCGGCATAAAACATCTCCGAAAACGTCTCGACGGGCGCCTTTTCGCCCCAGGCATCGCCAAGGATGAGGCGCACTTCCTTGCCCTCTCCTTCCAGAAACGGCAGCGTGTCCTTGGGCGCGTGCTGAAAATCCGCCGGATTGTCTTCGGCGTCCTTGGGCAGCGCCACCCAGGTCTGAATACCAAACAAGTTGTGCGGCTTTTGCCGGATTTCTCCGTCAGTGCGTTCGGAATGGGTGATCCCGTGGCCCGCCACCATCCAGTTGACCGCCCCCGGTTCAATCCATTGGTCGGTGCCCAGACTGTCACGGTGATGGATCTTGCCCTTGTAAAGATAGGTCACCGTGGCCAAGCCGATATGTGGATGCGGGCGCACGTCGATGCCCTTGCCCGTCACAAACTCGGCCGGTCCCATCTGATCAAAGAAAATGAACGGGCCCACCATCTGCCGCCGTGGCGCGGGCAAGGCGCGGCGCACCTCGAACCCGCCCAGATCGCGGGCGCGGGGGACAATCACGGTCTCGATGGCATCCACCGCATCACCTTTGGGGCAATCGGGATCAAGCGCGGGGTTCCAGCTCATTGGGCAGTTCTCCTTAACCGGGTTGTTCTCAAGATAACGCTGCCCCCTGCCCTCACAAGCATCAGTTTTACACCACGCCTGTGCGCAGCATCACAGCACAAGCGTTACGACACCGAAGTGCGGCGCAATCCAAGGCCCCTGCCCGCCATATCCGCAACAGGCAGGATCAGCCACGCCATCGGCGGGAACGCAAAAGAAGAGTAATAGAAGGGCGCGTGAAAGGCTCGAAACCCCGACCCAGCGCCACAGCGCAGGCGACGTGCGGGTCGCCCGACCGTACATGCTCATCATGTAAACAAGGGTATGATGGTGGGTCGTGAGAGGCTCGAACTCCCGACATCTTCGGTGTAAACGAAGCGCTCTACCAACTGAGCTAACGACCCGACTGAGGGCGTTTTAGGACAAGGCCGCCCCGGTCCGCAAGTGGATTGTCACAA
Organism: Pseudomonadota bacterium; assembly: GCA_039179785.1. Classification (GTDB taxonomy): domain Bacteria; phylum Pseudomonadota; class Alphaproteobacteria; order Rhodobacterales; family Rhodobacteraceae; genus Tateyamaria. Next base: position 4,497 of record JBCDEK010000104.1, on the reverse strand, counting down.
GCGCCGATGCACGCCGTCTTTCACCACATACACCATGCCCTGCCCGCCCGGCAGATCGCCCAACGTGGCCGACGGTTGACCCAGCGCCACCGTCCGCAGCATGCGCGATGTGATCCCGTGCGTGACGCAAAGCGTGGGGCCCGTCAGGCTGTGCAGAAACTCCGTACAGCGGGCGCGCAGGGCCGCATAGCCTTCGCCGCCGGGCGCGTGTTCATATAACGCCAAGGGGCCGTCCGGCGTGTCATGCGGTGCCATCCCTGGGGGCGCCATCTCCGATCTCAACCTGCCTGACCACTCGCCCACGCCGATCTCGCACAGGCGCGCATCCGTGTGCAATTCAGGCACCTGACGCGCCAAAGCGATGGCGGCAGTTTCAAAGGCGCGCCCTTGCGGGCTGACACGCACATCGAATCCGCTCAAATCATGCGCTCCAAGCACCTCGGCCAAGCTACGGGCTTGCGCGCGCCCGATTTCGGTCAAAGGTGAATTCAGCGCCCCCTGAAAGCGCCCCTCAGCGTTCCAGACCGTCTCGCCATGGCGCATAACATAGATCGGTTGAAAGGCCATAACCCCCTCCTCTGAAACGACAAAAGCACACCGCAAGGTGTGCTTTTGATGGTGGGTGATAAGAGATTCGAACTCCTGACATCTTCGATGTGAACGAAGCGCTCTACCACTGAGCTAATCACCCAAAGCCCGCGCGTCTTAGCCAAGTGCCCCGACGCATGCAAGGGCCACCCGCAAAAAACTAGTCCGCCACCTTGGCCGTTGCCGTGACAACCGGTTGCCCCTCCATGACGGCGTCTTCCTGCGCCACGCTTGGCGGCAGATCCTTGGCCTGGCGCACATGTACCTTGAGCACCTTGCCGGTGGCCTTCTTCTTCTCGCGATTGATCTTGAATTTCCCCATCGGCTGCAGGTTCAACTCGCGCCCGTCCTGCAGGGCAGACCCAAGAACGGCCAGCATCGCTTCGACGACAGGCTTGGCGTCCTTCTTCTTGATGCCCGACTGTGCAACAACCGCGTCAATCAGTTCCCGCTTGCGCATCACCGGCCCGGACACAACCGGCTGTGGTGTATCGACAACCACCGGCGCCGCGTTTGCGGCCGCGGCGCGCTTCGCCGCCGCCGTCATCGGGCCGCCAGCGGCAGGTTTCGAGGCCGGTTTTTTCGCCTTGGATTTTGCCCCAGGTGCTTTTGCTTTGGTTGCGCGTGCCATCTTCTGCCTCACATGTCATTGTTTTGCGGCGACGATACCCCGATCCGGTTAAGAATTCCAATCCTGACGCAAAGACGCGCGGATCAGGCAGCGCGTCGTATGGCCAGACGTGAAAAAGCCCCGCCTGTAGATCAGGCAGGGCTTTCGCTTCTCGGACTGGGATCAATGCGCTGTGGCACCGGCTCCGGCGTCGCGGGCCGCCGCTGCTGCAGCCGCAGCCGCCTCTTCGGCGGCCTCATCCCATTCAATCGCCTCGGGCTTGCCTACAAGGGCCCTCTCCAGCACTTCCCTGACATGGGTGACAGGGATGATATCCAGCCCCTCTTTCACATTGTCCGGGATGTCGGCCAGATCTTTCTCGTTCTCTTCGGGGATAAGAACGGTCTTGATCCCGCCGCGCAGAGCCGCCAGCAGCTTCTCCTTCAAGCCTCCAATCGGCATGGCGTTGCCGCGCAAGGAAACCTCGCCCGTCATCGCAATGTCCTTGCGCACCGGAATGCCTGTCAGCACCGACACGATGGATGTCACCATCGCCAGACCCGCGCTTGGCCCATCCTTGGGCGTCGCGCCATCTGGCACGTGCACGTGGATGTCCGTTTTGTCGAATTGCGGCGGCTTCACACCAATCTCGGGGCTGATCGACCGCACATAGGACGAGGCTGCGTCAAACGACTCCTTCATGACATCTCCCAGCTTGCCGGTGGTCTTCATCCGGCCCTTGCCGGGCAGCTTCAACGCCTCGATGTGCAAGAGGTCACCGCCCACCGACGTCCAGGCCAAACCGGTCACGACGCCAATCTGGTCGTCCTGTTCGGCCAACCCGTACCGGTGCTTACGCACACCCAGGAAATCGCCTAGATTTTCAGAGGTTACAACGACTTCCTCAACCTCTTTCTTAACAATCTTAGTCAGCGATTTCCGCGCCACCTTGGCAATCTCGCGCTCAAGGTTCCGCACACCCGCTTCCCGCGTGTAGTAGCGGATGATGTCCGACAGCGCTTCGTCCGTCAGTTCAAACTCCTTGGACTTGAGCCCATGGTTCTTGACCTGCTTGGCGATCAGGTGCTGCTTGGCAATCTCGGACTTTTCGTCCTCGGTGTAGCCCGCCAGCGGAATGATCTCCATCCGGTCCAGAAGCGGGCCCGGCATGTTGTAGCTATTAGATGTGGTCAGGAACATCACATTCGACAGGTCGTATTCAACCTCAAGATAGTGGTCCACAAATGTGCTGTTCTGTTCCGGGTCCAGCACTTCCAGCATGGCCGACGCCGGGTCGCCCCGGAAATCCTGCCCCATCTTGTCAATCTCATCGAGCAGGATCAGCGGGTTCGTCGTCTTCGCTTTTTTCAGCGCCTGAATGATCTTGCCGGGCATCGACCCGATATAGGTCCGGCGGTGCCCCCGAATTTCGGATTCGTCACGCACACCACCCAACGAGATGCGGATAAACTCGCGCCCCGTCGCCTTCGCAACCGACTTGCCAAGCGAGGTTTTACCCACACCCGGAGGGCCGACCAGACACATGATCGGGCCCTTCATCTTCTTCGAGCGCTGCTGCACCGCCAGATACTCGACGATCCGCTCCTTCACCTTCTCCAGGCCATAGTGGTCGTCATCCAGCACCTTCTGTGCGCGGCCAAGGTCTTTCTTCACGCGCGACTTAACGCCCCACGGGATCGACAGCATCCAGTCGAGGTAATTGCGCACCACGGTCGCTTCCGCCGACATCGGGCTCATGTTCTTGAGCTTCTTGATCTCGGCCTCGGCCTTTTCCTTCGCTTCCTTGCTCAGCTTGGTCTCGGCGATGCGCGCCTCGAGCTCGGCAACCTCGTTCTTGCCGTCCTCACCGTCGCCCAGCTCCTGCTGGATCGCCTTCATCTGTTCGTTCAGATAATATTCGCGCTGCGTGCGCTCCATCTGGCTCTTCACGCGGGTCTTGATCTTCTTCTCGACCTGCAGCACCGACATCTCGCCCTGCATCAGGCCATAGACCTTCTCCAGCCGCTCGCTCACGCTCAGCGTCTCCAGCAGGTCCTGCTTCTGATGCACTTCGATACCGAGGTGCCCCGCCACCAGATCGGCAAGCTTCGCCGGTTCGGTGCTTTCACCGACCGCTGCAAGCGCCTCTTCTGGCACGTTTTTCTTCACCTTGGCATAGCGTTCAAACTCGTCGGAGACGGTGCGCAACAGCGCCTCGGTCGTGGCCAGATCGCCCGGCATCTCGGTCAAGTACTCGGCGCGTGCTTCAAAGAAGCTATCGTTTTCAAGGTATTCGGTGATGCGCACCCGCGCCTGCCCCTCGACCAGCACCTTCACGGTGCCGTCGGGCAGTTTCAGCAGCTGCAGCACGTTGGCCAGCACACCGGCCTTGTAGATGCCGTCGCTGTCCGGATCGTCCACGCCGGGGTCGATCTGGCTCGACAGCAGGATCTGCTTGTCGTCCGACATGACCTCTTCCAGCGCGCGGACCGACTTCTCGCGTCCGACGAAGAGAGGCACAATCATGTGGGGGAAGACCACGATATCGCGCAACGGCAGTACCGGGTAAGAGGCGTTCAGAGGCTCTTGCATGCTCTATCCTTGTTCTTGGCAAGATGGTTCTGGTCCCGCATCTGCAGCAACGCTCGACCATCTCCGGGATCGGATGATAAAGGTGGGGCGCCCTGCCCCACAAATCAACCTTACCGTTGTTTCGGCTTGCTGCAGCATGGCCAGAGAACGCCTGAAGCACAAGCCTTCAATCGCCCCTTTTGGCCTCTCAGAGCGCCCTTAGTTCGGGTTCTGATTGTCCGTCAGGGACACCGAGAGCGACGATACCCGCGATGAGAGTGTTTTCACCTCATCCGCGATCACTGTGAACCCTTTGCCCGCGTCGCCCACGCGGGCTGCCTCGATCGAGGCGTTGGTGGCGACCATGTTGATCACCCGACCGATTTTGCCGATTTCCATGGCGATCGCACTGGTGTGGTCACTCACATCCGCGCGCCCCTTGTCATTGAGATCAAGGAAGAAGGCGCCGAAATCGTCACTGAATTGGCGCACGCCTTGGGCCACCCGCGTGCAGCACAGCGCATACATGTCGGCCACCGGCTGAAAGCCGCGAATCTCGTCAGTGGTGACCGTGCAGCGCGCTGCAATCCGCATCAACTCGTCAACCGCCTTGCTCACATGAGACAGCTGTTCCGCCAGCGGCTCCGGCAAGGCGATGTCCTGCGGGGCCAGATGTTCCGAGACCACGGTCTGCAAGGCGCGACCGCCGGTCTGGATCTTGTTGATGG
>JBCDEK010000041.1:0-26208 GCA_039179785.1 Pseudomonadota bacterium | reverse complement strand
TGCCGCAGATTGCGCTCTGCTGCGCGGCCTCGATCAACGTCGCCCACGTATTGGTTCAGGGCTGGGCCCCGAGCGTCGATGCAATGACTGAAAAATTCGACGGCTTGGGCGGTGTCCATGCCGAAGCTCTGAGCTTTGCGCTGACCGATCAGATGGCGCGACCAGAGGCACAGGCCGAAACCAAGGCGATGATCGCGCGTGCTATTGCGCAAGGCCAATCGTTGGAGGAAACGGCCTATGCCTCGCATCCAGATTTGCCCAAGGACCTGTTTGATCCCGCGGCCCAGATGGGCGCGGCTCCTGCGCAGGCGCGCGCTTTCGCCGACCGGGTGAAATCCTTGTGAGGCTGCCTGTCGTCTTCATCCTGCTGACGGTCATGATCGACGCGATGGGCATTGGCCTGATCGTGCCGGTAATGCCCGACCTGATCCAGGAAGTGCAGGGCATGGGCCTTGGCACTGCTGCCCTGTGGGGCGGTGTGTTGTCGACCAGCTTTGCCGCGATGCAATTTTTGTTCGGCCCGCTTTTGGGGGCCTTGTCGGACCGATACGGACGGCGGCCCATCCTGTTGGTATCGCTCATTGTCCTGACGCTTGATTATCTGGTCATGGCGGTGGCAGGCACGATCTGGCTGCTTTTTCTGGGCCGCATCGTGGGCGGGATCACCGCCGCCACACAATCCACGGCCAATGCCTATATGGCCGACATCTCCCGCCCCGAAGACAAGGCCGCCAATTTCGGACTGATCGGCGCAGCGTTCGGGATCGGATTTGTCCTTGGCCCGGCGATGGGTGGTTTCCTGGCGGAATATGGCACACGCGCACCGTTCTATGCAGCCGCCGGGTTGGCGGCGTGCAATGCTGTCTTTGGGTACATCGTGCTCAAGGAAACGGTCGATGACCGCATCCGCCGTCCCTTCACATGGCGGCGCGCGAACCCATTCGGTCTGTTCCACCACCTCGCCAAACTGCCGGGTCTGGGACCTCTCTTGCTGGTGTTCTTCATCTATCAGATCGCCTTTATCGTCTATCCGGCGATCTGGGCATATTACACGGCTGAACGGTTTGACTGGTCGCCTGGAATGGTCGGCCTGTCGCTCAGCCTCTTCGGGATTGCCATGGCTGTGGTGCAAGGCGGGTTGATCCGCCCCATCCTGAGCCTTTTGGGCGAACGGGGTGCCGTCGTGTACGGCCATATCGCTGATGTCGCTGTGTTCCTGCTGATCGGCTTTGTCAGTTCCGGCACGTGGCTCTTGATCCTGACGCCCTTGGCAGCACTCCCCGCCGTTATCACCCCCGCACTGCAAGGCATCATGTCCAAGGCTGTGGGTGACGACGAACAGGGGGAATTGCAGGGCGCACTTGTGTCCATCGCGGCGCTGGCGATGATCGTGTCGCCCATGCTGATGACAAGCGTGTTCTATACCTTCACCACGCCTGAACGGGGCGTGTATCTGCCCGGGGCGCCTTTCCTGCTGGCGGCCGTGCTGATCGCGGTCGCACTAATGGTCTTCATGCGCAGCGCCAAAACGATACCCTCACCCAACGTTAGAGGATCAACTGCGCCATAGGCACGTCGTTTTCCGGCTTGCCTGCGCAGCACCACTGCGCCACCGTCCGACAAACGACACGATGAAGGGACGGATATGCAAACCATCAAAGCCGCTGTGTGCCACGCTTTTGGCGCGCCTCTCGTGGTCGAGGACATCCTGATCCGATCCCCCGAGATGGGCGAAGTAGAGGTCACGCTGGACGCAGTGGCGATTTGCCATTCCGACATTTCCTATGCGGATGGGGCCTGGGGTGGCAGCCTGCCTGCGGTCTATGGGCACGAGGCGGCGGGTGTGGTCAGCGCGGTTGGGACGGGTGTTGTTGGCCTTGTACCGGGTGACAGTGTCGTGGTCACCCTGATCCGCGCCTGTGGCGCGTGTTCGTCCTGTGCCTCTGGTGCGCCAACGCTGTGCGAGACCCCCTATGACGGCGACAAAGGCCCGATCCGCACTGCGGAGGATGGTAAACTGCATCAGGCGATGGCCTGCGGCGCCTTTGCCGAAAAAGTGTTGGTCGATCAGAAGCAGCTGGTCAAAATCGCGCCCGACATCTCGAAAGAGGCCGCAAGCCTGATCGCTTGCGGTGTGATCACCGGCGTGGGCGCTGTGGTCAACGCTGCCTGTCTGCGCGCTGGTCAGGATGTCGTGGTGATTGGGGCGGGCGGCGTGGGCCTGAACGCCATTCAGGGTTCACGGATTGCTGGCGCGCGCCGCATCGTGGCCGTCGACATGACCGAAGACAAGCTGGACGACGCAAAGGCTTTTGGCGCGACACATGGCGTGCTGGCGACAGGCAAATCCCCCTGGCGCGCCAGTTACAAGGCATTGGGCGGCAAGGGCGCCGAAGCGGTAATCGTGACCGTCGGCGCAATCCCGGCCTACGAACAAGCACCAAAATATTTGGGTCGGGGTGGCAAGGTGGTGATGGTCGGCATGCCCCACTCCGGCGCCACGGCGGAGTACGAGCCTGTCATTCTGGCCGCCATCGGTCAGGGCATGGTTGGATCCAAGATGGGCGATGTCGTCATCCAGCGCGATATTCCGTGGATGGTGGACCTGTATCAACAGGGGCGCCTGCAACTCGACAGTCTGATTTCGGGCCGCTGGTCATTGGAACAGATCAACGAGGCGATTGCCGACACCAAATCGGGCAAAGCGCGGCGAAACGTGATCCTGTTTGACAGGTAGGAGGGGGCCAGCCCCCGCCCTTCGGGCCCCCCGGAGTTTATTTGGCAAGATGAAGGAGCGCGCCGCGTGCAATTGAAAGACCTAGATATCATTGTCACGGCCCCGCCCGCGCCAGGCTGGGGTGGGCGGTACTGGATCCTTGTGAAAGTGACGACCGACAACGGGATTGTGGGTTGGGGGGAGTGTTATGCGTCTTCGGTCGGCCCAGAGGCGATGCTCGCGGTGATTGCAGATGTGTTTGATCGACACATGCTTGGCGAAAGCCCCGAAAACATCGAATTGATGTTCCGGCGCGCCTATTCCTCAGGCTTTACGCAACGACCTGATCTGACTGTCATGGGGGCCTTTTCAGGGCTCGAGATCGCGTGTTGGGACATCCTTGGAAAGGCACGTGAACGGCCCGTCTGGGCGTTGCTGGGCGGCAAGATGAATGACAGCATCCGTGCCTACACCTATCTTTATCCCCTGCCCCATCACGGTCTTGATGCATTCTGGACCTCACCCCAGCTGGCAGCGGAAGCGGCACTGGAGTGCGTGCGACGTGGCTATACGGCTGTCAAATTTGACCCAGCCGGTCCGTACACGATGCGGGGTGGGCACATGCCGGGAATGCGGGACATTTCGCAGTCGGTGGCGTTCTGCAAGGCCATCCGGGAGGCCGTGGGCGACCGGGCGGATTTGCTCTTTGGCACGCATGGGCAGTTTACGACTGCAGGGGCCATACGGTTGGGACAGGCACTGGAGCCCTATTCCCCGTTGTGGTTTGAAGAGCCCATTCCGCCGGACGCGGTAGAGGAGATGGCCAAGGTCGCGCGTGCCGTGCGCATTCCCGTGGCCACGGGCGAGCGGCTGACCACAAAGACCGAGTTTGCGTCCGTGTTGCGCAGTGGGGCAGCCACGATCCTTCAACCGGCATTGGGCCGCGCAGGCGGCATCTGGGAGATGAAGAAGGTGGCCGCCATGGCCGAGGTCTACAACGCACAGATGGCACCGCATCTCTATGCCGGGCCGGTCGAGTGGGCTGCGAATATTCAATTGGCCACATCCATCCCCAATCTACTCATGTGCGAAACGATCGAGACGCCGTTCCATGACCAATTGATCAGGGGCACCCTCAGGGTCGAAGGCGGTTTTGTTACGCCTCTTGAAACGCCAGGCCTGGGGATCGACGTGGATGAAGAGTTGGCACGCGCGCATCCCTATACCGGCGACGGGTTGCATTTGCAGATGCAAGACGCACCCTGCGACTACGTGCAGGGCAACAATTTCGAAGGAGGTGCGCCTGCCCCGCGCGACCCGGACGCTCCCTCATAAAGAGTGGGTCATCCGTGAAGGGGATCTAGCGCAGGAGGCGGACGCGCGAGACCGCGATATCAACGTGCATTTCGCGCCCGATGGCAAGAACTCCGATCCTGCGCAAACGCGCTGGATCAAACGTGGCATCGGTGCGATGCGCTTCGAACTGTGAAAAGGGCAAGACAACTGTCGTCCATGCCTGCGGCGCGACAAACTCGGTTCGGAACGACTGCCAAGGCCGGGTCAAGGCATCTGTCCGCAGCCGGAGGTCATAGGCTGCACCATTGCCGCGCACATCCAGCGCAATGGCAGTGTAGTCGCTGGCGTCGAACAGACCCCCGTCGGCCAAGTCAAAGGCGATCTGGACAAAGCCGCCATTGTTCTCAAGGGATACGGACCCCGTCAGCCGCACCGCCGCGCGACCGGCAACCTCATCCAGATTGGCCTGCCCCGTGGACACGCCGCCCATCACCGTGTCGGCCACATATTCCCAATCGGGGGTCAGGTCCAAACTCTGCGCCATAACCGGTGGACATAGCAGCAGAATGGCAATTGCCCAGCGGATCACGTGCGCGCGGCCTCGAACGCGGCCCAGGTGGCTTCGAATTCTTCAAAGCCAATACGCTTGCCCTTAACCGCATCGAACACGATCTTTTCCGAGCGCATGAGGGTGGCTATGGCGTCGGCGAGGGTTGGTATCACATCATCAGGGATCACCACTGCGCCGTGACGGTCCGCATGAACCAGATCGCCCGGGCGTATGTCCAGACCGTGGATGCGCACCGGTTGGTCATAATCGATGACATGCACAAACCCGTGGCTTGGTCCCACGGATCCCGCGACAACCGGATAGCCATCTGCCAGATCGCCGAGGTCGCGCATGACCCCATCGGTCAGCGTACCGGCCAGGCCAAAGGCCTTATGAATATTGGTGTTTACCTCACCCCAATAGGCCCCGATGGCACTCGGCACATCAAGGTCCTGCACCACACACACGGCGGGGCGCGGCCCTTCGGACATGTATTTGTAGTAGCGCATGCGCCGCGCCTTGATCACGTCCAAAGCTTCGGTGGGCGGCGCCAGCGCACGGATACGGGCGGTGCGGGCATAACCAACCATGACTTCGTCGGGGTGCGACGCCAACAGGGTGCCACGCGTGAATGCATTGAAACCGCGCGCGCCCTGGGCCACCTCAATGGCATTGCAGACGGTGGGTGTGTCAACGGATTTCAGCAGATCGTGCAGGGAGCTATTCATCGATCAATCCTTGGCCAGTGCGGCCCCTTCGGACAGCGCGCCAAGCTTGGCGTAGGCGATCTCGGGGTCGACAGACCCAAACCCCGCAAATGTGCCAAAGCCACAGTCGCTGCCCGCGATCACCCGGTCTGTCCCGACAATGCCAGTGAACCTCTCGATCCGCTGCGCCACCACTTCGGGATGTTCGACAAAATTGGTGGTGGTGTCGACGACACCAGGGACCAGCACTTTGTCATCAGGAATTTCTGACTTGCGATCACGGAAGACGGTCCACTCATGCGCATGGCGCGGGTTCGAAGTTTCAAACAGAACATACCGTGCCTTGGTCGCCATCAGCGTGGGGAACACTGTGTCCATGGCGATGTCGCATGTGTGTGGCCCTTCGTAATTGCCCCAGCAGATATGCACCCGGACCTTTTCGGCGGGCACGTCGGCGAGCGCATGGTTCAAGGCATCGACATGGGCGTCGGCAATTTTCAGGAATTCTGCGTCGCTCAGGTCATTGAAAAGCATATGGCGGGACAGCGCCAGATCCGGGCAGTCCAACTGCAGGTCAAGCCCAGCCCCCACAATCGTTTCGTATTCCGCCTTCATCGCATCGGCAAGCGCAGCAAGGTAAGCATCGCGTGTTGGATAGAAGTCGTTTTGCAGGAACAGCGCGATGACGCCGGGTGACGCGGCGTTCATAAAGCCGCGGGCGACCCCGTGCCGGGTCATCGCAGCCTTCAGGTTGGCGATGTCCTTTTCCAGTTCACCCTGCCCCTTCGACCGCACCTCGTCCGTGCACATCGGGCGCGCGTATTGCGGTGTGCCGCCGCCTTCGGCCAACCGTTTCAAAAAGCTGGGAAACTGCTTGAGATCAGCGGGCGCATTGCGCGGACTGTCGCCGGAAAATCCGGTGTAGCGATCCTTGACATAGGTGGCATAGCTGATCTTCGAGGTTTCGCCGTCGCTGACGATATCGACGCCAGCAGCGACCTGCCTTGCGACAGTATCGTCCACGGCTTGGGTCATCGCCGCATCAAATTCGCCCGGATCATACGCCTCTCCCCGCTCGCGCGCGAAGATGAAATCGACAACCCGCTGCGTGCGCGGCAAAGACCCGACATGGGTGGTTTGAACAGACATGGACGTCTCCTTCAGATCTTGCGCGCCATCAGCACAGAATGGCGGTTCGTTTCCGGGTCTTCTGCCAAAAAGCCGGTCAGGCGCAAGTCATTTACGTCAAGGCAGACAACATAGTCCGCAGGCGAGAGAGAGGCGTGGTAGACGGCTTCGCCTCCGACGCTGCCCTGTACCTCTCCTGCATCGGGGCCCACGGTCAGCATCAGCGTGCCGCCCGTCTTCAGGTGACGCGCCATCCGGGCAATGCAGCTGCGCTGGTCCTCTGCCGTTAAATGGAAAAAGCTGTTCCACGCGATGATCCCGTCAAATGTCTGACCCAGTTCAAAATCTCGCATATCGGCCTGCCGCCAGTCGCCGTCAGGCCACCGGTCGCGTGCGATTTCCAGCATCGGTTCAGAAAAATCCACGCCGGTGACGGCAAATCCTTCCGCTTTGAACCAACGTGCGATGGGATCGCCTGTGCCACAGCCCAGGTCCAGCACGCGCGCACCGTCTGCCAAGCCGGACGCGAACCGAGCCAACCAACGCGCCTCGAACAGAGCGCGCGAGCGTTGCGCGTCATAGACCGCAGCCTGCCGGTCATAAACGCCCTGTATGTCTTCGGGCCTGGCCGTCATCCCATCCACGTGGGGCCAGCCGGATCATTCGTTCCGACGATGTGATAGAGCGACGCCTCGCCGGTCATTGCCGGCACCACATTGTGTGGCACATTTTCAGGCATGCTCATCGTGTCGCCCGGCGCGAGTGTGGTGCTGCCACCGTCCCAGCTGACCTTCCAATGGCCGCGCATCGGCATCAGAACCGAAGGCTTACCATGCTTGTGCATCTCGTCGGTCGCGCTGGACCGGGTGATCAGGTCCACCTCGAACCCCGGCTTGTCGCGGATGATGCCGGTTTCACCAATCACCTTGCATGGTTTCTCCTTGGCCAATGCCACCATGTCCCAATACCGGCGCACCCCATAGCCGACGACCTGCATCGGCGACATCTCTGGATAAGCCTCCAACTCCGCGTCCGTCAGCAGCGGCATAGGCTGCACACCGTCGGGCAGTTCTTCGCCCTTCTTGCTGTCATAAAGGCTGCCATCGTCGCCCAGGACGAGGCCATGATTGGATGCGTCCTCGATCACCTGCGGGGCCCAGATCACACCGCCGCCCGCATCATCGCCCCCCAGGATGGCCATGATCATCCCGTAGTCCGTGCCGATGTTTTCGAAGCCGCGAAAGATGCCCGTCGGGATGTTGATGATGTCCCCCTCTTCCAGCACAACCTCGCCCGCCGTGCCCCACCGGCCCCAAAAGAACCGCCAGCGGCCCGACAGAACAAAGAACACTTCGGCGGTGCGGTGGCTGTGCAGGGAGTTGCGGCACTTGGGCGGTTGGCCCGCAGCCCCAATGTTGAAGCCATGCGGGATGCCGATGTGCACATGTTGATCGGGCGACTCGGACACGCCGCCGCCGATGATGGTGAAATTTTCCTTCTGGTCCGAGCCGGGCGTATGCGCATCAATGAATGCGGTCTTGCAAGGCATCAACTCGCCATAGCGCACGATGCGCGGCTCCATCTCGGCAGAGGTCATAAGGCGGTCCTTTCAGGTGGCAAAAGTGGGTCAGGCAATGGGTCGCCCGGAATGGTGTGCGTGAGGTCGGCGTGGATCCAGACCATACGGTCCACGAACCAGACCTTGGGCAGGATTGTTGCGATCACCCCCAGAATAGTAGCCCAAGGATTGAGCATGAAGAGACCGTAAATCAGAGGCACCAGGCCCAGAGCAGACAGGGCGGTCAGCCCATGTGCGGCGCGGATATGGTGCGGTGCGACGTCGTATCGGTCCCGCGCCAGGAAGACGCGTTCGCCCAGTGTGCCGCGCGCAGCCCACGAGCCAAAGTCATCGGGTGGCGGAAACGCACGAGGGTTGGCCAATGTCCAAAGGGCGGCCAGCAGGAACAGGGGCAGAGCCCACCCCCCGATCCACTGCCGGGCGTAGATTGCCAGCACCATAAGCGGCAGACAGGTGAACCGTGTCCAGACGCTAAGCGGGTTCGCGTGGCGCCGCCAATCGGCATCCTGCATGCCCATCAGACGTTCGGCCGCGCGGTAGACATCCATCACCCCTGCCCCTTCAGTGACGCTAGTTCGGCCTCAAGTTCGGCAATGCGGATGGACTGCTTGTCCATTTCCGGTCCGACCAGTTGCGCGATTTCGGCGGCGTCGAAGCGGGGCGTGATGAACTGCGGGCAGTTCCAGTCAAACGCCTCGACTGCGACAGTCACGACACGCTCAACCCGCCCCTGCCCCTCGACCGCAAGCCTCTCAGCCAATTCCGGGTTCTCAGCGGCCGCCTCAAAGGTGGCGCGCCCCTGCAGCTTCATCCTTGCCTTGCGGGGATAGTCCATCAGGAAAAGTGACACCCGGTTGTCACCTACAAGGTTGCCCTCCGAGATATGCTGACGATTTCCACGATAATCAGCAAACCCCAGCGTGTGATCATCCAGCACATTCAGGAATCCGGCAGGCCCGCCACGGTGCTGGATGTAGGGCCAACCGGTCTCGGACACCGTCGCCATATAAAACGAGGTGCGCGCGGTGATGAATGCCTCCTCATCAGCGGCCAGCGCCCGGGTCCGCGCACCGTAGCTGCGCGCGTACATCTCGGCAGAGCCATCCGCCTCCTGCAGCGCCTTTACAGCGTCCGTAAACATCACTTCATCATAACGGCGCACAGCCCAAACCCTTCATTGTTCCTAAAATATGCACATCTGACGTCAGCCCGTCTGCAACAGGATCTGCTTCCAGATCGCCGTCTCATCAAACAGCGCGTACTCCCGGCGCAGACCCCATGGCCCGAACTCGGCATGGGAAATCCCCAGCACATAGACCTCCGCCCCCGTAGGCGCACCGAAATAGCCCCACCCATCATGCTTGCCATGCAGCGCCCAGCGAATGGCGGCGCGTGGGGGCATCATATCATCATCGCGCCCGATCTGGTGGTCGATGGCAAAGGTGGCGTCGGGGAAGGACGCCCGCAGCCCCATCCAGAACCGGTCCACCGGGCCGGTGCCATGGCCGGTGACACCACCGGGATACTCCGACTGCACCGCGCGGTCGTAGGCAGACGGGATCACGGCCATGTCTGCCCCCATGATCCGCGTCAGGATGTCGGCATATGTCGTGCCCCACTCATTGTCATTGCCGCGTCCTTTGTAGGGACCGGATTGATCGGTGGCAGGTGTCAACGGGCGCACCGCGCTTTCCATCCCGCCTTCGCGCTCGATCAGATCGGCTGCGTAGGCCTTTGCCTCCCACCCGATCTGGTTCACTATGGCCGTCTGATCGCGGATCAGCCACTCGTCATTTATCTGATCATTGATGGCATGACAATCGGCGATGATGCGGTACTGCAACCGCTTGCCCGATGCAGGACCATACACTCCGTCCGCCGTATGCGTGGCCGTCGACAGGATGCGGTGCGACGACAGCATCCCTTCCTCCGGTCTCCCGCTCCAGATCACATCTTCGCCCAAAAGCGTCCGGTCCGGAAACTCCGCCAGCGTTGCCATGGTGGCCCCAATCACCTTTTCATTGCCAATCACCACCGATCCGGGCGACCGCACCACGATGTCCGGGCTGTAATAGTGATGCAGGGTTGCAATGCCCCGATCCTCCCAAATTTCCTTGGTGATGCCGATGATGTAGTCGGGGAAATCCTTCCACCGGTTCGAAAAACCCTTCATGAGGTCCATCCTTTGGGAATACGGGCCGACCCGCGCAGGATCAGCGGTCCATCCAGCGCGACGCGGCGGGGTTTGGTGTCAGGATCGGCCAAGCGATCCATCAGAATGTCAACAGTGGCATCGGCCATCTGCCCCGCAGGCTGACGTACGGTGGTCAGGTCATAGCTGGGCCAGGCGGCCAGCGTCACATCGTCGTAGCCTACGACAGACACGTCGCCGGGCACGCTTAACCCAAGCTCAAACCGCAGCACGTCCATCACGGCAAAAGCCATGTGATCATTGGCGCAAAACACGGCATCGGGGCGGTCCGCGCCGCCAAACATCTCGCGCGCCACCTTCTGCGCGGTCTCGAACCGAAAGTCGCTCACCCCGCGGGCGAACAGGCGCTGGCCAGAGGCTTCCAGTCCGTCGATGAACCCCGCCTCCCGGTCCCGCTGGGTCGAGGCACCTTCCCATCCGGCGACATGTGCGATGCGCGCGTGCCCACCCGCAACCAGAAACTCCGCCAGCTTGCGCCCGCCATGGTGATTGTCCGAGGTGACCGCCGACAGCCGGTCGTCGTCCTGCGCCCGGTTGAACAGCACGATGGGAATGCCCGCCGCCTCGCATCGCTGCGTAAGGTCATTCGACATGCCCACACTGGCCGCAATGATCCCGTCCACCTGATAATCCAGCAACTCCGACATCACCTCATCCGCTTCCTCGTTCGAATTCGAGGACATGAAAACCAAAACGTGATAGCCCTGCTCCTGCAGCTTCCGGCTCAGCCGTTCGATGGCTTCGGGATAAAAATGGTTCTCCAAATAGGCGACGACCAACCCCACAATACGGCTGCGTCCAGTGATCAGTGACCGGGCCAACACATTGGGCCGATAGCCCAGCGCATCCGCCGCCTGCCGCACCTTGTCCGCTGTGCGCTGCGACACCGATGCACCGGGCGTGAACACGCGGCTGACCGCCGACCGGGAGACCCCCGCCCGCTCCGCCACATCAAGCGCTGTTACCTTGTCCGGCATCAGTCTGCTGTCCACCCGCCATCGATCAGCATCGACGTGCCTGTCACCATCGCCGACGCATCGGAGGCCAGAAACAGGACCGCGCCCATGATATCCTCAACCTCGGCCACGCGCGGCAGCTTGATCTTGTCCATGATCCAGGCATAGCGCTCAGGGTCCTGAAACGACTTCTCGGTAAAGGCAGTGCGGACAAAGGTCGGGCACACCGTGTTGATACGAATATTCGCCTTGCCCCATTCAATGGCCATGGCTTTCACCATGCCTTCAACACCATGCTTGGTGGCGCAATAGACGGCGCGGTCGATGCCCCCCACATGACCCATCTGGGACGAGATGTGGATGATAGAGCCCCCCTTGCCCGCGTCCATCAACGCCCGCGCCGCCGCGGTCGACAGGAAATACGCGCCTTTCAGGTTGATCCCGACAACGGCATCGAAATCATCAGGCTGCGTTTCCATCGACGGGCCATGCCGCGCCAATCCGGCCGAATTCAATACGATATCGTATGGGCGATCAAAGGCCGTATTCACCGCGTCGATATCCGACTGATCCAATGGCAAGGCTTCGGCGCTCCACCCCCGTTCGGTCATGGCATCCACAACCTCCGCCAACGTGTCGGCCCGCCGCGCGGCACACACTACATGGGCCCCTGCCTCGGCCAACGCCACAGCACAGCCAAGGCCAATACCAGAAGACGCACCGGTCACCAGCGCGCTCTTGCCAGACAGGTCAAAAGACGGAGTACGGGGAAGGGTCATGCCGCTCTTCCCGTCTCGGGGTCAAACCCGGCCCGTGCCTTGTTGAACTCGCGCATCCGCGCCAGAACATCGACGCCGATCTGATCGTACATCTGCAGCATATCCACCATCACCCAATTCTCCCGTATCAATCCGTTCTCAAGCCGCCAGAAATCCAGCGACCGCATCTCGATCCGCTTCTGCGTGGGTGGCAGGCCCAGCCAGCCCCCATGCGTGATCGTCTGGTACATGTCCGGCCAGCCGGTGACAGCCGCATAAGGGCCGTCGCCAAAGAAGTGATAGACGATCTCGTCCACATACTGACCGCGATCTGGCATGCCGTTCAGGAACGGGATCTGGTGCCAGTTGCGAAAGCCCGCGATGCCCCGGCCCGACCCAATGCCCGACGGCCCATACCACATCATCTTCGGATGCCAGAACCGCTCCATCTCCATCACTTCGGGACCACCCTGGCTGGGGTGTTTCTTGAGGTGGGTCAGCATGTCGATGATGTGCTGGCAGGAGGCCGCACTGGCCTCGGGATCATAAGGACCAGGGACAATCCCGTCGCAGGAGGCAGGCCCCGGCACGTGCCATTCGCGTCCGAGGCTCGGTACCATCGGCCACGCGCCCGCCTGCATCATGACCTCGGGGATGTCCCACAGCGCCTGCATCTCGACAATCTTGCCGTTCTCAAAGCGATAGAATTCGTGAAACCGCATATGCACGATGTGGCCGGTGGCAGGAATGTCGAGCCATGGCGCGCCAAACGTACCCGTATAGTACCCCCCACAGCCGACCCACTCCGCGCCCTCTGGCGTCGGCCCTGCCATGACAATGTGATCGCGCCGCTCGATGTCCGGGATTGCAGCAGCAAGCGGGATAAACACCGCATCCACAAACGCATCCACCCCCACGCTGCTTTCAAAGGGGAAGGCCAGCCGGAACACCGCATCGGGTGCGCACAGGTCATGCAACACATGTCGCAGCTCAGCTTCGTCATAATCATAAAGGGCCGCGCGTAAGGGCGCGATCAGGGCCTTGTGTTGGGTATGGCGGTCCGTCATGCTATTTCCTGCATGCGCGCAAACAGGTCCACACCCATCTGCTGGAACAGGTGGATCATGTCGACAAACACCCAGTTTTCGGTGAACTGCCCGTCCGTCTTCAGCCAGAAATCCAGGCCGGACACCTCGATCGGGGCGCCCGTGGCGGCATGGCCCAAATAGGCCCCGCCATGTGTGCCCACGACGCCCCGCGGCCCAGACGCCGCCAGCAGCCGGTCCTCGGCAAACAGGCTCTCCAAATGCATCACCTTGCGGTCGGGAAAGGCGGTCAGCCAGGGTTGCTGGTGCAGCGTCTCGAACTCGGCCAGCGACAGGCACGCGCCGATGCCGCCCGGCCCATACCATTTGACATTGGGATGAAAGAACCGCGCCATGCCCATGCTGCACAGGTCAATTTCGTCAAATTTGTTCAGCCCGCCAAAGATGAAGTCTCGCCCGAAAGCCACTGTTTTCTCAGACTCGACCTCAAGTTGCACGGCTGTCAAAACACCGTCATAGGCGGTGGGTGCGGGATAGACATGCGCGGCCCCACGCGGGGGCGGAAGGGTAGGCAATCCGATCTGGCCAAACCAGTCGACAAAGTCCCAGATCGTCTGAGCATAGGTGATCTGCCCCGCCTCATCAAAGCGCAGGAACTCACCCCAGCGGATGCGCAGATCGCAATCGGTGGCAGGGATGCCAAAGACCTCTCGGATCGCCCGCCCGGTGTAGTAGCCCGTCCCCGCGACCCAATGGGCCCCATCCGCGCTGCCGTCTTCGTGCGCAAAAGACGTTCCGCCCATGAATATATGGGTCTGCCGCCGCAAATCCGGAATGGCGGCCCGCAACGAAGCGAACAACCTTTCCACAATGGCGTCGGCGCCATGCTGCAAGCCGATCGGCGCTGGCCCATGCCAACCTGTCAACGCAGGCAGCAGCGCGACCGCACTGACCGGGTCACGGTCCAGAGCCGACCATAGCGTCAGCGCCGTGGCCTTGTTGCGTTGGTTCTGGTCGCTCACGTCCTACTCCGCGGCGTCGCGCGCCGGGGCCCCCTCGCCATAGGGCACATTGATCCCGCCATAGCGACGGACCCGCAGATTGCACTGCTCGGCATGGCCCACGAAGCCTTCGAGCATGCAAAGGCGCGAGCCATAGGCCCCGATCTCGGCCGCTGCCGCGTCGGTCGTGACCTTTTGGTAGCTATGGGTCTTGAGAAACTTACCAACCCAGAGACCACCCGTGTACCGCCCCGCCTTTTTCGTGGGTAGGGTATGGTTGGTCCCGATCACCTTGTCCCCATTGGCGACGTTGGTGCGCGGGCCAAGGAACAGGGCACCGTAGCAGGTCATGTGCTCAAGAAACCAGTCGTCGCGGTCGGTCATCACCTGCACGTGCTCGGAGGCAACGTCATCGGCCACCTCCAGCATCTCATCATAGGTGTCGCACAGGATGATCTCGCCATAATCTTCCCAGCTTTTGCGGGCGGTATCAGCGGTGGGCAGAATTTTCAAAATTCTGTCCACCTCGTCGATCGTCGCGTCTGCCAGTTTGCGGGAGTTGGTCAGCAGGACGGCCGGAGAGTTGTAGCCATGTTCCGCCTGCCCCAGCAGATCGGTCGCGCACATCTCGGCATCCACCGTCTCGTCGGCAATCACCATGGTCTCGGTCGGCCCGGCGAACAGATCGATGCCGACACGGCCAAAAAGCTGGCGCTTGGCCTCGGCCACAAAGGCGTTGCCGGGACCCACGAGCATGTGGACGGGGTCAATGGTTTCGGTCCCGATCGCCATAGCGCCCACGGCCTGGATACCGCCCATCACATAAATCTCATGCGCACCCCCCAGATGCATCGCCGCAATCACAGCAGCGTTCGGCTTGCCCTGCCATGGCGGCGTGCAGGCGATGATCCGGGGCACGCCAGCAACAGAAGCCGTAGCCACAGACATATGGGCCGAGGCCACCATCGGGAACTTGCCGCCCGGCACGTAGCAGCCCACCGACTGCACGGGGATGTTCTTGTGGCCCAGGATCACGCCAGGCATCGTCTCGACCTCGATATCCAACATCGAATCGCGCTGCGCCTGGGCAAAGTCCCGGACCTGCTGTTGAGCGAACTGGATATCGGCCAATTCGCGCGGGGTTAGCTCAGCGATCAATGCGTCGACCTCGGCCTGCGTCAGGCGGAAGCTTTCGGGGCTATAGTTGTCGAATTTTTTAGACAGTTCACGCACGGCGACGTCGCCGCGTGCTTCGATGTCAGCCAGCGTCGCTTCGACAATAGCGCGGATCTTGGCGTCGTCCTTGGCCCGCTCGGCTTCGGATTTGCCGCGTTTCAGATACTCAATCGTCATCTCGTCACCTCAGTTATCGGGGCGCGGCGGGGTCTTGTCGCCACGATCAAAGGCTTCCCAGCCTTCACCATCAAAAACGTCCCGCCCCAGCTGGGCGAGGACATGGGGAAAATCGACCATCACGTAGTTGTCGGTGATGCGGCCCTCTTCCACTTTCCAAAAATCCATATACCGGATTTCGATCCGTTTGCCGGTGGGGGCGATGCCCATAAACTCACCGGCATGGGTGGCTTCTTGCCGGCCGAAAGCAGCAGCCCATTCGCCCATATAAAGCCGCGCTTCATCGACACAGACCTTGTCTGCAAACGCCGCCTGGAACGGGCGCTGCCAGTTGTCCTGAAACTCCTGCAGCCCGGTCTTTGTGCCGCAGCCCGTGTTGCCCATCCAGCGAAAGCTTTGAGCAAAAAACTGGCCTATATCGTCGATGCGGTGGTCGTTCAGGCCATCCACCATCCCTTCGATCACGGCGCGGGTGTCGTCCGTTTTGGACATGTCCGTGTCGCGGGTCAGGACAGCTTGTTCGGGTCGGGACCCCTTCATTTAAGTACTCTCTTTTTTGATCTGTCGGACCGGGGCTCTGCCCCGGACCCCGTCGTATTTTCAGTCAGAAGAAACCATCAGCCCTTCACCGCGCCTGCCGTCAGGCCCGACACGATCTGGCGCTGGAAGACCATGACCAGCAGGAACAGAGGCGCTGTGATGGACACGGCGGCGGCCACCGCTTCGACCTGATCCGTCGTGGTGGTTTCACGGTTGAAGTAGCCCGCGATGGCCGGAACCATCGTCTGGTTCTGGGCGTCCAGCAGCAGGGCTGTGACGAGGAAGTCGTTGTAGCCCAGCAGGAAGCTGAAAAGGCCCGTGGTGATCACACCCGGCCACATGACAGGCATGATCACCCGGCGGAACGCCTGGAAGTGGGAGCAGCCGTCAACGCGCGCCGCCTCGTCCAGTTCGGATGGGATGTTCTGGAAGAATGACCGCAGCATCCAGATGGTGAAGGGCTGGTTGATCGCCACCAGCACGGCGATGATGGCCCAGGGTTGGCCATAGAGCGTCGGGCTGAGGTCGCCCAGGATCGGGCGCAGGATTTCCGCGGAGTTGATGAACCACGGCAGGTATCCCGCGACCAGCACCGAGTGCGGCAGGGCGCGGAAGACAAGCGCGATGATCAGGAGCCAGAAGGCGAGGTTCGAGCCAGATCGCGCAAGGCCATAGCCCGCCAGAGTGCCCACGGTCAGCGATACGGTCACCACCCCCGCCGTCACGATCATTGAGTTGATGAAGTTGCGGTAGAATTCGTTCTCGCCCCAGACCGCTACGTAGTGCTCGGTGGTGAGGCCCAGGATGGGTGTCCCGAGTGGTCCCGCGATGCTATTCAATACGCTAAAGATCAGAGGCAACGCGCCAAAGAAGATCAGCACGAAAAGCAATCCATAGACCGCGGCCCCCACCAACCAGCCCAGCACGATGAAGCCGGGCGGCGCGTAGTGTTCGACCAGACCGGGCAGGCGGGTGAACGCCCAACGGATCGCGAAGTAGAGGACGATCAGGCCCAGCAGAATATCGAGGAAGCTGAGCCCGTTGCCTGCCGCCCGTGTGGCTGGCCCGGTGATCACGTTCCAGGCGCTGGCATCAAAGGCATCGCGCGGAGACTTGACGCTCATCACCGCGATCCACGCGATGGGGAACGCCGCGATCAGGCACCAGAAGGCGAGGAACGCGCCAGAGGCAACCTTGAGCGACAGCGGCTGTGCAGTGGCTTTTGACATCTAGTGTGCCCCCCCTTTGTGGTCGCGCCAGGTGCGGCGCAGCGGCAGGATCAGCAGGATCACGATGCCCACCATGGTCAGCATGGCGCTGGCAGCGGCCCGGCTGATGGCCCGGTTGCCCGCGTCATCCGGTGTCAGGAAGTCAAATGTCAGCCATTGCAGCGAGATGACATGCGCCTGGCTGCGGAAGCCGATGATCTCGTCAAAGACACGGTAGCAGTCCATCAGGTGAATGAGCGCGATGAAGATGATCAACGGCATCAGGTGGGGCACGATCACATAGCGGAGGCGCTCGAACCGGTTGGCGCCGTCGATGATCGCGCTTTCCAGCGTGTCCATGTTCACCGTTTGCAGGCCCGCATAGAAGATCACGAAGGCAAAGGGCGCTACGTGCCAGACGCGGTAGAAATACATCAGCAGCTCGATCGTCCACGCCTGTGCAAACATGGCAATGTCCTGTCCGCTCCAGCGTTCCAGTGTCGCCGTGAGGATGCCGTCGCCCACAAAGAGCCAGTAGATCGAAAGCGACCCAATCACCGGCGTGATGATGAAGGGCAAGAGCGATACAAAGATCACCGGGCCGCGCAGCGACTTGGCCGCGTTGTTGACCGCCAGCGCGATCATCAGACCGACCCCGATCACCAGCGGCAGTGTCACCAGCGTGAACATCAGCGTGAAGCGCAGCGCTTTCCAGAAATCGATTTGCAGGATATCGCCCCAGTTGCCGGACCCGATCGCCGACCAGAATTTGTCCATCTGCAGGACGTTCTGATAGCTTTGGAACCCGACCCATTCGGTGGTGGTTTGCGTGCGTCCCGTTGCCTCGTCGATGATCGGCACGGTCTTGGTTTCTGTCACGCAGGTCTGGGTCAGAAAGCCCGGCGTGCAGGTCTCAACCTCGATCTGCTGCATGACGGGCTGGGTGATCTGAAAGGACTGGATAAAGACCGAGATCAGAGGCGCCGCGATGAACAGAAGCATCATGAACACAGATGGGGCCACGAACCAGAAGAAGGTCTTGAACTTCATGCTGCTTTCCTTGTCGCTTGGGCGGCCACATGGCCCCCGATCTGCCAGCCGATCATCATGGATGGGGCGTTGGTATTGGCGGATGTGATGCGCGGCATGACCGACGCGTCGGCCACCCAGAGGTTGCGGATGCCTTTGACCGCCCCTTGGGCATCGAGCGGCCCGCCAAGGGCCACGGTGCC
Source organism: Pseudomonadota bacterium (assembly GCA_039179785.1). Classification (GTDB taxonomy): domain Bacteria; phylum Pseudomonadota; class Alphaproteobacteria; order Rhodobacterales; family Rhodobacteraceae; genus Tateyamaria. Next base: position 7,926 of record JBCDEK010000041.1, on the reverse strand, counting down.
AACCGGGTGGTAAGCGGTGCCCGCCCGGCTGCGGATCACGTCCCGCAGGGCGTCGCCAGTCACGTCGCAACCGGGGAATGCTTCGGGTGCGCGGCGTTGTCCAAACGGGGCCGCGTCCAGCACCTGACGCAGACGCTCCACCGCTTTGACCATCATGTCGAGGTCCCAGTCATCGCCAAAAAGGTTCAGGTCAATGAGGGGTTGGAACCGATCCTTGCCAATCCGCAAGCGGCCGCGCGATCGGGGCTGACACAGGCAGACATCCGCAAAATACCCCGATCCCCAGATGATGGCACGACCTTGCCAGCCCATCAGGAAAGGCAGGAAATGGGTTTGGATGTCGGGCACGTCGCTGTCGGTCAGGCTGTAGAACGCCCCCGCCTCGACTGTGTTGGATGTCAGCCGCCCCGAGCGCGCGAGCAGCCATTGGAGTGGCGACAGGGCCCAGGCAGACAGTTGGCCCAGCGTCAGGCCGTAGCCTGATCCCGCCCCCTTGAAATGCAGCCCAAAGCCGGGGTGGTCGTGCAGGTTTGCGCCCACGCCGGGCGCGTCCAGCCGCACGTCGATACCAGCACTTTTCAGATCAGCCGCCGGTCCGATGCCTGAGCGCATCAGGATCATCGGGCTTTCAATGCTGCCCGCCGACAGGACGACGCCGCCGCGCGCCTGCAGGACGCGTCCATCCCGCAGCGCCACGCCAGAGGCGCGATGCCCTTCAAAAGTCACATGATCAACTTCGGCTTCCGTCACAACATCAGCACCGGATGGCCGCAAGAACCCGTCCGCCGCAGACCAGCGCGCGCCATTCCGCATGTTGGTGTGAAAGACCCCGGCGCTTTGCCGCTCGGGTGTGGGCGGGGCGTTGGGATCATTGGCGGGAAAAACCCGGCCAAAGGCGTCAGACAGCGGATGCGGGTGCGGCAGGCGCGCGGGCGTCATCCGGGCCTCGACATCTTCGAAGGCGCGCCAGACCGTGCTGCTGTCCCACCCCGGCAGGTTCCAGGCGTCAAAATCGGCGCGCGTGCCGCGGAACCAGACCATTGAGTTAATCGACCCCGAACCGCCAACCATGCGCCCGCGCGGCACGGCAACCTGCCGCCCCCCGGCGGATGCCATGGGCACCGTTTCGCGCTTCCAGTTGCGCGTGTCGGAGCGCATCAGGTTCACAAGGGCAAAGGGCACCTTGACCCGGATGTCCCGGTCCGACGGCCCTGCCTCGACCACACAGACGCGTGCGCCCGGTCGTTCGGCAAGACGCGCGGCCACCGCGCATCCAGCAGAGCCACCGCCCACAACGATATGATCGTATTCAGGTGTCATCTGTCCCCCAAAAGATGCGGCTGGCCGAGGTGTCCCGGCCAGCCGCCCTTATCTTACTCCAGCACACCGGCCTCTTTGGCCGCGGTGGTGTAGGCTTCGGTGACGGCAACAAGCGTTGCTTCGGCACCGCGCTCACCGGTCAGAAAGGCGGGCAGCTCGTTACCCAGAGCCGTGTGCAGCAGGCCCATCTGCGTGGTCGACGGGTACGCAGGCGGGGCCGGGTTGGCTGTCGCCGTCGCAATTGCACCTTCCGACAACGGCCCGGGCTGGTAGCCCTGCACCAGCCAGATGGCCGCGTCATTGGCGCCCTGCACCATCTCGGTGTCCATGCCTTCCATCGCCAGACGGAAGGCCGCGTCAGCTTCCTCGTCCGTGATGTTGGCCGCGATCACGATACCGTCCCACCACAGCGTGGTGGCCGGTGCGCCACCTTCCATCGCCAGCGGTGCTGCGGCCATCTTGACCTTGCCCACAACCGTGCTTTCGGCCTCGTCATTCATGGCACCGGCGCGCGACGCCCACAGGTTCGCCATGGCGATCTTGCCCTGCTGGAACTGCTGCTGGACATAAGTGCTGTCGCTGACCAGAACTTCGGGGTCGGTGAATTCCAGCGTAGCCTTCATAACGTCCAACGCCTTCATGCCCGCGTCGGAGTTCACGGCAGTGGTGTTGTCGCCATTGAAGAACGACCCGCCAAAACCGGGATACATGTTGACGAATTCCTGCGCCAGGTTCCAACCGGATTTCATGGTCGCGCCAATGGCGTGATCCACGACACCCGCATCCTCGATCTTCTGGGCCGCGGCCAGCACTTCACCCCATGTGGTGGGCGTCTCGATGCCAAGATCTGCCAGGATATCCTCGCGGTACATCAGGTGCTGGGTATTCACCATCATGGCCACGGCCATGATCTTGCCATCCACGCGGATCAACTGGTTGGGCGAAAGGTTTTGACCGTACTTGGCGACCAGATCGTCCAGCGGACGAATGGTGCCCGCGTTCAGAAGCGGCGTGATCGTGCCGTTGGACACGCCACCGATCTGGTAGAGCGACGGATTGGCCTCGAACGCGGCGGGCTGCTTGGTGCGGAATTCTTGGTCCAGCTCAGCCTGAAAGTTCCCGCACTCTGCCATGGCGTCGGTGACGGCTTTCCATGCTTCAAAACCCGCCGTCAGCGACTTCAAAGGCACCTCATTTTCGTAGGAACACGCGGCAAAAGCCGTGGATCCCAGGAGCGAGACAGCGCCCGCAAGTGCCAATTTCTTCAGATACATATGCAAACTCCCTGTTGCGTTTGGCGTCAGTGCATCTTGCAAGCCTGCACTGACTTGGTTGGGCTGGCCCGGGTGCCCCCGACCAACCAAGTTTCCCTCAGGCGAGGCGCTCGCCGGAAGAGGAATCAAAGGCGTGGCAGATGCCCGCCGGAACCGAGAACGACACAGTGTCGCCAATCTCGGCCCGAAACTCCTTGTGGGCCTTGATCGACACCAACTGCCCGCCGGCACGGACGGTGAGCATGGTGGCGTCGCCCAGCAGTTCGATGGTGTAGATGGGTGCCGTGATCTGGCCATCGCCCTCGGCGAGCGCCGCGTCTTCGGCCCTAAAGCCGAGCGTGGCAGGCCCGTCCGGCGCAGACAGTCCGCTGATCATGACCTTGTCGCCCGTGAATGTACCCGCCGCCATTGTGCCGTCCATCAGGTTCATGGCCGGCGAGCCGATGAAGCTCGCCACAAAGGTATTTGCAGGCCGATCATAGATTTCGGTCGGTGTGCCCACCTGCTGGACCTTGCCCTGCTTCATCACCACAACGCGGTCGGCCAAGGTCATCGCCTCGATCTGGTCATGGGTCACGTAAACGGTCGTGACCTTCAACTCGTGGCTGAGGTTCTTGATCTGGGCACGGGTGGACACGCGCAGCTTGGCATCCAGGTTCGACAGCGGTTCGTCCATCAGGAACACATTGGGTTCGCGCACAATCGCGCGGGCAAGCGCCACGCGCTGACGCTGCCCCCCCGACAACTCGGCGGGCTTGCGGTGCAGGAAGTCGTCCAGCTCGACCATGGCGGAGGCACGACGCACCCTGTCATCGTGGGTCGCGGGGTCGACCTTGCGGACTTTCAGCGGGAAGCGGATGTTTTCGTAAACATTGAGGTGCGGATAGAGGCCGTAGGACTGGAACACCATCGCGACATCCCGGTCCTTGGGGTCCAGATCGTTGACGCGCTTGCCATCGATCATGATGTCACCATCCGTCGCGTCCTCAAGCCCCGCAATCATGCGCATCGTCGTCGTCTTGCCACAGCCCGACGGGCCCAGCAGAACCAGAAACTCCTCGTCCGCGATGGTCAGGTCGAAATTGTCAACGCCAACGAAGGACCCCCAACGCTTGTTGATGTTGCGCAGCTGAATCTCTGCCATGGGACCCCCCGTCCGATAGGATATCCGATAAGGCTAGACATCGGCCCGGCAACTTGGCAACTGTTTTTTGCACACGTGTGCAAAATCAACGACAGGGCCCTTTCATGGCAACCGATATTCAAGCGCTCAGGCAGGCTTTGCATGACATTTGGGCACAAGATGATGCTGCAGCGCGGCGTGCTTTCGAGGCATGCTTCGCGCCCAATTGCGCCTTTCATTTCTCGCATCCCGCGAACGTGCCGGAGGATGCTTGGGCCGACGTGTTCATACCGATCCGCGCTGCGCTGCAGCATGCTCGCCGCCGTGATGAAATCTTTATCACCGGGTCCAATCACCGTGCCGCAGGTAATCAGTGGATCGCGAGCTTTACCCACTATGTCGGCAATTTCTGTGCCCCCCTTTGGGACATCGCGCCGTCGAATCGGCTGACCTTTCTGCGTGCGGGCGAGTTTTACCGCCTCGAAGACGGCCACATTACACAAGCCCGTGTCATCCTCGATCTGCCAGACCTCATGCGGCAAGCGGGCCGGGATCCTTTTGGTGGTTTGCTCGGGACCGAAATGCTGTTCCCCGGCCCCGCCACCCATGACGGCATCCTGCCCGCAGGCGACGGCAGCGCCAGTCTCGATCTGATCGAGGCGATGCTGGGCGATCTGCACGTTTACGATCCCAAGACCGGCGGATCAAAGGGGCAAACCGGCCAGGACGGATACTGGGCCGATGATATGCTGTGGTACGGCCCCGGTGGCATCGGGTCAAACTACCGCTGGGACGGCTTCGTAAAAGACCACCGCGCCCCTTTCCTCGCAGCCTTCCCGGACCGCAAGGGCGGCAATCACTATGCGCGGATCGGACAGGGAAACTACGCCGCCATTTCGGGCTGGCCCTCAATGACCATGACCCATCGCGGCCCCTATCTGGGCGTCGAGGCGACGGGCAAGAACCTGACGCTGCGCGTGATGGATTTCTACCGCTGCGCAGGCGGGCAGATCGCCGAAAACTGGGTCATGCTGGACTATATGGATCTGTTCCAGCAGATGGGCGTGGACCTGATCGCGCGCGCTGGTTAACGCAACGTGCGATGCTCAATATCTGCCAAAACGCGCATTTTGCGCTGCAAACTGCACAGTTTGATATGCTGCAAAAAACCCGCCCTTTAGACCGATTTGGGTAAACTGTACATTTTGCCCGGAAAACCGCGTATTTCGCACGGCAAAATCCGGTTCACGTATCGTTAACACTCAGCGTCCGTTCACGTTTGACGAGGGGCGTTAACTCTGCCTTAAGCTTCTTCTCTGGTTCAAAAAAATCCCGGGGGTCCGGGGGCTGGCCCCCGGTCCTGCCCTCAGAAGAAGGCCTGCAAACCGGTCTGCGCGCGCCCGAGGATCAGGGCATGCACATCATGTGTCCCCTCATAGGTATTCACCGTCTCAAGGTTCATCATGTGACGCATGACCTGGAACTCAGCCGAAATCCCGTTGCCGCCGTGCATGTCGCGGGCGGCCCGCGCAATCTCCAAAGCCTTGCCGCAATTGTTCCGCTTGACGATAGAGATCATCTCGGGCGCGGCTTGGGCGGCATCCATCAGACGGCCCACTTGCAACGACGCTTGCAGGCCTAGCGTGATCTCGGTCTGCATGTCCGCCAGCTTCTTCTGGAACAGCTGCGTTTGCGCCAGCGGCTTACCGAATTGCTTGCGGTCCAGCCCGTATTGACGCGCCGCGTGCCAGCAGAACTCGGCCGCCCCCATGGCCCCCCACGAGATACCGTAGCGGGCGCGGTTCAAACAGCCGAAGGGCCCCTTGAGGCCCTGCACATCCGGCAGCAGCGCATCCTCGCCCACTTCGACGCCGTCCATCACAATCTCGCCGGTGATGGAGGCGCGTAACGACAGCTTGTTCTCGATCTTGGGCGCGGACAGGCCCGCCATCCCCTTCTCAAGCACAAAACCGCGGATCTTGCCGCCATGGGCCTCGGACTTGGCCCAGATCACGAACACATCCGCGATCGGCGCGTTGGAAATCCACATCTTCGATCCGTTCAGCACATAACCGCTGTCGGTCTTTTTGGCCGTGGTCTTCATGCCCGCAGGGTCCGATCCCGCATCCGGTTCGGTCAGGCCAAAGCAGCCGATCCATTCGCCCGACGCGAGCTTTGGCAGGTATTTCTGCCGCTGCTCTTCCGAGCCGTAGGCGTAGATCGGGTAGATCACCAGCGACGATTGCACTGACATCATCGACCGATACCCGCTGTCGACACGCTCCACCTCGCGCGCGATAAGGCCGTAGGAGACATAGGAACCACCAAGCCCCCCGTACTCTTCGGGCAAGGTCACGCCCAGCAGGCCCATATCCCCCATCTCGCGGAAGATGCCGGGGTCGGTTGCCTCGTCCGCAAAGGCCGACACGACGCGCGGGGCCAGCTTTTCCTGGGCATAGGCCTGGGCCGAGGCCTGGATCATGCGCTCGTCTTCGCTCAATTGATCGGACAGGCGCAGCGGATCGGACCAGTCAAAGGACCCAAGGTCCGGCGCATCCTTGGCCTTCAATATCTTTGTCTCGACGTTCATGGGGGCCTCCACCGTATCGACGTGCCAAACTGGCACCACATTCTCACCTTACCTAATGCCACGCAGCCAATATGACCATGCGACATCGGCACGTCGCATCTGGTCCATCCGCCGTCGGGAGGCCGCAGCTTCGCCTCATTTCAGCCGCATTCCACCCGCAAGAACAGCATATACGATTCTGTCTTTCGGGTGGGGCCGAAGCAAAAGGAGTGCTGGCATGAAGCGCGTACTGCAAATTGGGGCCGTTCTGGCCACGGTGACGACTGCGACCGCAGCCTCGGCCGCCGAACATGAAATTCTGATCCTGCCCGACGCCTATTTCCCGTCGGTGCTGTATCTTGACGAAGGTGATACGGTGAAATTCACCAACCTGACCGGCGTCGAACACAACATCGTCGCCAAGAACGGCGACTGGGCCATTGGGCCGATTGCTGACCAGTCGTCGGTGACCATGGTTGCCGAAGAAGGTGTGCAAACGACGTTCTATGACGCCGACGCCGTGTCGGAAGACGACGGGTCGTTCCTGGTCGAAGGCGCCATCAGCTTTGATGAAGCGCCGCTTGAGTCGGACGCGACCAGCAACTGAGCGAATGATGCGGCGCGGCGTGTTTGACTGCGCCACGTCGCTCAAGAGGTTTATGAACATGATGGGCGGCCCGCAGCAGCGTGGCGGCCCCTTTGCGCGTGTTTCCAAAAGTGGGGCGCACTGCGTGAAAACCGAGTACACGTAGGACGCGCATGCGCGCTTTTGTGTTTTCGCTTGGGGCTGCATGGCCGGATTTGGCGCTTGGCGTGCCCATTGAAAACATACTGATCTGCGCACGACAAAGGGGCCCGAAGGCCCCTTTGCTTTGTTGGGTAAAGTCGGCTGAGAACCGGCTTGATGCTTACATCATGCCGCCCATGCCGCCCATGTCGGGCATGCCGCCTGGTGCACCGCCTGCGCCCTCTTTGGCGGGCTTGTCGGCCACCATGGCTTCGGTGGTGATCAGCAGCGAGGCGACCGAGGCCGCATCTTGCAGCGCGTGACGCACCACTTTCGCAGGATCGATCACGCCGAACTTGAACATGTCGCCATATTCTTCGGTCTGCGCGTTGAAGCCGAAGGTCACGTCGCCGCTTTCGCGGATCTTGCCCGCGACAACCGCGCCGTCGACGCCAGCGTTCTCGGCGATCTGGCGCAGCGGCGCTTCGATGGCCTTGCGCACGATGCTCACACCGACGTTCTGGTCGTTGTTGTCGCCGGTCAGACCGTCAAGCGCTTTGCCTGCCTGAACCAGAGCGACACCGCCGCCCACAACAACGCCTTCCTGCACAGCAGCGCGGGTGGCGTTCAGGGCGTCGTCGACGCGGTCCTTACGCTCTTTCACTTCGACTTCGGTCATGCCGCCAACGCGGATCACGGCAACGCCGCCTGCCAGTTTGGCAACGCGCTCTTGCAGCTTTTCACGGTCGTAATCGGAGGTGGTTTCTTCGATCTGCTGACGGATTTGCGTGACGCGGGCTTCGATTTCCGCCTTCTCGCCGTTGCCGTCGATCACGGTGGTCTCGTCCTTGGTGATCTGAACGCGCTTGGCGGTGCCCAGCATGTCCATGGTCACGTTCTCGAGCTTCATGCC
>JBCDEK010000046.1:0-23551 GCA_039179785.1 Pseudomonadota bacterium | reverse complement strand
TGGGGAATAGCATGAAGAAGATTTACAGCTCAGCTTCCGAAGCACTGGATGGGCTTTTGTTTGATGGCATGTTCATCGCAGCGGGCGGCTTTGGCCTGTGCGGGATTCCCGAATTGCTGCTTGACGCGATCAAAGACACTGGCACCAAGGACCTCACATTCGCGTCCAACAATGCAGGTGTCGACGATTTTGGCATCGGCATTCTGCTGCAGACGCGCCAGGTGAAAAAAATGATCTCGTCCTATGTGGGCGAAAATGCAGAGTTCATGCGCCAGTACCTGTCGGGTGAACTTGAACTGGAATTCAACCCCCAAGGCACCCTGGCCGAACGGATGCGCGCGGGCGGGTGCGGCATTCCGGGATTCTACACCAAGACCGGCGTTGGCACTGTCATTGCCGAAGGCAAGGACCACCGCGATTTCAATGGCGAGACTTATATCATGGAAGAAGGTATTTTTGCCGATCTGTCCATTGTCAAAGCCTGGAAAGCGGATGAGACCGGCAATCTGATCTTTCGCAAGACCGCCCGCAATTTCAACCCGCCTGCCGCGATGTGTGGTAAAATGTGCGTGGTCGAGGTGGAGGAAATCGTGCCCACAGGCAGCCTGGACCCCGACCATATCCACCTGCCGGGCATCTATGTCCACCGCCTGATCCAGGGCGAACACGAAAAGCGCATTGAACAACGGACAACGCGCGCCGCGTAAGGAGCCAGGCCATGCCTGACACCATCGAACAACTTCTGGACGACGACAAATCCTTTGACGGGTTTTCGCGATCACAGATCGCTATGGTCGTGACCAACCCGCATCTCGAAGACAATCCGATCGTCTATGTGAACCAGGCCTTCACCCGCAGCACTGGCTATGGCAGGTCTGCAGCCATCGGGCGCAACTGCCGCTTTTTGCAAGGCGAAGGCACACGCAAGTCCGATGTGGACCAGTTGCGCGCGGGGATAGAAGCCGAAGCAAGCGTCACCGTTGATATCCTGAACTACCGTGCCAATGGCGAGCCGTTCACCAACAGGCTGATCGTAGCCCCTGTCCACGACGATGACGGTCGGACGCAATACTTTGTCGGCATCCAAAAAGAACTACGCCAAAGTGAGCTGTCGACCAGCGCAGAAGACATCAATGCACAACTGATCGAGATCCAGAACCGCGTAGCCTCGGACCTGTCGATGATTATCGGCATGATCCGCCAGCAATCCGGCTCCACCTCCGTGCCCGAGGATTTTGCCGCACTCAGCCGCCGGATCGAAACGCTCCAATTGCTTTATGAAGAGATGAAGCTGAGCGATCAGCAGTCCAACCGAGACACCATTCAGATGGGCAGCTATCTGTCGCGCCTGTCCGCCGCCATCGCGCATATCGAAGGGCGCTCGGGCATTCGCCTGTCGCTTCAGATCGAGTCGCTGCAGGTGCCGATCGAAACGGCGACACGCGTGGGTCTGGTGCTGTCCGAATTGCTGACCAACGCTTTTCAACACGCGTTTGACAGGATCGACATGGGACTGGTCGAAGTGCGCATGAGCCGACTGAGCGCGGGCGGCCTGCGGCTGATCGTGGCGGATGACGGCGTGGGCATCCCTGCGGACATGGAGTGGCCTGACAGCAAGACCGTAGGCGGGCGCATCGTCTCGGGTCTGATTGAAGGCCTTGAAGGTACGTTGCATCTGGGGCGCGGTGCAGCAGGAAGTTTCATCACCATCGACGTGCCTGCTGGCGCGGCACTCACCGACGAATAAGGAACAATTGATGCCCTGGGATCGCAACCAAATGGCGGCGCGCGCCGCGCAGGAACTGGAAGACGGCTGGTATGTGAACCTGGGCATCGGAATCCCGACGCTTGTGTCGAATTACATCCCCGAGGGGATCGAGGTGACCCTGCAATCCGAAAACGGGATGTTGGGCATGGGTCCCTTCCCCACCGAGGATGACGTAGATGCGGACCTGATCAACGCGGGTAAGCAGACGATCACTGAACTGCCCCAAACTGCCTATTTCGACAGCGCCCAGAGCTTTGGCATGATCCGCGGTGGCAAGATTGCCATGGCGATCCTGGGTGCGATGGAAGTGGCCGAGAACGGCGACCTTGCCAACTGGATGATACCGGGTAAGCTGGTCAAAGGCATGGGTGGCGCCATGGATCTGGTGGCCGGTGTAGGCCGGGTGGTGTTGGTGATGGACCACACGAACAAGCATGGGGACAGCAAGGTTCTCAAGGACTGCACATTGCCCCTGACTGGCAAGGGCGTTGTCGACCGGATCATCACGAACCTTGGCGTGCTTGATGTGGTCGAAGGTGGTTTGAAGATCGTCGAGGTTGCTGATGGCGTGACCGAAGATGACTTGCGCGCGGCCACGCAGGCAACCCTTGTCTGAGTTCGACATTCGGCGGGAAGAGACGGACACGAAGGGCAGATACCTGCTGATCCACAACGGTCACGAGGCAGAGTTGACCTATTCGATCCTCAGTCCGCAGACGCGCATTGCCGATCATACCGGTGTGCCGGATGCCTTGCGTGGAACAGGCGTGGGACAAGCCCTGGTCAAACGCCTGGTCGAAGATGCCTTTGCCGAAGGGTGGAAGATTGTCCCGCTTTGCCCATTCGTGAACGCGCAGCGGGCGATGCACCCGGACTGGGCCGGCGCATTCAAAGTATAGAGGTCGCTACGTGACAGCACTTGGCATGGGGCTGCGCTCTCGGAAAGTCGGGCAACTCAGTTCAACGCGGCAAAGACGCAGCCATCGGTCACCAGTTCCGGCGGTGTGAGACACAACCCCTTCGCGATCTGGAACGTGGCTAGGACTTTGGGGATATAGTCGCGGGTTTCTGCATAGGGTGGCACGCCTTGATGCGACTGCACCGCGCCTTCTCCGGCATTGTAGCCCGCCAGAACCAAAACGGGGTCCCGGTCAAACCGCTCCATGAGCCAGTCAAGGTATTTGACGCCTCCCGCGATATTCTGATCAGCGGCAAAGCTATCCTCGACCCCGAACCGCGCCGCGGTATCCGGCATCAATTGCATTAGACCTTGCGCACCTGCGCCGCTTACCGCGTCCATCTTGCCTGCGGATTCCACCATCATCACGGCCAAGACCAGAGCGGGCGAGACATCCGTGCCGATGGTGGCCTTCAGGATCTCAACCCCCTGGGCCTTGGCCACGGCTTGCATCTGCTGCAGCCGGGGCACCGGTACGGACTGCTCAGCCCTGGCAAGCGCGCGCAAAGCGGTGTCCAACCGCCCAGGCCCTGCATCGTCCATCTTGGGGGACACGTCCTGCCAGAACCAATCAAACCGTGTCGCGAGGGCCGTGGACGCCGTCTCATCCTCCGAAGCCGAGCTGGGTTCGGTTTCGGCGGCCTCGGGCGCTGCGGGATCGATTTGAACGGTGATCAACTTGCGTGTACCAGCCGCAGGCGGTTTCACGCGCTTCGCCGAAAAGTCTTTGAACGGCGGCGGATCTTCGGCCACCACGCAAGTCGCGCTCAGAAAAACGGCCACCAGTACGGCAGCGGACAGACGTATCATATAAAATGCTCTCGCTCTGCACCCGTTTTTCGTCGGGCTTTGCGTATTTGTACCCCAAAATCCGGTTTTCGCGCCAGCCCGGTGCCGGGGAAGATGGCAAATCTGCCACATTTACCGTGCAGATTAACGAAAATTACACGAATTGAAATCACGAAATCCTATTTTATACTTAAAAATCATTACCTTAACGATTTCTCGAAAAAAAATGATGACGAGGCGTGAAATCCTCTCACCTGCGCCAAATTCGTGCCCCAATCCCCCGACTATATAGCGCCATACCAAGTCGGACACGGGCCAATGAGAGAGAGCGGCCCCCAAAAGACGGCGAGGTTGTTTGTAAATCTACTGATCCTTTGGAGGGACACTAACATGATCAAATTCTTCAAAAACTTCCGTAAAGACGAAGACGGTGCCGTGACAGTTGACTGGGTTGTGCTGACAGCCGCCGTTGTTGGCCTGGCCGTTGCTGCTTACGGTTCGATCCAATCTGGTGCCACAGGTCTGACCAGCGACGTTGACACGTACCTGACCGGCGGTGCCGGCGGCATCGGTGCGGTTGGCTCCATCGGCGCGCCTGCTTCTGAATAATTTCAGACCCTTTGTCTGATTTAGGGGCCGCGACCGCAACAGGGCGCGGCCCTTTTTACCACCCGACACTTATGTACGCGTAGCGAGGCCCTCGATGATCAATCTCTTTAAACTTTTCATAAACAGCGAAGATGGGGCCGTGACCGTTGACTGGGTTGTGCTGACGGCTGCCATTGTCGGCCTGGCCGTCGCGGTCATCATCGCCATGCAAGCCGGAACGCTGGGCCTGACCGGCGATGTCGGAGAATTCTTTGCCACGGAGTTCTTTCAGGAAGAATAAATCCGCCTGATCCCGCGTGTAACATTGACCCGACTGCGCAGATGCGCACCGGGTTTTTGTTTTTATGGGGTCTTGGAGAGCATGCCTTCAAGCTTCCTCGCCCTTTCCGCGAAATCGCCACAATCTAGGTGCACAATAAAATCAAGAGGTTCCATCTGTTCCGGGCAGGAACCCGAGCAATGAGGTACTAAAATGCGAATGGTTTTTGGTTTGGTTCTGTTGGCTGGTATCGCCCTCGCAGGTGGTGCCGTTTACATGGCCAAAAATTACATCGGGCAATATCAAATGGCCTTGGCGGCCGAACGTGCCCAACGTGAAAAGGTCGTGCCGACTGTGCCAATCTACGTGGCCGAGCGGCAGTTGAAATATGGAGAAGCTCTTGTGGCCGAGGATGTGCGCACGGTCGATTGGCCGGAAACCGCCCTTCCCGAAGGGGCTTTCACCGCTGAAAATCCTCTCTTCGCTGAAGGCGAAACGAGACCCCGCGTTGTCTTGCGTACGATGGAAAAGAATGAAGCCATCCTTGCCGTAAAGGTGACCGAGCCCGGCGAAGAAGCGGGGCTGACCTCTCGGCTTGAACGCGGCATGCGCGCTTTTGCGATCCGCGTCGACGTGGCGTCCGGTGTGTCAGGCTTCCTGCGGCCCGGTGACCGGGTCGACGTGTATTGGACCGGCCGTGTCGATAAGGCACTTGGCGGCACACGCGGCGAGGTTACGAAACTGATCCAACCCGCAATTCAATTGATCGCTATTGACCAGAATGCGGCGAACGATGTCGACGGCACGCGGATCGCGCAGACCGTCACCGTCGCAGTTCAACCCAATCAGGTTGCAAAACTCGCCCAGGCGCAGTCGACCGGACGGTTGTCGTTGTCACTGGTTGGCGCACAAGATGACACCGTTGCCGGCGCCATCGAGGTGGACCAGCGTTCGCTCCTGGGCATCGAAGCCAAAGAGGTCAAGGCAGAGGTCGAAGAGGAAAAAACCTGCTCGATCCGCACGCGGCGCGGTGCCGAAGTGGTTCAAATTCCGATCCCCTGCACCAACTGATCGTTCTTTTTTTCAAGCACTTACTCCCGGCGTCACTCAGGTGGCGCCGGTGTCGTTTTGTGGGTCTGTTGCTTGTTATCCACATAAGGGAATCGCTTGAAGCCATTGATTCTTGCAAAAAAATCGAAACTGCCGCATGTTGTGAATAATCGCGGGCAATAAGACCCGGCACCGAGGCGTGATCAAAAAGGCAGGTCACATGAACATTGACGGAATTTTCAAGGCGGCCCTTTGCGGGCTGTGTTTTGCTGTAAGCCCAATCGCAGAGACTGCCCAGGCAGAAACTCTTAAGGTCGTGCGCAAACAAACGGAATCGACGCTCAACGTGCCCATGAACAGGGCGGTTGTTGTCGAAAGTGATACGGCCTTCGCCGAACTCAGCATCGCCAATCCGGCGATCGCCGACATTTCTTCGCTCAGCGATCGTACGATCTATGTGCTCGGAAAGTCACCCGGCTTGACCACATTGACGCTTCTTGATGCGAACGGGCGCCTGATCACCAATGTGAACGTGCGCGTCGCCGCCGATGTCACCGAGTTCAAGGAACGGCTGCGCCAGATCCTACCCGGCGAACAGATTGAGGTGCGCACCGCCAATGACGGTATCGTCTTGTCGGGCATCGTATCGTCTTCGGCACGCCTGCAACGCGCACTTGACCTTGCCGAACGCTATGCCGAAGGGCGCGTCAGCAATCTGATGAGCGTTGGCGGCATTCAACAAGTGATGCTGAAAGTCCGGTTTGCCGAGATGAACCGCTCGGTTTCCAAGTCGCTGAGTTCCTCATTGTCACTGGGTGGCACCATCTTTTCCGGTGATGTGGGTCTGAGCGGAGGTAACGGAACAACGGTGACCTCGGGGGCCGTAGCGGGCGCTTTGGGAGGCAGCCTTCCTGCCTCAAACTCCAACACCGGCGCGATCCTCTTTGGCTTCAACGCTGGCAACGCCCAATTCGGGTTGCTGCTTGAAGCCCTTGAAAATAAAGGGGTTGTGCGCACTTTGGCTGAACCCAACCTCGTCGCCCTGTCCGGGCAAGAGGCACGTTTTCTCGCAGGCGGCGAGTATCCGGTGCCCATCGCCCAAGAAGACGGCGTGATCACCGTCGAGTTCAAACCCTTCGGCATCCAGCTGAACTTCATTCCACGTGTTGTCGACAAGGACCTGATTAATCTAGAACTCGAAGCAACCGTGTCCGACATCGACCCCACAAACGGGATCACGATTGACGGCTTTACCATCGACGCATTCAGCGTCCGCGAAACGACAACCACGGTCGAATTGCGCGACGGCGAAAGCTTTGCAATCGCCGGGCTGCTCGAAGACAACTTTATCGACAGCAACAGCCAATTGCCCTGGTTGGGTGATGTTCCAGTGCTGGGCGCCCTCTTCCGGTCTGCGTCCTACCAGCGTGACCAGTCCGAACTGGTGATCATCATCACGGCCCACCTTGTCTCACCGATCAAAGGCGATGCCTTGGCCCTGCCGACAGATCGTATCAAACCCCCGAGCGAACGGGATCTGTTCCTCTTTGGGCGCACCGCCGCAGGTACGCGCACCCCGAAACAGGGTGCGGCGGGCGAGGTTGCCAAACAGGACTTCTCGGGCTCATATGGCTACGTGTTGGATTAAGGACAGGGTCATGAAACCGATCTTCACCGTTGCACTTGCAGGCAGTCTGGCACTGAGTGCCTGTGGCACCTCAAACGACCCCGTCTTTACTCAATTCTATCGGGAAGCCGGATCGCTGGTCGATACGGGCCAGTTTGGGAACGCCACAGCACAAAATACGCTCCTGCTTACCGGCGAGCGACAATATACGTTTGACCTCGCCAATCGCTTCGCGACCGAGGTTGGCACGACGGTGAACTTCGCATTCAACTCCTCACAACTTGATGCGGGTGCACAGGATGTGTTGCGGGAACAGGCGACCTGGATTCGCCAATTCCCGGAAATTCGGTTCCGGGTCTACGGCCATACGGATGCGGTTGGATCATCTGCCTACAACAAACGCCTTGGGTTGGCCCGCGCCAATTCGGTGGTGCGTTTCCTAACAACGCAAGGGATCGACAGATCGCGCCTCGAAGCGGTTGCATCGTTCGGCGAGACCCAGCCCTTGATCGTCACCCAAGGGCGTGAACGACGCAATCGCCGCACAGTCACCGAGGTCAGCGGATTTGTGAAATCACACCCCACCGTGCTGGACGGAAAATATGCGCAGATCATCTATCGCGACTATGTCCAATCGGCTGAGGCGCCAACGACGCTGAGTGGCACAAGCAATGCTGACTTCCAGACAGGTCAGTAAACTTAACAAATTTTGCACCAAGGGCCCGCAGACAATCCTGTCTGTGGGCCCTTGATCGTTCTGAGATACCCAACAATTGGAGTTTTTTGGCCCAAATCTCGCCTGAATTCACTGCGACTACTGCGCATGAGGACACGTATGTCCGGCGAAAAGTGCCGGGCGAGGGCAAACGCATCCGCTTGCACCATCTGCAAACCCGGATGCCACGCCCTTTGAACAAAGGACGAGTGGGCAATGAGCAGTGTAATGCCACAACCGGAAACGGCCCCGATCACAGCCTGTACAGTCAGTCGCGACGTACAGAATTTCGATTTGCTGATCGAGGATATGGAGCAAGCTCTGGGCGAAGCCTGGGGTGATCTCGGCTTTGCCGAAGCTCTGGCCTTCTTCAACCAGCCCGAAGCCGAAGCGATGGAATTTGTGGCGCTCGCCCTGGACGAAGAAGATGAGGACAATCTTGTCCTACTGGGTGAGATTATCACGCAGGCCAAGGCACATGGCATTAAGGTCATCCTTATCGCCGAAGACGTGACCCCGGCAGCCTTGCACCAGCTTTTGCGGCAGGGCGCTGACGAGTTTGTCCCCTACCCGCTTCCTGAAAACGAATTGCAGCAAGCCATCGACCGCTTGAAGGCCGCGGACCGACCACAACCGGTCGAAACCGAGCGCGCCGTCAATCTCAAGTCTGGCGCGGACAAACAGGGGGCCGTCTTTGTTTGCCATGGTATTGCCGGGGGCACAGGGGCCACCACACTGGCGGTGAACCTCGCGTGGGAACTCGCCCTGCTGTCGTCGGGCGATGCACCCACCGTCTGTCTTCTGGATTTTGATTTCCAATTCGGATCGGCCTCCACCTATCTCGATCTACAACGTCGCGAGGCGGTCTTTGAAATGCTGTCGGACACCGAAAGCATGGACGAGGAGATTTTCGGCCAATCGCTCCTGACCTTCGAAGAAAAACTCGAAGTGCTGACCGCGCCTGCCGACATGATCCCGCTGGATCTGATCTCGCCCGAGGATATCAGCCGCGTTGTTGAAATGGCGCGCGCCCACTTCGACTATGTGGTGGTCGATATGCCGTCGACCCTGGTGACCTGGACTGAAACGGTGCTGAGCACCGCCCATCTCTATTTCACGACACTGGAAATGGACATGCGCTCGGCGCAAAACACCCTGCGGTTCAAGCGGGCGCTTCAATCCGAAGACCTGCCCGTCGAAAAGCTGCGGTATGTGCTAAACCGCGCGCCCAAATTCACCGATCTCGGTGGCAAGGCCCGTGTCAAGCGCCTGTCGGAAAGCCTCGATATCTCGGTCGAGGTGCAACTGCCAGACGGCGGCAAACCCATCACCCAAGGGGCCGATCACGGTGTGCCGCTGGCCAGTTCCGCTGCCAAGAACCCGCTACGCCGCGAGATCGCGAAGCTTGCCGCCTCTATCCATGAACTCAGCGAGGACCACGCCAAAGCGGCGTGATCCGACAACCCGGAGAGCCCTCGATGTTTTCGAAATACAAAAAGGCAGACGCCAAAACCTCCGCCCCGGCGGAAAAGGTCACGGAACTGCCCAAAGCCAGCGACAAGTCCAAGATCGCGCGCAAGGCCGCCCCGCAAAAGGCGGCCACGGTCACGCCGATGGATAAGGAGCGTAAGCGCAAAGAGCGGATGGGCGAGATCAAGCTCGAACTGCACCGCGCGCTTCTCGACAACCTCAACCTGTCAGCGCTTGAGCACGCCACCGAAGCGGACCTGCGCCAGGAAATCAGCGCCATCTCTGCCGAGGTGCTGACAGAAAAGAACATCATCCTGAACCGCGAGGATCGCCAGACCCTCAACCAGGAACTTTTTGACGAAGTGACGGGCCTTGGCCCGTTGGAAACGTTGCTGAAAGACGAAACCGTCAACGACATTCTAGTCAACGGCCCGCAACAGATATTCGTGGAACGCTCGGGCAAGCTGGAACTGACCGATGTCACGTTCAAGGACGAACGGCATCTGCTGCGCATCATCGACAAGATCGTGAGCGCCGTGGGTCGGCGTGTTGACGAATCCAACCCCTATGTGGACGCCCGTTTGAAAGACGGCTCGCGCTTCAACGCGATGGTGCCGCCCATCGCGGTCGACGGCAGCCTTGTGTCCATCCGGAAATTCAAAAAGGACAAGCTGGGCATCGATGATCTCGTCGAATTCGGCGCCTTCACCGAGGAAATGGCCGCTTATTTGCAGGCCGCGGTCGCCACGCGCCTGAACGTCATCGTCTCGGGCGGTACCGGCTCCGGTAAAACGACCACGCTCAACGCCCTGTCGTCCTTCATCGACAATGCCGAACGCATCCTGACGATCGAGGATACGGCGGAACTTCAGTTGCAACAGACCCATGTGGGCCGCATGGAAAGCCGCCCACCCAATGTCGAAGGCAAGGGCGAAGTCAGCCCCCGCGACTGTCTAAAAAACGCGCTTCGTATGCGCCCGGACCGGATCATCGTGGGCGAGACGCGGGGCGAGGAAGTCATCGACATGCTCCAGGCCATGAACACCGGCCACGACGGGTCAATGACCACGATCCACGCCAACTCCGCCCGTGACGGCGTGAGCCGTCTGGAAAACATGATTGCCATGGCCGGGATCGAAATGCCGATTAAAGCCGTGCGCTCCCAGATCTCGTCAGCTGTGAACCTGATCGTGCAGGCCTCGCGCCTGCAGGACGGCTCGCGCCGCATGACGTCGATCACCGAGATCACCGGGATGGAAGGCGATGTGATCTCGATGCAGGAAATCTTCCGCTTCCAGCGCGTGGGCCTGACACCAGACAACAAGATCATCGGTCACTTCACCGCCACCGGCGTGCGCTCACACTATTCCGAACGCTTCCGCCTGTGGGGGTATGACCTACCCGCCTCGATCTACGAACCTGTTGCCGCCCAATAAGGACCACATCATGTGTCCAACACATCCGCTACATGAGGACTTGCAGTTATGAGTGCAGAACCAATTATTTACGGACTGATTTTCATCGGCGTCCTGGTGCTGGTCGAAGGGCTGTACCTAGTCGCCTTCGGCAAGTCGATCAGCCTGAACAGCCGCGTGAACCGCCGGCTCGAGATGCTCAACAAGTCCGGCGGACGGCGTGAAGAGGTACTCGAGCAGCTGCGCAAGGAAATGCAGCAGCACATGGGCGCGCGCTCCATCCCGCTCTACTCGCTGCTCGCAGACAAGGCACAAAAAGCGGCCATCGCGTTTACCCCGCAGCAACTCATAATGATCATGGCAGGCCTCAGCGTCGTGGCCTTCCTGGGCCTCAGCATCGGTACCGAAACTGATCCACCCGTGCGTATCCTTCTGTCTGTCGGTATCGGCGTGGGTGCGGTCTATTTCTGGGTATCGTCCAAGGCTGGCAAACGCCTTAGAATGATCGAAGAACAGCTGCCTGACGCCGTTGAGCTGATGGTGCGCAGCCTGCGCGTCGGCCATCCGTTCAGTTCCGCCATCCAGATCGTGTCGAAAGAGGTCAAGGACCCCCTCGCCTCCGAATTCGGTCTCATCGCCGACGAATCCGCGTTTGGCCGCGACGTGGGCGAAAGCCTCAAGGACATGGCCGAGCGGCTGGACATGCAAGATTTGCGTTTCCTCGCCGTGGCCGTGACCATCCAGCAGCAATCCGGTGGTAACCTTGCCGAAATCCTGGCCGGTCTGGCCAAGGTGATCCGCGCGCGCGTCCGCCTGTTCCGTCGAGTCAAGGCGATCACAGCCGAAGCGAAATGGTCCGGCAAGTTTCTGTCGGCCTTCCCGATCGTGGCACTGATCGTGATCAATGTTGGCGATCCGCATTATTACGATGAAGTGCGGGACCACGCGTATTTTATCCCTGCATGCTTTGCCGTCGGCATTTTTCTTGCAGCAAACCTCGTGGTCATGCGTGTTCTGACCGACATCAAAGTATAAGGAGCCGGACCGATGGATGCACTCTTGCAACCCCTGACTGATATCTTGGGACCACTAGGTCCCATTGTGATCGCCGGTGTTCTTGGCGTGATGATGATCGTCGTCGTGATCATCATGATGATGCGGCAACCCGAAGACCCGTTGACCAAACTGAAAAAAGTGAACCAACGTGGAACAACGTCCGGTCAAAACAAAGAGCACTTGCGCCAGGGTGCCCGCAACGAACAACTTGAAAGATTCTCGAAATTTCTTGAACCGGAAGATGTCGCAGAGTTGTCCAAGCGACAACTGACACTGCGACAGGCTGGCTATCAGTCGCGTGATGCGGTGCGTATGTTCCACGCGGCGCAGTTTGGTCTTGGCGTTCTGGGGCTGCTGCTAGGCGTCATCTACGTCAACTTCATTGTCGGCACGGACGGCATGTCGACGCAAAAGACCATCTTGTTCACAATCGGCCCCGGGGGTATTGGGTACTACCTGCCACAATATTGGGTCAAGCGACGCGTTGACAGCCGGAAGGAAGAGATCACCCGAGGCTTTCCGGATGCGCTCGATATGCTTTTGGTCTGCGTTGAGGCGGGCCAATCGCTCGATCAGGCGATCACGCGTGTGGCCCAAGAATTGCGCGCGTCCTATCCGGCGCTGGCCGACGAATTCATGATTGTCAGCTACGAAATGAAAGCGGGGAAGGACAAAACCTCCGTTCTCGATGATATGGGCGAGCGTTGCGGCGTTCAGGATGTGTCAAGCTTTGTCACAGTGCTGGTCCAATCCGCCAGCTTCGGCACCTCAATCGCCGAGGCGCTACGGGTCTATGCGGCCGAAATGCGAGATAAGCGCGTGATGCGCGCCGAAGAAGCCGCCAACAAGCTGCCGACCAAGATGACCTTGGCCACGATGATGCTGACCGTTCCACCGCTTCTGATAATCCTTGTCGGCCCCTCCGCGCACGGCATCACGCAGCTAGGTACTATGGGTGGCCCAGGCAACTAGCGTGTCTGCACTAGGCCAGGCCCCCGACACATGCTATGAAGCAAGCGCCGTGCGCCCCAACCGGGCGCGCGGTTCAGTCAATAAAAACAGTCGCAAAGACCGATATGACAACAGGCATCCGGGCGCTTCTCGCCCTTTTCATCGCACTGGCCCTCACCGCCTGCGGCCCGCCGGGCATTGATGCCTCGCAAACCGGCCCCTTTGCCCCGGGTATCGACCGACGTGCCGAAGGCGTTGATGGGGTCGAGGTCGGGCACCGCCTGATCGCCGCAGGCGAGTTCGAGCTTGCCATTCGCTCGTTCAACCGTGCCGCATTGGATCGTGGGGGCTTCGATGCCGAGATCCTGTCGGGCCTTGGGACTGCCAATCTCGGGCTCGGACGGCTGAACCAGGCCGAAAAGCTGCTGCGCCGGGCCACGACCGAATACGACCCCCATCCCGAGGATCTCAACAACCTCGGCGTGGTGCTCATGGAGCGCGGCCAGACCGCCGAAGCGGTCCAGATATTCCGCAAGGCTTTTGCCCTGGATGACGGAGAAAGCACACTTATCCGGGATAATCTGCGCTTAGCCCTCGCAAAATCCGAAAATTCTGCTAGCGTGCCCATTAACGAGAACCAGTACAAACTGGTCCGACGAGGCAGCAGTGATTTTCTAATCCGCACTGCACCATGATGTATCCGCCCGTTCGGGTGGCTGGAGGCTGCGCCTTGACGGGCGCAAAAAGCAATGCGACCGGGCAGACAAGCGCGGCGCGAACGAGCAGGAAAAGGACGCAAACATGCGCCACCCCGTGATTTTGGCCGTCTCACTGGCATGCGTGATGGGCCTTGCCGCGTGCGAACAGAAAAACGCCGACGAAACCGTCGAACGCGCGTTTCAGGACGTCAACGTGGTCGACGAAAGCAACCTCAGCGACGTAATGCTTACCGTAGCCGACCCGAACGAGGCGGTCGCCTATTTCACCCGCACCGCCAAGGAAAACCCCGACAGCATCGACGCCCAGCGCGGGCTTGCGACCAGCTTTGTACGCGCCAAGCGCTACACCGAAGCCAGCGCCGCCTACGCCAAGCTCATTGACTTCGACGGTGTCACAAATGACGACCGTGTGGATTACGCCGACGCCCTCCTGCGCGCAGGCGACTGGGCCCGCGCCGAAGAAGAACTCGACAAGGTGCCCCCCACCTTCGAGACGTTCAAACGCTACCGGCTCGAAGCACTGATCGCCGACAGCAACAAGGAATGGGAGAAGGCCGACAGCTTCTACGAGACCGCCGTAGGCCTGACAACCCGCCCCTCCGGCGTGCTCAACAACTGGGGTTATTCCAAACTCACCCGCGGCGACTTCAAAGATGCCGAACGGCTCTTCACCGACGCCATCCGCCAGGACCCCAGCCTGTTCACGGCCAAGAACAACCTGATCCTCGCGCGCGGCGCACAGGGCAACTATGCCCTGCCCGTCGTACCGATGGACCAGACCGAACGCGCCCAGCTTCTGCATACGCTTGGCCTGGCCGCGGTGAAACAGGGCGATGTCCAAACCGGCAAAGCGCTTCTGCGCGACGCCATCGACACTCACCCGCAGCATTTCGAGGCCGCCGTGCGGTCCCTGCGGGCGCTCGAAAACAACGTCTCGAACGGGTAAACGATGATGGCTCTGTCGGCCACAGTGGCCTTGTGGTTCCTGCCACTCCTGGTGCCCCTCTGCCTGTATGTCGCCTATACCGACCTGGCCGAGATGCGGATCACAAACCCCACGGTCCTGACCATGGCCGCGGTCTTTGCCGTTTTGGGCTTCTTCCTCTACCCCTTTGACGCCTACCTGTGGCAATTGGCGCAACTCGCCATCGTGCTGGTGGTGGGCATCATCCTGAACGCCGCTGGCGCCATGGGCGCGGGCGACGCCAAATTCCTCGCCGCCGCTGCCCCCTATGTGGCCCTGGGCGACATCCGCCTGATCATGGCGCTGTTTGCTGCCGTGCTGCTCGCCGCCTATGCGGTGCACACGCTTGCCAAAGTGACCCCCCTGCACAGCTATGCCCCGAACTGGGCAAGCTGGCATCAGGAGGGGCGCAGGTTCCCTATGGGCTTTGCCCTTGGTCCCACGCTGGCGATCTATCTGGGGCTCGCGGCGCTGTACGGCTCTTGACCCTTTCAGGCCACATTTTGGCCGAACTGCTGGGCTAACAGGGGCAAAACAAACCACAGCAGAGCACAGGCCCGCCCATGAACATGCAAGTCTCGGACGTGATTGCACCTCCCGCCCCCAAACGGCTCGAGGACATGAAGCTGCCCGTCGTGATGATGCGGGACATTCTGCTTAAAACCATGTTCCGCAAGAACCTGGACATGGCCACCGAACTCAGCGTCGCGCTCTGCCTGCCCATTCCGGTCGTGCAGGAACTCATCGACATGTGCCGCGATCAGCGGCTGATGGAGGCGACGGGCACGCTCAATGCCAACAACGGCAACGAAATGGGCTTCCAACTGACAGACGGCGGCAAGGCCCGCGCGCTCGACGCGCTCGCCCAATCCGAATATTTCGGCGCCATGCCCGTCCCGCTCGAGGTGTACCGCGCACAGGTCAAACGCCAGTCGATCCGCAATATCATGGTCACACGCCAGCAATTGACCGGCGCCATGGGCCACCTCGTGTTACCCGACGATCTGTTGGACCAGCTTGGCCCCGCCGTCTCCGCAGGCCGCTCGATCCTGATGTATGGCCCCCCCGGCAACGGGAAATCCTCAATCTCCAACGGCATCCGCGACGCGCTTGGCGACAATGTCTTTGTTCCCCGCGCCATCGAATATGCGGGCCAGGTCATCACCGTCTATGACCCGATCGTGCACGTGCTGGCCCCCGAACAGGAACAGGACCCGACGTCGCTCCGCCGCGTCACGCCCTACGACAAACGCTATGTTAAATGCGAACGGCCCACGGTCATCACCGGCGGTGAATTGTCGCTGGACATGCTGGACTTGGTCTACAATCCCACGGCCCGCACCTACCAGGCACCGCTGCAACTGAAATCCACCGGCGGCATCTTCATCGTGGACGACTTGGGGCGTCAGGCCGAACCGCCCCAGGCGCTGGTCAACCGCTGGATTGTCCCGCTCGAAGAATCCAAAGACATCCTCGCCCTGCAGTCGGGCGAAAAGTTCGAAGTGCCCTTCGACACGCTGGTGGTCTTCTCGACCAACTTCCACCCGAACGAAATCTTCGACCAGGCCGCCCTGCGCCGGATCTTCTTCAAGATCAAGATCGACGGCCCGAACCAGGCCAAATTCCTGAAAATCTTTGCCATGGTGGCCAAGAAGAAAGGGATGGCCCTGAACGAAGAAGCGCTCGTGCACCTTTTGAAGGTCAAATACCCGACCATCGACAGCATCTATGCCAACTACCAGCCCAACTTCCTCATCGACCAGATGGTCGCCATCTGCAATTTCGAAGGTATCCCCTTGCAAATGCGCCCCGACCTGATTGACCGGGCCTGGGCCAACATGTTCGTCAAGGACGAACATATCGTCAAATGATCGGGCTGGCGGGCTGCGGGCGCATGGGTGCGCCGATGCTGGCCGCCCTGCGCGACGGTGGCACGCAAGCCATAGGTTTTGATGTGGCGGACAAGGGCGTTCCCCACATCACCACCAATGTCATGGCCTTTGCGCCCGCGCTTGAGACGCTCTTCTCGGTTGTGAGAGACGAAGACGAAACCAACGCAGTGTTGTTCGACGTCCAGAACCTGATCGGCACCGCCCCCAAGCTGCAGCGCATTTTCATCTGCTCCACGCTATCGCCCCGCTATGTAAGCGGCTTGCGTGACCGGATCCCCGATCACATCACGCTGATCGACGCGCCCATGTCCGGCGCCGTCATCGCCGCCGAAAACCGCACGCTCAGCTTCATGCTGGGCGGCAGCGCCGATGACATCGCCGACGCCACCCCGCTCCTCGCTCTGATGGGCCAGCACGTCCACCACATGGGACCCTTCGGCGCCGGGATGCAGGCAAAGGTGCTCAACAACCTGCTCGCGGCGTCGCACACCGCCATGACGCGTCTTGTGCTCGACTGGGCGGACGCGGCGGGGCTCGACACCACCGCTCTCCTAAATCTGATCGAGACATCGTCAGGCCAGAACTGGCTCACCTCCGGCTTCGACACTATCGAATTCGCCAAACACGGCTACGCGCCGGACAATTCCATCGGCATTCTGGGCAAGGACGTAGCCGCCGCATTGGATGCCGCACCCGAGGGCGCGGACACCGCCCTGCCAAAGCAGGTGCAGACCTCGATCCGTGCCCTCAAACCCCGCACCCACTAGCCAGTAGGTCGGGCTTCAGCCCGGCAACCTCCCATATCCATGTGCAACGCACGGTCCATTAATCTGTGACCGACATATGCCACGCGGTGCACGGATTGTGCACAGGTTGTGCACGCTCTGTGCACCCCAACTTTCGCCCTTAACCTCTTTGAAAAACCGGTAAATCTCAGGGAAACACCCCGCGCTTACCCCAATCCCCACCGAAACTCCCGCACAGTGCTTCAGTCCTTCTCTGGTTCAAAAAATCCCGGGGGTATGGGGGCTGGCCCCCATCCCGCACTTCCCACCGGCACACCACCCGCTACATTGCACACTATGACCACCCTCCCGCACATCTTCACCGACTGGTTCGCGTCCAAGGGCTGGTCGATCCATCCCCACCAGCAGCAGATGCTGGACCGCGCGGACGACCCCGCCCTCCTGCTCATCGCGCCCACCGGCGGCGGCAAGACATTGGCCGGTTTCCTGCCAACCCTGGCCGACCTTGCAGAGCACGACCACGAAGGGATGCACACGCTGTACATCTCCCCTCTCAAGGCGTTAGCCGCTGATATCAAAAGGAATTTACGCACTCCGGTCGAAGAGATGAACCTCGATATCCGCATCGAGGACCGCACCGGAGACACCTCCCAGACCCAAAAGAAACGTCAACGCGCCGACCCGCCGCACATCCTACTGACCACACCGGAAAGCCTCGCGCTGCTCACCTCATACGAAGACGCCCCGCGTATGTTTGCGGGCCTCAAGCGGGTGATCGTGGACGAAATCCACGCGCTGGCGGAATCCAAACGCGGCGACCAGATGTTCCTCGCACTCTCGCGCCTGCAAGCCCTGCGCCCCGACCTCAAGCGCGTGGGCCTCTCGGCCACGGTCGAGGACCCACAGGCCATCGCCCATCTGCTCGCCCGTCACCCCGACCCCTGCGACATACTCCATGCAGACCCCGGCCCGCCCCCCGACATCAAGATGTTGGTCACGGACCAACCGCCCCCTTGGTCCGGCTCGGGCGGCAAATACGCCATTCCAGCGGTTCTGGAGGAGGTCAAGAAACACAAGACCACGCTCATCTTTCACAACACCCGCGCCCAGGCCGAGCTCTATTTCCACAACATCTGGCTCGCCAACGAAGACCAGTTGCCCATCGGCATCCACCACGGCTCGCTCGACCGTCAGCAACGCGAAAAGGTCGAACAGGCCATGGTTGACGGCGACCTCAAGGCCATCGTCTGCACAGGCACGCTCGATCTGGGCATTGACTGGGGCGACGTAGACCTCATCATCCAAGTGGGAGCGCCCAAGAACGTCAAACGCCTCGTGCAACGCATCGGCCGCGCCAACCACCGCTACAACGCGCCGTCGAAGGCGCTACTTGTGCCTGCCAATCGCTTCGAAGTGGTCGAATGCGTGGCGGCCCTCGACGCCGTGAAAGAAGGCGCGCTCGACGGCAACCCGCGCGGCCCCGGCCCCCGCGACGTGCTCTGCCAACACATCCTGATCCGCGCCTGCGCGGGCCCTTTCCACGCCGACGACCTCTACGCAGAAGTCACAAGCACCGGCGCCTACAGCACTCTCACACGCGCGGAATTCGACGCCTGCCTCGATTTCTGCGCCACCGGCGGCTACGCCCTGCGCGCCTACGACCAATGGAAACGCCTGCAACAGCGCCCCGACGGTCAGTGGCACCTCCGCGACCCACGCTCGGCCCAACGCATCCGTATGAACATTGGCACCATCCAGGACACCGACACGGTCAAAGTCCGCTGGAAAGGTCGCGGCGGCAAACCCCTGGGCGAGATCGAAGAAGGCTTCGCCGCCACTCTCACTCAGGGCGATACGTTCCTCATCGGCGGCCAGATCGTGCGCTACGACTCCTTGCGCGAAATGACCGTGCAAGTAACGCGCGACGCGGCCAAGAAGCCTAAGATCGCCACCTTTCTTGGCACCAAATTCGCCACCTCAACGCAGCTTTCTCACCGCATCATCAAGATGTTCCAGCAGCCCACATGGCCCAACCTGCCCCCCCACACCTCCGAATGGCTCACGCTCCAACGCGAGGTCAGCCGCCTGCCCGAACCGGGTCGCCTCCTGATCGAAAGCTTCCCGCATGACAATCGCATCCACACTGCCGTCTACGGTTTTGCGGGCCGTAACGCCATGCAAACACTGGGACTTCTTCTAACCAAACGGATGGAAGAAACCGGCCTCAACCCCTTGGGTTTCCTCGCGACCGACTATGCCACCCTCATCTGGGGCCTCGACAAAATCATCGACCCTCAGCCCCTATTCGACATCGACGCTCTGCGCAACGGCGTCGACACTTGGCTTGCGGGAAACGCCGTTATGAAACGCACCTTCCGCGCCTCTGCCACCATCGCGGGCCTGATCGAACGCAACCTGCCCTCCAACCGCAAAACCGGTCGGCAGGCCACGTTCAGCTCCGACATCCTCTACGACACGCTCGCCAAATACGACCCCGACCACCTCATGCTGCACATCACCCGCGAAGAAGCGATGCGCGGCCTCGTCGACTTTGGCCGGATCGAAGAAATGTGCGCCCGCATCGATGATCGCATCGACCTCATCGAACACCACCGCGTCACGCCGCTCGCCGCCCCCCTCATGCTCGAAGTGGGCCGCGTCCCGATCAAGGGGCTGGCCGAAGAAAAGCTTCTCGCGGAAGAGGCCGAACGTCTCATGACAACCGCAGGCTTGCCACCAGAACCCAAGAAGAAGGAATGGCGCGTCCCCTTCTAACTTCTTCTCTTTGAAAATACGGCGGGGGAGGCGCCCTTGGGCGACGGGGGCAGCGCCCCCATAACCGTAAGGCTAATCTTGATGCGCCCTGCGCGCGCGTCTATGAACAAAGTATGAACACCTGCGACCTATCCCTTTCCGGAACCCACCTAAAAGCCCTCGGCTCCGGCGCACTCTACTGGCCCGACCAAAACCTGCTCTGCGTGTCCGATCTGCATCTGGGCAAGGCCGAACGCATCGCCCGCCGCGACGGCCTCCAACTCCCACCTTACGAAACACGCGACACGCTCACCCGCCTCGCTGCCGACCTTGACACCACCGGTGCCCGCACCGTCATCTGCCTCGGCGACAGCTTCGATGACCTCACCGCCGCCCGTAGCCTGCCCGAAGAGGAACGGCTCTGGATCACACGGCTCCAAGCGGGCCGTCGCTGGGTTTGGATCGAGGGTAACCACGATCCCGGCCCCATCGAATTCGGCGGCGCGCACCTCGCCGAGCTGCGCATCGGCCCGCTCACTTTCCGGCACATCGCCGAACCCGGCACCAAAGGCGAAATCTCCGGCCACTACCACCCCAAGGCAACGCTCCAGACCCGCGCCCGCGCCATCTCGCGCCCGGCGTTCCTGATCGACAGTGACAAGCTGATCCTGCCCGCCTACGGCACCTACACCGGCGGGCTGCGCAGCCACGACCAGACACTGACCCAGCTCATGCGCCCAGACGCCAGCGCCATCCTCACCGGTCCCAAACCGGTACAAGTGCCCATGCCGCGCGGTGCCGCATGAAGGACCGTATCCAAACCAGCTTTGACCGTCAGACCATGATGGAAACCTTCGGCGCTACGCTGGACCACGTGGACCACGGCCACGTGACCCTCTCCGCTCCCATCCTGCCCAGCAGCCGCCAGCAACAAGGCTTCGCGCATGCAGCGCTCACCTTCGGCCTCGGCGACAGCGCGGCGGGCTATGCCGCCCTGACCACGATCCCTGAGGATCAGGAGGTCGTGACGGCAGAGATCAAGATCAACCTCACCGCTCCCGCAACAGGTGAACGCCTGATCGCAAAAGGCCGGGTTATCAAACCCGGCCGCCGCCTTATCGTCGTCAGTTCAGAGGTGTATGCGCTGAACGCAGGCACCGAAACGCTTGTGGCCGTACTCCAAGGCACCATGGTGCCCGTCAAGCTGTAACGCTGAGGTGTCTTCCGCCTCGCCCATCAAGCCGTCAAACCCTCGGGCTCTGCCAAGCCATTCGCCCGGCAGCACGCCGTCACGGTGTTGGCCAGCAGGCACGCGATGGTCATCGGCCCCACTCCACCCGGCACGGGCGTGATGGCTCCAGCCACCGCAGCGCAGCTGTCATAATCGCAATCACCCACAAGGCGCGTCTTGCCCTCGCCCTTCTCTGGCGCGTCGATCCGGTTGATACCTACGTCAATCACTGTCGCACCGGGCTTGATCCAGTCGCCCGTCACCATCTCGGGCCGGCCCACGGCGGCCACAACCACATCCGCCTCACGCACCTTGGCTTCGATATCCTTGGTGCGCGAATGCGCAATGGTCACCGTGCAACTGTCGCCCAGCAACAGCTGCGCCATGGGCTTGCCCACGATGTTCGACCGACCAATGACCACTGCATTGAGGCCGGAGAGTGACCCATGATGATCCCGCAACATCATCAGACAGCCCAGCGGTGTACACGGCACCATCGACTTCTGCCCGGTCCCCAGCAGACCCACATTAGAGATATGGAACCCGTCCACATCCTTGGCCGGGTCAATCGAGTTGATGACCAAGTCTTCGTTCAGATGTCCGGGCAGCGGAAGCTGCACCAGAATCCCATGAATGTCCGGGTCCTCGTTCAGGGATTTCACAACAGCCAGCAGGTCAGCTTCGGAGGTGTCGGCACTCAGCTTGTGCTCGACGCTTTTCATGCCGACCTCGACCGTCATCTTGCCTTTCGAGCGGACATAGACCTGGCTCGCCGGGTCTTCGCCCACCAGCACAACCGCAAGGCCGGGCGTGATCCCGTGCGCCTCTTTCAGACGGGCCACATGGTCTGCCACCTGTACCCGTACCTTGGCCGCAAAGGCCTTGCCATCAATTACTGTCGCGGTCATGCGGGTCCTGTCTCCTTGGATTATCGGATGAAATTCACCTGATGCGACCAGGTTTCGCCATCGCTGATCACCAGCGTGTCGAATTCCATCAGTTGCAGCAGGTCAAAGAAGGTCGCTACAAATTGCAGCTCTTGGGTGCGGAAAAAGTCGTTGTTGCGCATGTTCGATGTCATCTGCGCCAGCACGGCGCGGGCGCGGAACAGTGTTGAAAACACGTCGTCATCCAGCGCAATGACATTCAGATGCTTGGCGTCCGATCCCTTGGCAAAGAACACAAAACGCGGGCTTTCGGGCGCTGCCAATTGTGCCACGGTCAGATTGGTCACAAACTCAACCCGAACCCCCTTGCTCGAATCCGGCGCTTCGCGGATCACGCGCGTGAAATCCTCGGTCGAGGAGACTTCGGGGTAGTAATATCCCTCATATCTCTCTTCGGCATGGGCGGTCGCAGCCGCAAAGATGAAAGTGGCAATCAGGGCAAGCAATCTGGTCATGAATAGTCCTCCAAGTGATGGCTTGCACGCTGACGGGCTAAGTGGGCACAGGTCAATGGGATTTCAGCCCTGTCATTTGTTTGTGACAGGGCCGATATCGATTTTCGTGACTTAGAACAGCCCTTCGATCTGGCCATCATCATTCAACATGATGCTTTCAGCCGAAGGCACCCGGGGCAGACCCGGCATTGTCATGATCTCACCGCACACTGCGACGACGAACCCGGCCCCAGCCGAAAGCCGCACTTCACGCACCGGCACCGAATGGCCCGTGGGCGCACCACGCAGGTTCGGATCGGTCGAGAATGAATACTGCGTCTTCGCCATACAGACAGGCAGATGCCCGTATCCCTGCTCTTCCCACAGCTTCAACTGGTCGCGGATCTTTTGATCCATCAGCGCCTCGTCCGCGCGATAGATGCGCTTGGCGATGGTCTGGATCTTCTCGGCCAGCGACATCTCATCAGGATAGATCGGCGCAAAGTTCGCGGTGTCCGCATCGGCCAGTTCCGCCACCTTGGTCGCCAGATCGGCAGAGCCTTCAGAGCCCAGTTCCCAGTGGCGCGACAGGATGGCCTCGGCGCCCTGCTCGGCCACGAAGTCCTTGACCGCCTGCACTTCAGCCTCTGTATCAGTCACAAAGTGGTTGATCGCCACAACAACCGGCACGCCAAAGGATTTAAGATTTTCGATGTGGCGGCCCAGGTTCGGGCAGCCTTTCTTGACCGCATCCACGTTTTCCGCGCCCAGATCGGCCTTGGCCACACCGCCGTTCATCTTCATCGCCCGCACGGTCGCCACACAGACAACCACGGACGGGGCCAGCCCAGCTTTGCGGCACTTGATGTTCATGAACTTCTCGGCCCCAAGGTCAGCGCCAAAGCCCGCTTCGGTCACCACGTAATCGGCCAGTTTCAGCGCCGCGGTGGTCGCGATGACCGAGTTACAGCCATGCGCGATGTTGGCGAACGGACCGCCATGCACGAAGGCCGGGTTGTTTTCCAGCGTCTGCACCAGGTTCGGCTGCATCGCATCCTTTAGCAGCACGGTCATGGCCCCATCGGCCTTGATATCGCGCGCAAAGACAGGCGAGCGGTCGCGGCGATAGGCCACGATCATGTCGCCCAGCCGCTTTTGCAGGTCCTTGAGGTCCTTGGCCAGACACAGGATCGCCAT
>JBCDEK010000039.1:0-27521 GCA_039179785.1 Pseudomonadota bacterium | reverse complement strand
GGGGCACGCCCTACCTCACCCGGCGCTTTTTCGACATCGCGCACGAGACGATGGCGGACGACATGGCGCTGGTTCTGGCCGAACGCGACGGGCGCTATGTGGCCGGTGCGCTGAACTTTTTTGGCGCACAGGCGTTATATGGCCGCTATTGGGGCTGCACGGAACACCATCCCTGCCTGCATTTCGAGCTGTGCTATTATCAGGCCATCGACATCGCCATCCAGCACGGGCTGGCGCGGGTCGAGGCCGGGGCACAGGGCGAACACAAGCTGGCGCGGGGGTATCTGCCGACGCAGACCCACAGCCTGCACTGGGTGGGCGACCCCGGCTTTGCCGATGCCGTCGCCCGCTACCTCGAAGCCGAACGTGAGGCGGTGGAAGAGGAAATTGAAATTCTCACGGACTACGGACCTTTCAAAAAGGTCCAGATCGAGGAACAGGAATGATGGAAAAGCTAAGCGACGAGACGCGGGGCACCCTGCTGGATCCGCTGCTTGCCACCGGATGGGCGGTCACCGATGGACGGGACGCCATCCACAAGACGTTTGAATTTACCGACTTCGTCGATGCGTTTGCGTGGATGACCCGCGCGGCTATCTGGGCCGAAAAGTGGGATCACCATCCCGAATGGTTCAACGTCTACAAACGGGTCGAGGTGACGCTGACGACCCATGACGTTGGGGGCCTCAGCACGCTGGACGTGAAGCTGGCGCGCAAACTGGACAGCCTCGCGGAGTAGGATCATGGACTATGTGAACGACCTGCTTGCCACAGAACTGTGGCAGGGCAAAACGCTTGGCGATTTTCTGACATTTGAGTTTCTGGCCTCTGCCGTGGGGTCGGTGCTGGGGGCCATCGCGATCCTGCTGGTTGGTTGGACCATGGGCGCATGGCTGGGCCGACGTGTGCGCAAGATCGGGCTGAACCACGCGCATCTCGATGACACGCTGTTCAACTTCCTTGGTTCCATCGTGCGCTATGTGGTGCTGGGGTTCACGGTTCTGATCGTTCTGAACACGTTTGGGGTGCAGACGACGTCGATTGTGGCCGCCGTGGGTGCTGCGGGCCTTGCCATCGGTCTGGCGTTGCAAGGCACGCTGTCGAATGTGGCGGCGGGCGTCATGCTGATCCTGTTCCGTCCGCTCAAGATCGGTGATTTTGTCGATGTCGCGGGCAAGATGGGCACGGTCAAGGATGTGACGCTGAACTTCACCGAGCTTGCCAGCATCGGTAATGTGCAGGTGATCATTCCGAACTCCGAGGTGTGGGGCAACGTGATCGAGAATTACTCGATCTACCCCACCCGACGCGCCGAGTGGACATTTGGCGTAGGATATGGCGTGAACCTGAAACAGGCCGAAGAGGTGATCCGTGATACAATCATGTCGGACGAACGGTCGAAAACGGACCCGGAGCCGTTCATTCAAGTGAACAACCTTGGCGACAGTTCGGTCGATTTTTTGGTGCGGGTGTGGTGCGACAGCGCTGACTATTTCCAGTATCAGGCGGATATGAAGCGCAAGGTCAAAGAGGCGCTCGACAGTGCAGGCGTCGACATCCCGTTTCCGACGCGCACGCTGGTTCAAGCCGCAGAGTGATCCAAAGGAAAAAGGCCCCGCGAGGGGCCTTTTGTCACATGCTTGATTTCGCGCTCGGGATCAGAGCGCTTCCAGCAGTGCCTCACCGCCGGACACGTCGCAAACGCCGGGATTTTCTTCTTCCTGCAGCACCGTAACCTTGCCGTCCTCAACCACCATTGCGTAGCGCTTGGACCGGTTGATCAGGCCCGCGGGTGGGGCTGTGAAATCACGGCCCATCGCCTTGGTGAATGCGGCTTCGGCATCGCCCAGAAACGTGATCCCGGCGGCTTCGGCCCCGGTGCTTTCGCCCCAGGCTTTCATTACGAACGGGTCGTTTACGCTGATGCAGATGATCTCGTCCACGCCCTTGGCATTGAACTGATCCTTGGTGCGCATGAAGCTGGGCACATGGGCCGTGCTGCACACGCCGGTATAGGCACCGGGCAGGGCAAAGATCACGACCTTGCGGCCCTTGGTCTTCTCGCTCAGCTGCATCTGCGCGGGCCCTTCGTCCCCCAGATAGACCAGCGATGCGTCGGGCAGGGTGTCGCCAACGGAAATAGCCATGATATGCGCCTTTCTTTGAATTGCGTCCGTGTTCTTCTGCGATATAGGCTGCGGTTTGGCAAAGGGCGAGGACAAAGGTGAATGACATGAGCCATGTGGTGGTGATTGGGGCAGGGCAGGCGGGATCGTCCTGCGTGGCCAAGCTGCGCAATGGCGGGTTTGACGGGGCGATCACGTTGATCGGTGCCGAGCCTGCGTTGCCTTACCAGCGCCCGCCGCTGTCCAAAGCGTACCTGTTGGGTGAGATGCCGTTGGAACGCATGTTCCTGCGCCCTGACAGCTTTTATGCCAACCACAACATCGCCGTGCGCACCGGCGCAGAGGTCACCGCCATCGACACTGCTGAACAGACGGTCACGGTGGGCGGCGACACGCTCGACTATACCGACCTCGTCCTGACAACAGGGTCTTTTCCCCGCCGCTTGCCCGCTTCCATCGGCGGCGATCTTGAGGGTGTCTTTACTGTCCGCGACCTCGCGGATGTCGACACAATGGCCCCGTGGTGCAAGGACGGCAAAACCGCGCTGATCGTCGGCGGCGGCTATATCGGGCTCGAAGCCGCAGCGGTCTGCTGCAAGCTGGGTCTGAACGTCGTGCTGGTCGAAATGGCCGACCGCATATTGCAGCGGGTGGCCGCCCCCGAAACCAGCGACTACTTCCGCGATC
This sequence comes from Pseudomonadota bacterium, assembly GCA_039179785.1. GTDB lineage: Bacteria > Pseudomonadota > Alphaproteobacteria > Rhodobacterales > Rhodobacteraceae > Tateyamaria. The sequence continues at coordinate 24,708 of JBCDEK010000039.1, read as the reverse complement.
TGCACAGCTCCCACGGCGTGGACCTGCGCGAAGGCGTCGGCCTGACCCGTCTCACCGGCGACGGCACTGTCACCGGCGCGGAATTGACCGACGGCACAACGCTCGATGTTGACCTTGTGATTGTCGGCGTCGGCATCACCCCCGCCACTGATCTTGCCGAAGCGGCGGGGATCACGCTCGACAACGGTATCGCAACGGACGCCCAAGGGCGCACCTCGGCCGCGCATGTCTGGGCCGCGGGCGACTGCGCGTCCTTCCCCTACAAGGGCGACCGCATCCGGCTCGAATCCGTGCCCAACGCGATTGATCAGGCCGAATGCGTGGCCGAAAATATCATGGGCGCAGGCAAAGACTATGTCGCCCGTCCGTGGTTCTGGTCCGACCAATTCGACGTCAAACTGCAAATCGCGGGGCTGAACACCGGCTACGACCGCGTCGTTACCCGCGACGGCGGCGGCGCCAAGTCCTTCTGGTACTACGCGGGCGACACGCTGCTGGCCGTCGATGCCGCCAACGACCCGCGCGCCTACATGATCGGAAAGCGCCTGATCGAAGCGGGCAAGTCGGCAGACCCGGCGGTGGTCGCTGACCCCGAAGGCGACCTGAAAGCCCTGCTCAAGTGAGGATCATCGCAGGCCAGTGGCGCGGCGTGCCGCTCGCGACCGTGGGCAAGGGCGATCCGGGCGCGCATCTGCGCCCCACGTCCGACCGGGTGCGCGAAAGCCTGTTCTCAATGCTCACCCACCGCGACGCCATCGACGGCGCGCATGTGCTGGACCTGTTCGCAGGGACTGGTGCCCTAGGGTTCGAGGCGCTGTCGCGCGGGGCCGCAAGCGCCGTGTTCGTCGAAAACGGGCGGGTCGGGCAAAAGCTGATCACGGAAAACATCAAAAAGCTGGGCGCAGGCGATCAGGCCAAGCTGGTGCGGGCAGACGCAACCAAGCCAAATGGTCTGGAAAGCTCAGGTTTTGACCTGGTCTTCCTCGATCCGCCCTATGGCAAAGGCATGGGAGAACGTGCGCTGAACGCGATCCGGCCTTGCTGTGCTGAGGGGGCCCTCATCGTCTGGGAGGAAAACGCGCCGATGGACGCACCGCCAGGGTACACGCGCGTTGATCAGCGCAAATTCGGCAGCACCCACGTCACGCTTCTTGAGATCGCGTAGGGTGCGCCCCGCTCACCCGTATGTCGGATGGAACGTTCCGGCAGGCGACAGGGTGAAAATCTCGCACCCGTCCTCGGTCACGCCGACCGAATGTTCGAACTGCGCTGACAGCGACTTGTCGCGGGTCACGGCAGTCCAGTCATCGGCCAGGGTCTTGGTCTCGGGACGGCCCAGATTGACCATCGGTTCAATGGTAAAGAACATGCCCGGCTCCAGCACCGCACCGGTGCCCTGACGCCCGTAGTGCAGCACATTGGGCGGCGCGTGGAACACGCGGCCCAGACCATGACCACAGAAGTCACGGACAACCGACATGCGATGCGCTTCGACAAAGCTCTGGATCGCGTGGCCGATGTCGCCAAAAGTGTTGCCGGGCTTCACCGCCTCGATCCCGCGCATCAGGCTGTCATGGGTGACTTCGATCAACCGTTCGGCCTTGCGGGGCAGCTTGCCCGCCACGAACATGCGGGACGTGTCGCCGAACCAGCCGTCCACGATGACTGTCACGTCGATGTTCAGGATGTCGCCATCCTTGAGCACCTTGTCACCCGGAATGCCGTGGCAGACCACGTGGTTCACGCTGATGCAGCTGGCGTGCTGGTAGCCCTTGTAACCGATGGTGGCCGATGTCGCGCCCGCCGCCTCGACCAAATCGGTGATGATCTTGTCGATGGCACCGGTGGTTTGCCCCGGAAACACATGGGCCGACATCGCGTCCAGAATCTCGGCCGCAAGCCGCCCTGCCGTGTGCATCCTGGCAAAGTCCGAAGGGTCATAGATGCGTATACCGTCCTTGGTCAGACGGCCACGGGTATCACGGTCCAAAGCGCACTCCATTGGCGTTAATGGCTCTTAACATACTGCACTGCGGCAAAAAGGGCCAGTGGGTCAGATGACCACGGCGACAGGCGCACCAACCTGCACGCCCTTGGGACTTATATGGGTGCCAAGGCACAGCGTGTCCACCCCCGCGCCGGTCGCTGCCGCACAGGCGGTGGCGTAGCCTGGATCGATATCCGTGGCGAGGGTGAAGCGATCGCAATCCGTGCGCTGCACCAGATACAGCATCACGGCGCGATGCCCGGCTTCGGCCATGCGGGCCAGTTCGCCCAGATGCTTGGCCCCGCGTGCGGTCACCGAATCCGGGAACTCGGCCAGCCCTGTTTGGCGCGACAGGGTCACCGACTTCACCTCGACATAGGCATCCGGCACCCCGTCGCCTTGCAGCAGAAAGTCGATGCGGCTGCCCTCACCATACTTTTGCTCTGGCCGCACGGTCGAATAGGCTTCAAAGCCCGGCACCGCGCCTGCCTCGAACGCCGCCCGCAGCGCCTTGTTCGGCACAGACGTGTCGACACCGGTGAAATGCCCGTCCGCATGCTCGACCAGCCGCCAGCCGTATTTTAGCTTTTTCTTGGGATCGTCATTGGGTTCAAGCCAGATACGCATCCCCGGCTCGGCCAGTCCCATCATGGACCCAGGGTTTGCGCAATGCGCCACCACCTCGCGCCCGTCCTCCAGCCTACAATCGGCCAGAAACCGTTTGTAGCGTCGGATCAGCGTGGCGGGGATAAGTTCGGTTTGAAAGCGCATGGGTGCAGCCCTATACCGTCACAGACCGCACACGCAAGGAGGCGCCAGATGCCCAACCCCACCGCCGCCATGCTCGTGATCGGAGACGAGATCCTCTCGGGCCGCACCCGCGACGCCAACATGCACTATCTGGCCGGGCAGCTGACCGATCACGGAATCGACTTGAAAGAGGTGCGTGTGGTCAGTGACGACAAGTGCGCGATTGTCGCGGCGGTTCGGGCGCTGAGCGATGCATACGACAACGTTTTTACCTCTGGCGGCATCGGCCCCACCCATGACGACATCACCGCCGACTGCATCGCAGCGGCCTTTGACACCCACATCGACATCCGCGACGACGCGCGCGCAATCCTGCAGGCGCATTATGACCGCTCGGGACTGGACCTGAACGCCGCACGGCTGCGGATGGCGCGCATCCCCGACGGGGCGACGCTGATCGACAATCCGGTGTCCTCGGCCCCCGGCTTCACCATCCGTAATGTGCACGTCATGGCGGGCGTGCCGTCCGTGTTCCAGGCTATGGTTGCCTCCGTCCTGCCTACACTTACCGGGGGTGCACCGCTCATCTCGAAGACCCTGCGCATCGACCGGGGCGAGGGGGACATCGCTGGCCCCTTGGGCGATATCGCGACCGCACACCCTGACCTTAGCATCGGCTCCTATCCGTTCCAGAAGGACGGCAAGTACGGCTCGAACGTCGTTATCCGCGGGACAAACGGGGCAGAGGTCGACGCGGCCATTGCCGAACTGAACACGCATTTTCCCGCATGATCACGCCCGCGGCCTTCTATGCCGCCATCGATGGCACGTGGCCCGCAGCGCGCATGACGCGCGCAGGCCCATGGGCCATCCGGAACGGGGAGGGCGGCGGCAAACGGGTCTCTGCCGCCACCGCCGAAGCGCCCGGCACCGACCTGACCCAAGCCGAAGAGGCCATGCGCGCCCTCGGCCAAACGCCGCTCTTTATGGTCCGGCAGGGCGAAGACACCTTGGACCAGACGCTCGACCACGCGGGCTACGCCATCGTTGACCCCACAAATGGCTACATCGCACCGGTCGAAACGCTCACCGATATCCCGATCCCCCGCGTCACGGCCTTTGCCATTTGGGAACCGCTGGCGATCATGGAGGACATCTGGGCCAAGGGTGGGATCGGCCCCGCGCGGCTTGCCGTGATGCACCGGGCGCCGACCAAGACCGCAATCCTCGCCCGGCACAAGGACAAACCCGCAGGCACGGCCTTTGCCGCCATCCATGCGCGCATCGCGATGGTCCACGCGGTCGAGGTGCTGCCCCACCAACGCCGCCAGGGCGTCGCCCAGTGGATCATGCGGCGCGCGGCCTTCTGGGCCGCCGAAAACGGTGCCACCCACATCGCCGTGCTGACCACTGCGGCCAACGGCCCCGCCAATGCGCTCTATCGGGGCTTGGGCTTTGAACAGGTCTGTGGCTATCATTACCGCACCGCGCCCCACAGGTTGTAAGTGATGACATGACCGATCAGCCCACCGTCCTCGACCTGCCCATGGTCGACCCGCTGCCCGACGCGACGCAGAAGTATTTCGACATCTGCGAGGACAAGCTGGGTATGATCCCCAATGTTCTGAAAGCGCACGCCTTTGACATCGACAAGCTCAATGCCTTTACCGCGCTTTATAACGATCTCATGCTGGCCGACAGCGGACTGACCAAGCTGGAGCGCGAGATGGTGGCCGTCGTCGTCAGCGCCACGAACCGCTGCTATTATTGCCTGACCGCCCACGGCGCGGCGGTGCGGCAGCTTTCTGGCGACCCGACCCTGGGCGAACAATTGGTCATGAACTGGCGCGTGGCGCAGGTCACGCCGCGCCAGCGCGCCATGCTGGCCTTTGCCGAACAGGTCACGCTGGCCTCGGCCCGGATCATGGAAGACGACCGCCAGATCCTGCGCGATCACGGGCTGACGGACAGGGATATCTGGGACCTCATCAACGTGGCCGCCTTTTTCAACATGTCGAACCGCGTGGCCAGCGCGACAGCCATGCAGCCGAACCCCGAATACCACGGGCAGGCGCGCTAGGCATGCGCCACTGGCTTACGGCCCTTCTGTGCGCTTCGGCGGGCCCAGTGCTGGCGCTGCAGCTTGAACTGCCCTCAAACGCGCGGCAGACGGCGGCGCGCGACAGTGCGCTGGATCGGGTGGCCGTGGCCAGCGCGCCATTCGCCGACGGCGTGGTAGCGACGCAAAACATCGACGGCCCGGTCAAGCGCCGCAGCTACCGCATCCCGTCGCCGGGCCTGACTCCGTTGCAGATCCTCGCGCCCCTGCATGATCAGGTGGTCGCGGCGGGCTACACCACGCTTCTGGATTGCGATGCCGACACGTGCGGCGGCTTCGACTTTCGCTTTGCCATCGACGTGCTGCCCGCGCCCAACATGTATGTGAACATTCGGTCCTACCACTTCGTCAGCGCGCGCCACAGCGATACCGGCGACGCCATATGGCTGCTCGCCAGCAGCGCGCCAGATGCGGGGTATCTGCAGGTGGTGCAGGTCGGGCCGGAGGATGCCGCGCTGGTCGTTCCGCCCAGCCCAACCCAGCCTGAACCGGCCCCCGCTGTGGTCAGTGAGGCACCGGCAGAGCCCGCCACCGACCTTGGGCAGCGGTTGCTCTCCACCGGATCGATCATTCTGCGCAGCCTGGATTTTGCCGTCGGCACCACCAATCTGGGCGAGGGCCGCGCGCCCGAACTGGAACAGATCGCGCAACTCATGGCCGACCGCCCCAACCTGCGCATCGCCGTTGTCGGGCACACCGATACGGTCGGCGGGCTTGAAGCCAACATCGCCGTCTCGCGCGCCCGCGCCACCGCCGTGCGCAACCGCTTGGTCGAACGCTACAACGTCCCCGCCGCCCGGATCGAGGCGGGCGGCATGGGCTATCTTGCCCCCGTGGCCAGCCACCTCACCGCCGCAGGCCGCGAAGCGAACCGCCGGGTCGAGGTGATCGTGCTGGAAGAGGGCAACTAGCCCGCGCGGCGTTCAGCCAAGGGTCCGCTTCAGCAGCAAAACGTCGCCGATGTAGTAGGGCGGGGCGGGATGCAGTCGCACGGGTTCCCGCGCCACACAGGCATAGCCCAGACGGTCGTACAGCCTGACGGCCCCTGTGTTCTGGGCGTAGACCTGAATGCTCATCTCCGTCATCCCGTTCGCTTTGGCCTGCGCCTCGGCTGCGGCCATCAACCGCGCGCCGATCCCTGCATTCCGCTGCCCGTCAAACACGGCGAGCGCATTGATATACCACGTGCCCACCGACTGCTTTTCCAGCGCCACAAAGGGTGCGATGGGCGCGGGCAAGTCGTCGGGATCATCCTCCGGTGCTCCGGTGATGGCATAGCTGAGCACCATGCCCACCGGGCCACGCCCCTGGTCAGCGACCAGCGCGTTGGTATAGGAAAATCCGCCCTGCGGCCGCCGCGCGCGTTCAGCGCCGATTTCCAACGGCGTTTGCCCTTCGACACAGGCGCGGGTCCACAGCCAGTTGGGAATGCCCTCGCCAGCAATGTCGATCAGGCGGGCCAGCGCAGTGGCGTCATCCGCAGTCGCTTGGCGGAGTGTTTGGTGTGCTTGCGTGTTCATCTTTCAAAATCCAATGGTTTTGGTGTCGCAGATCGGGAATGACGGACCGTGCCCGTCACCCCCCAAGCTCAGGACCCGAAGCGGCGGTCTGTCACCGGACCAACCGGCCCGCCCGAGTCCCATTCCAGATGGTTGTCCTCATCAATCACCGCGTGGGGCTTCGCAGTCGCGACCTGCAGGTCACTGACCACCCACAGGGCATCTGCGACGGCATCGCTCTGACCGGTGTAGTGCCCTTCGCAGGTCCAGGTGCCGACAACACCCTGCGAAAGAACAGGCCCGCTTTCGCCGCGCACCTTCGGCGCAACAGCATAGATGTGACCGCGGCCCGTGAACGTGCCCCCATCACCCAAGATGGGGTGCACCTGATCCTGCGCTTGCGCAAAACCGGTCGCGCCAAGCGCGAGCAGGGTGGGGATAAGCAATCGTTTTGTCATCTGAATGTCCGTTCTCTGTAATGTCTGTTTTTGGCGCAGGTTAGGCCGCGGCGGGGGCGTGATCGTGCCCCGCGATGCAGCCGACATGGCGATGGTCGGTCCCGCAGCAGCCGCCCAGCACCCGCACATTCGGAAGCAGCGACAGCAGGTCGGCGCTCAGATGCCCCAACTCGACCGGATCGCCGTCGTCCAGCACCTCGGCCTCGTCCAGTTCGGCATGGCTCATCCGCGACGCATTTGCGCGCACGCCACTGACCCGACGGGTCCACGCCTCGGCAGGGTCCAGCAGGTCGCGGAAGTGATCGGGATGCGCACAGTTGATCATGTAATAGATCGGCGCGCCCTCGGTCGCCGCGTCCACTTCGGCGATGGCATCACCCAAGGGTTGGCCTGATGGCAACCGCCCGTCCGTTTCCACGGTAAAGGCGATGGCCACGGGGACATCGATCTTGCGCGCGGCCTGCGCGATGCCAATGGCTTCGTCGGCGTGGGTCAGGGTCATCGCGGTGATCATGTCCACACCGGCCTTGCCAAGCGCGTGGACCTGCGGCGCGTGGATCAGCAACGCCTCTTGCGACGTGATGACCGTGTCGGGGGCATAGGCGTCCCCTGCGGGTCCAACCACACCGTTGACCAGAATGGGGCAGGCAGCGGTCTCGTGGCGCGCGCGCAAGTCCTGCGCAAAGGCCACCGCTGCGGCGTTGGTATCCATGATCTGCGTCTGGCTCTGGCCCAGTGGACCGGCCCAGGCCGTGCCCGCCCGCCACGTCGCCGTATCCAGAATGAAGCCGCGGTTCGACGCCTTGGCGATCCCGATGAACCGCTCGAAATAGGCGGTCAGGTCTGCACGGCCCTGCGCCGTGTCAAGCAGGACGGCAGCGGAAAAACAGGGCAGGTCATACCCTTTGTCGAAAATCAGAAAGGTCTCCAACCCTCCGTCAGAGAGATAGAAACGCTGGGTTTGCATAAATCGTTGCAGTCGCATTATAGCTGTCCTCATTCATCAATGCGCGGTGAGTACGCCGGGGTGGGACCGGCGGGTAGTTGCCGCATGGTCCGGTTGTGTAAATTCTGTTTTCTTTGTAATATCAGTGGGTAAGCTCGGGGTCGGCACGCCGGTCCTCCAATCGAACGGCATCAACTGGACTCGCAGTACAGTAGGGAGCAGGAGAGTGGATCAGAAGGTCGACACCCGCAGCCGAATCCTCGACGTCGCCGAGGCCGCAGTGCTCGAAAAAGGGTTCGAGGCCACCTCGATTGACGAGATCGTCGCTGGGGCGGAGATTTCGCGCGGCGGTTTCTTCTATCATTTCAAGGACAAAAACGCCTTGGCCCGTGCCATGCTCGAACGTTATATCGAGGTCGAGAATGCGCTGTATGACGACCTGTTCGCCCGTGCCCGCGAGTTGAACGATGATCCGCTGCATTGCATGTTGATCGGCCTCAAACTGCTCGCCGAACTGCTCGAAGAGATGCCCACCGGCCACCCCGGCTGCGTGATCGCGTCAACCGCCTATCAGGACCGGCTCTTTGACGAAGGGGTGCGCGACCTGAACCGACAGGCCATTCTGGGCTGGCGCAAGCGCTTTCGTGGCATGTTCGAAGAGATCGCCGCAGTCTATGCGCCGCGCGAACCCGTCAACATGGATGCGCTGGGCGACATGGTGTCGGGCGTCGTCGAGGGCGGGCTGGTGCTGCAACGCGCCCTGCGTGAACACAACAATGCCTCCGAGCAGATCATGCTGTTCCGCACCTATCTCAAGCTGCTCTTCGCGCCCCAACACTGACCGTCGCAGTGCCGCTCAAAAAGGTCTTTGGGCGGGGGCCTGAGGCACCGGCGTCTCCACCATCTGTTGTGCCAGCGCGATCATGCCTTTGGCCTGATGCGCAGCCAGCGCCTGACCCTTTTCGGCGGTGGCCAGATGCGCCTCGCCCACCACGCCATCTTCCGACAGGTCAGACGCTATCCAGCCATAGGAAATCGGGCCGATGGGCGGGATCAGCGCTGTTTCGGCCGACGACCTGAAATCCCGCGCGGCGCTCATATCAACAGTTTCGGGTCGGAAGGCCAGCATAAGCGAGGTTTCCGCATCGCCGCCATGGATGCCAAAGCTGTTTTCCTGCACGCTGAACAGCCCCTCGGGCGCACCGAAGGACCCCCATTGAGTTTTGACGGCCAGCATCCCCGCCTGCACCCGCAACTCGCGGCTCAGGATCGAAATCAGGTCCAGATTGCCACCATGAGAGTTCACGATCATCAGCTTTTTCAGCCCCGCGCGCGCGACCGAGAGGCCAATTTCAGTCCATGCGCGCAGCGCGGTTTCGGCGGTCAGCGTACACGTCCCCGCCGCCCACAGATGTTCGTTCGACTTGCCAATCGCCTGAACCGGCAGGATCACCAGATCCAGATCGTCGGGACAGGCCGCGCGCACCGCGTCCAGCATGCCCATCGCGATCAACGTGTCCGTGCCCATAGGCAGGTGCGGCCCATGCTGTTCAATCGCAGCCGTCGGCAGAACGGCAATCGTGCGCGCGGGGTCCAGCGCCTCGAACTCCGGCATCCGCAGATCGGCCCAGTTGCGTGCGCTCATGTGACCTCCTTCGGGGCATAGGTGGCTTCGAGCCGCGAGGCGAGGTAATCGGCGGCGCGGATGGGCGGGTATTTCGCCTCCCCCGTACCGGGCAGCGCCTGCACCAATGCATCCGGGTTTGCCTCGCAAAAAAACGCGACCGACCGGCGCTGCCGTTTCGGGGGCAATACGCGGTGCGGGGTCGACACATAGATGTCGTTGGTCCAGCGCATCAGGCAATCGCCGATATTGACCACATAGGCCCCCGGCACATGCGGCACATCCGTCCAGTCGCCGCCGCGCGGGCGCACCTGCAACCCCGGCTCCCCATCCGTCATCAGCAGCGTAATCGCCCCGTAATCCGTATGCGCCCCCGCCCCGATCTCATTCTCGGCCCCGCTCGCGGGCGGGTAATGCAGCAGCCGCATCGCCGACAGCGGTTCTGTGAAAAGGCCGGCAAAGTGATCGGACGGCAGGTCCAGATCCTCTGCCATCACACCCAGCAGCGCCGAGGCCTGCCCCTGACACGCCTCATAATAGGCCAGCATCGCGTCCGCAAAACCGGGAATATCCGGCCATCGGTTCACCCCGCGAAACGGCTCATTGGCCAGCACGCGCGGATCATCCCGGGCGAGATCGTAGCCGATATTGAACGTCTCTTTCGTATCGACCTCGGGCCGTGTTTCATCCAGCGACTCGTCGCCCGGCTTGCCCCAGCCCCGGAAATGCGGCGTGTCGAGGATGGACAGTTTGGCCTTGTCCGCCCGCGGTTGACTGAAAAACGCATCGGCCAAATCAAACACCCTGTCCCGCAAGTCCTGCGGCACCTGCGGGTTGGCCAGCAGGAAAAACCCAGTCTCGCGCACCGCCTGCCCCAGTGCGGCGGTAAAGGCGGCGCGATCCATTTGCGCCTCTGTCCAGTCCAACACCGGGATCATGCGGTCAGCCTTTCCATGCGCGATGCCACCTGTTGCAGATACCGCGCGCGCGACGCGTCGGTTGAGCTGTCCATCAGGTAATGCGCGGCGAACACCGTGCGGCACCGTTTGGCGCAGATCGCGCGCACCCCACGCGTCAGCATCTTGCGCCCCGGCGAGCCAATCAGCGTGGTCAGCCACCAAGACGCGCCGCAGGTCGTAAAGACGCCCAGCCGCTTGATGTGCGTCAGCCCGGGGCGAGTGTTGTCGCCTTCGCCCTTTGGCATGATGAACGCCACACCCGGCAGCAACACGCGGTCAAGCCAGCCTTTCAGCATCGCCGGCAACCCGTACCACCATGTCGGATAGATAAAGATCAACGCATCGGCCCACTGCACATCCGCTACGTCCTGCGCCACCGGCTCGGCGTTGCAGGTTTCGTCCAGATAACAATCCAACTCATGCGCCGTCAGCACTGGCATAAAGTTCGACCGATACAAGTCCCGCAAGCGGTATTCGACGCCCACCTTGTCCAGATGGGTCGTCACCGTCTCCAACACAGCGGCGTTAAAGCTGTCCTCCTTAGGGTGGCAAAACACGATCAGCGCGCGCATCAGAATGTCCTTAATTGCTCGCCGACATGGGTCAGGAACTGGCGACGTTTCGTGTCAGTTGCCCGGTTCATGTCGTAAAGGGCAAGGTATTTGGTGCTGCGCGGGCGGCACACATGCCACACGGCCCGTGTCACGCATTTGCGCGGCGGGTCGCCACACAGCATGGCCCGCAACCGCGTACCGCCATAGGTGGTCACCGCTGCCAGCCGCCGGATGCGCGTCAGGTTCGGAACGACCTTGCCATCGTCCAACCGAAAGGACACGCCCGGCAAAAACACCCGGTCGAGAAATCCCTTGAGCATCGCGGGATAGCCGAAGTTCCAGACCGGAAAGACCATGACCAGCGCGTCGGCTGCCCGCAGTCGGTCGACATAGCCTTGGACGGGCCCGGTGTTGTCCGGCACATCGTGATAACCCCGCCGGTCGGCCTCGCTCATCACCGGATCAAACCCTTCGGCGTACAGATCGCAATCATCCACATCCCAGCCGCGCTCCTCCAGCGTCTCGACGACCTGATGGTGCAACGCCGCGTTGAAACTGTCGGGCACGGGATGCGCCGCCAGCACAAGCGCGCGCAGCGGCTCAGCCGGGACAGTGGGCGCAGGCGTCATTCAGCGGCCTGCAATTTCGGGTAAGCGTACATCTCGGCGAAGTCGAAATCGGGATCGTCCCAAGCGATCATCTTGCCGGGGTTGAGCAGCCCCTTGGGGTCGGCCTCTTGCTTGAACTTAAGTTGGCGGTCATCCACGGTCTGCCGCCCGCCTTCTTCCAGCGTATACCGGTGCGGGTTGAAGATCAGCGCGCCCGCGTCCTCGTGCATCTTCACGATCTCGTCCAGCCGCTCTTCGCTCGTGAACTTCACCAGCGACAGCCCCGCGAACATGACCTTGCCGTTCTCGCGCATCACTTCCAGATGCTGCAACACCTCCGGCGACAGCGCGTCGCGCATCTTTTCGATCAGCGGCAAATGCTCGGGAAAGCCATACCGCACTTGCAAATAGGTGATGCTGGGATCAACCTTGAGCGCGCGCAACGTCGTGTGGTTCCAGCCGTATTCGAACACCATGCCGGGCGACCGGTCCCAATCGTGATCGTCACTGCGATAGATCAACGTGCAGTCCGGTCGCCGCCCCAGAAACGTCTCGAACCCATCCATGGAATGCGGCGCGACCATCAGCGCGATCAGGTGATCGTCGTCGCCCACATGCGGGGCCACCCGCTGGAAATAATCCTTGGCGGTGGGTGCTTCAAAAACAGTGGCGAGCTTGATCAGAATGCCATCCTCGTTCGCCAGTTCCTCGGCAAAGCTGGCGGCGGCCATGAAATCCTTGGACGTCACAAACATCTCGACCCAGTCATAGGCCGGAGCCAGCGGCATCTCGATCTCGGTGATGATGCCATTGGTGCCGTAGGCATGGCTGACGCGCGCCAACTCCTCACCCCGGAACTCAAGAATGCGCGGTTCTTCCTCCATCGTGACGACCCGCAGGCGGATGATGTTGCCCAGATCGCGCAAAGACCCCCATGTGCACGACCCCACACCGCCCGATCCGCCGGCGATAAAGCCGCCAATCGTGGCCGTCGCCCAAGTCGATGAAAACATGCGAATTTCCTGCCCCGACTGCTCCTTGCACACCGCATCAAGGTCTTTCAGCAAGCACCCCGGCTCGACGATCACACGCCCCGGATGCACCTCCTTGACCTGATCCATCCAGCGCAGGTGCATGACACAGCCGCCCTCAAGCGGCATCGCTTGCCCGTAATTACCCGTCCCAGCCCCGCGTGTGGTCACCGGCACGTCATGCGCGTAACACGCCTTCAGCACTTCGATGATCTCTGCCTCGCTCCGCGGGCGCACTACAAAATCCGCGACCACATGATCCAACCGATCCTTGAGCACGGGCGAGTACCAGAAGAAATCGCGCGACGCGGCGCGCACGCTCGCCTCCTTTTCGTCGATATCAAGATGGGCCAAAGCGGCCTTGGCAGCGTCGATGTTCATGTCGTCTCCCACAAATTGTCGAGTGTGGCATAGTCGGGCAGGGTGCGGTCAATCGCGATCCCATCCCGCAGCACGATGCGGTCTGATTGCGGCCGGGCATAAAGTTCGGTCCACTCCCGCGCCTTGAAAATCACCAGGTCCGCCGGATCGCCGGGGGTCAGCCCCTGTGCACCAAAGCCGCAGGTCGCGGCGGGTTGGGACGCAAACGCTCTCATCCAATCCACCTCCGAATGATCCAGATGCGCGATCCGCGTCGCCTGCCGCATCACTTCCAGCATATCCAGATCGCCATAGGCATAGAACGGATCGCGCGTGTTGTCGGACGCAAAAGACACCGGAATGCCCCGCGCCTTCATCTCGTGCACCAGCGTCACACCACGACCCCGCGGCGTGCGGCGCGCGTGCCGGTCCTGCAGATAGAGGTTGCACATGGGCAGGCTGACCACATGCAGCCCGGCGCGCGCCACCAGATCAAGCGTGTCCATCGCCCGCGCCTCGTCTTGCGTGGACAGCGAACAGCAGTGCCCCACGACAATGCGCCGCTCGAACCCCACCTCCAGCGCCACCTCGGCAATCAGCCGCAGCGTTTCCGAGGACGCATCCATCGTCTCGTCCACATGGAAATCCGCCTCCAGCCCCCGCTCCGCAGCCATGCGGAAAAACCCGACGAGCCGCGCGCGCAGGTCCGGCACCGGATAGGTGACCATGCCCAGCACCCCGCCGTGCTCGGCCACCAGATCAGCGGTATCCCGGAAATCGTCGTCCTCAGAAAACCCCTCGCACCCGATCAGACAGGCGGCCTGCAGGTCGATCCGCCCCGCCCATTTTTCCCGCACCTCGGCAAACACGGGCCAGGTGATCTTCGGCTGCGGCGGGATGCTGTCCAGATGCGTGCGCACCGCACGTGTGCCATGGGCATAGGCGCAGGCCAGACCAAACTCCATCCGCGCGCGCACATCCCCTGCTGACCAATGGGCACGATCTGCCGAAACCGCATTTAGCGCACCGTCAAAACTGCCGTCGGGATTGGCCGTGCGCGGCCAGATATGCCCCTTGTCCAGATGCACATGCATGTCCGTAAAGCAGGGCAGCACCATCGCGCGCGCAATATCCACGCGCGCTCCGGGTGTGTCGGTGATACGCCCCTCGGCGATGTGCAGGTCCGTTGTGATCAGGTCGCCATCCTGCCCCAGCAGACAGGCAGGCACTGTGATATTGGCAAGGGTTATATGTCCGCTGGGAAGCGCGCGAAAGTCCATCAATGCTCCCGTTTGATCGCACTTTCGTGCCATTTCCGAAGCAGCATATGCGACAGAAGCGACAGCGCCGCAAAGATAAACACCCCCATGGCCGCGACCAACGCAAGCGCCGCAAACATCCGCGCGATGTTCAACCGATACCCGGCTTCCTGAATGCGGAATGCCAACCCCGTACCCACACCGCCCGTGCCCGCGACCAGTTCGGCCACCACGGCCCCGATCAGCGACAGACCCCCGGCAATCTTCAGACCGCCCAGGAAATAGGGCAGGGCGGATGGCAGTTGTAGCATCCACAGCCGCTGCCAGCGCGTGGCCCCGTAAATGCGGAACAGATCGCGCAGGTTGTGATCGACCGAATTGAGCCCCAGCGTCGTCGAAGACAGCACCGGAAAGAACGCCACCAGCCAGGCACAGAGCAACATGCCCACCGTCTTGCTTTCCACATAAATAAAGATCAGCGGCGCAATCGCGACCACCGGTGTCACCTGCAAAATCACCGCATAGGGATACAGCGACAGCTCAACCATCTTGTTCTGGTTGAACAAAATCGCCAGACCCGCGCCGCCCACCACCGCAATGGCCAGTGCCATCAGCGTGATGCGCCCGGTCAGCAGCGCAGAGTCCCACAGGATCGCCCAGTCGCCCGTCAGGCTGCCCCAGACCCGCGCCGGGCTGGGCAGGATGAAATGCGGGATCTCGTTCCAGACTACAATGCGGTCCCAGACCCAGATCATCAGCGCCATCACCAAGAGCGGCAGCAGCCAGCGCGCCGTCTTCTCAACCCGCCGCTTGCGCGCGCGCCGCGCCTCTTCGGCGTCGACCGTGGGGGCGGCGGGTTGGTCCAACTCGGTGACGCTCATGCGGCGGCCTCCATCGCGTGTTCCAGCGCCTGTGATGCCGCACGGCAATGGGCCACGTATTCCGAAGATGTGCGAAACATCTCACCGCGGGGATAGGGTTCATCCACGTGCAACTCCTCGATCACCCGCCCCGGACGGGCGGCCATGACCACGATCCGATCCGACAGAAATACGCTCTCGAACACCGAATGCGTCACGAAAATCACCGTGCAGCCGATCCGCGCCTGCATCTCCAGCAGGTCGTTGTTCAGCTTGAACCGCGTGATCTCGTCCAGTGCTGCAAAGGGTTCGTCCATCAGGATCAGCTTGGGCTGCGTGACCATCGCGCGGGCAATCGACACGCGCATCTTCATGCCCCCCGACAACTCGCGGGGATAGGCGTTTTGAAATTTCTCAAGCCCCACCAGCTTCAGCACCTCAAGGATCTCATCCTTGACCGACGCTTGGGTCTTTCCCTCCAGCCGGAAGGGCAGAAACACGTTCTGCACCACCGTTGCCCACGGCATCAGCGTCGGTTCCTGAAACACCACGCCCAGATCGCCCTGCGCCCGCGGCTTGGCCCATTCAATGCGGCCCGCCGTCGGCTCGGACAGCCCCGCGATCAGCCGCAGCGCAGTCGACTTGCCACAGCCTGAGGGCCCCAAAAGCGAGATGAAATCGCCCTCGCGCACGGTCAGGGACATGGCGCGCAACGCCTGCACGTCACCGGGAAACACCTTGTCCACGGCGTTCACACGCATCAATTCATCGCGCTCTGAAAAGGGGGCGATCTGCGCCATCTCTACACTCCATTTGGCCCGGACCAACCGGTCCGGGCCAATTGTCTCAACCGTCGGGCGGGATCAGGGCTTGATGTCCATCCCGACCTTCTTGTTGGTGAAGTCGAGCGTGTAGGACGCTTGCCAGTCCAGATCGGCACCGATCACGCCAGCGTCGACCATCTTCTGGTAAAAGTCACCAATCACCTCGTCCGACATCGCGCCAATGCCCAGTTCCAGCGTCTTGCCGCTGTCCACGATGCCTTCGTCCTTCATCATGTTGCGGGCAAAGTCGATCTTGTCCTGGGTCATGTCAGCATTGGCCTCCAGGATCAGCGCATCCGCCGCCGCCGCGTCGCCGTACAGGAAGTTGTACCAGCCGGTCAGCGACGCATCGACAAAGCATTCCACCTGTTCGGGGTTTTCGTCGATGGTGGACTGCATCACCTCGATCGTGGTGGCATAGGACGAATACCCGTTGTCCGCGATCAGGAACACATTGGGCTCGAACCCGGCCTCTTTCTGCACCAGATACGGCTCGGACGACAGGTAGCCCTGCATGGCCGTATCGGTGTTGGCGATGAACGGCGCGGGGTTGAACGTATAGGGCTGGCGCTGATCTGCGGTGAACCCGTGTTCGGCGATCATCCACTGGTAAAAGCTGGAATAGCCGTTGTCGCCGATCAGCAGCGTCTTGTCCTTAAGGCCCTCCCAACTGGTCACATCGGGATGCGCCACGATGACCTGCGGGTGCTTTTGAAAGATCGCGGCGACGGCCACCACTGGAATATCCTCGGCCACCGCGTTGAACGCCTGCAGCATGTCACCGCCCATGTGGTACTGGATGCGGTCGGCCAAAAGCAGCGCGCGGTTGTTCACCTGCGGCCCGCCCGACACGATGGTCACGTCCAGCCCGCACGCGGCATAGGTTCCATCGGCAACCGATTGATAAAACCCGCCATGCTCGGCCTGGGCCAGCCAGTTGGTGCCGAACGTGACCTGTGTCAGGTCCTGTGCGGCGGCGGCAAATGGCAGCGCGGCCAAGGCCGCGGTAAGCGCAAATCTCTGCATAAAAGACGTCTCCCCTGTGGTGTCGCTTCACATGGAGCACGAGCATGGCGTCTCGGGGTCCGAAAGAAAGCCGCGCCACCGCCCCATCCCTCACACTACCGTAAATTTGCCGCTGTCGCCCAAAAAATCAGCGTTCCGTTGAAAAGACAGGCAATCTGAAGGTGCCACCCTCTGCCACACACACCACAAAAAAAGACCCCGGCACTCACACGCCGGGGCAGTCTCAAACCAAGGGAGGTTGGGAAACACTTACCAGTCCGAGGGGCCTTTTTCTGCGAAGGCGTGGACCAGGAAATCAATGAACGCGCGCACTTTGGGCTGCGTGAATCGGCCGGGCGGATAGACGGCATAGATACCTTGGGTTTCCATGGGCAGATCGGGTATGGCGTCCTCGACCAGCCCCTTGTCCATCGCCTCGGCGTACAGAAAACTCGGCAGATAAGCGATGCCCAGACCCGAGATCGCGGCGTTCAGCAGCGACTGGCCGTCATTCACGCTCAGCCAGCCCGCCGTGCGCACCTGACGCTTTTCGCCCGAGGGCGCGGTCAGCTTCCAGACATTGCCCGACGACTGGTTGGAATAGTGCAAAAGCTTGTGCTCGTTCAGATCGTCGATCTTGTCGGGGCGTCCATATTGCTCGAAATATTTCGGGCTCGCGATCATCCGCTTTGTCGTCTCGGTCAGCTTGCGGGCCCGCAGCGTGCTGTCTTCCAACTCCCCGATCCGCACGGCCATGTCGAACCCCTCGGAGATCAGTTCCACATAGCGGTTGTTCAGCACCATGTTGACGGTGATGTCCGGGAAATCGGCCAGAAATTCCGACAACACAGGCGACAGGTGGTTCACCCCGAAATCGGTGGCGACCGAAATGCGCAGCAATCCCGACGGCGCCGATTGCATCGATGTCACCAGCGCATCCGCCTCGCCTGCATCATTCAAAACGCGGCGGGCGCGGTCGTAATAGGCCAGGCCAATCTCGGTCGGGCTGACACGGCGCGTGGTGCGGTTCAGCAGTCGCGCACCCAGCCGGGCTTCCAGCGACGACACGTGCTTCGAGACGGCGGATTTCGAAATCCCCATCTTCTTGGCCGCGTCGGTGAACCCACCCTGGTCCACGACCGTGGCAAATGCTTCCATCTCGGTAAGGCGATCCATGCCCGTGCCTCTCAATCCTTGTGTTCTTGAGGGCCGGGTATGTGCGCGAATAAGGGCAGGATCAGGGCGCAGATGGGATAATATCGAGAAGATTGTGGAATCGTCCCCACATGGGAAACGACCGATCGGGCCCTAGATCGCGATATCTGCGCTCCACGCCTCAAAGGTGTCAGCCTCTGCTTCCAGCGGCGCCGCATCGGTGCCGCCAATCAGCAAAAAGCCGTATCCGGGCGTGTTCCAGCGCGCCAGACCCAGCCCCTCGGCCGCGCCCATGCTGACCGGTTTGGCCTCTGCGCCTGCCGGGATGATGCACAGCGCCACCGGCGTGCCATCCGCCCGGGCAAAGGCGATCTGGACCAGCGGCTTGCCATTGAACCCCAGCACCTGCGCACGCTTAAAGGTCAGCCCTTCGGCTTCGGGCAGACCGCTCAGGTCCAGCCCCAACGCCTCGGACACGTCGGCCAATTGCATCGCCGCCTCATCCGCGGTCGGGTCCGCCACGGCCAGCGTGCGCGGCGTATAGAGCGCCTGGTAGGACGCCACGAACGACACCCAGCCCCGCGGCGCAGGCTCGGGCGTGCCAAATCCGGTGAACATCGCCACCGCCAACCCGGCGGCCAAGCCGGTCGCAAAGGTGCCCAGACCCCAGGCCCCCATGCCCCAGCGCGACCGTCCCGGCGGGGACATCTCTGGCGTGGCGGCGGGCAGGGCCGGCATCGGTGGCGCGTCCTGCAACAGCGCCTCATAGGCTTCGGCAATCGGCACCAGCGGGATATCCAGCCCCGCGAGGCGCTCGGCCACATCCGCATCGGTCTCCAGCGCCTTTTCAATACGCGCGCGCAGGACACCATCCGCTTCCCCATCCAGGTAAGCGGTCAGGTCCTCATCCGAAAATGCGCGCGCCTCTGTCATCGCATCTCTGCCTTTCCCTCGGCCATCTCACTGTTCAGCCGCTTGCGGGCGGCGGCCAACCGGCTCATCACCGTACCAATCGGGATCTCCATAATCTCGGCCGCTTCCTTGTAGGCATACCCTTCCACATAAACCAGAACCACCGCCTGACGCTGCGCCTCGGGCAATGCATTCACCCTGTTCAACACGTCACGCGCCAGAATATTCGTTTCCGCACCCGGAGATTTGTCCGGCAGGTCGATCTCTTCGACCGGCACCAGCCCGCCACCCGTGCGCACCTTGCGCGACCGCAACTCGTTCAGCCAGATGCGCTGGGCCATACGGAACATCCAGCGGTCCAGATGCGTGCCGGGTTCGAACTGATCCGCCTTGTCCAGCGCGCGCAGGCAGGTCGTCTGCACCAGATCGTCCGCCCAGTCGCGCCGCCCCGTCAGCGCCATCGCATAGCGCCAAAGGCGCGGATGCACCTCGGCCATGCCGCTGCGGACGGCTGTGACAGCGTTTTGGGGCGAAGTGCGAATGGATTTGGTCCCGACATGCGTTCAGTGGCAAAGTTCCACCATGCCCATCAGCAGAATAGAAATGAATTCATTTGTCAAAGCGGTGAGGTTTGCAACAGCAGGCGCGGCGGTCTTTGCCGGTATCAGGATGGGCGGGACCGCCCTATATCCGAGCGCCGCGTAGGGTGGGCAATCTGCCCACCGATCCCGGGTTGGCAACCATGGAACGCCCCAAATTCCCGGGTCAGGTCAAATCCATCGCAACCGGCGCAGCGCCCAAATAGCGCCCACCGTCATCACCACCAGCGCCGCACACAGCGCCGCAAAGGCCCAAGGCGTCTCGATCCCCGGCATGCCTGCGACATTCACGCCAAACAGGCCCGTGACAAAGCCCAGCGGCAGGAACACGGCAGCCACGATGGACAGGACATAGCCGTTGTGCCCCTGCGACAGGGCGGCTTGCGCGGTGTGGTGATCCTGAACGGCTGTCATCCGGGCAATCAGCGCTTCAAGCTCTTCGACGGTCAGCTTTGCCAGATTGGCCTGCTCGCGCAGCAGGTCGCGGTTGCCCTGGGTCATCAGCGGGCTGTCGGTGCCGACCAACGCAACCAGCGCGTCGCGTTGCGGCGCCAGATACCTGCGCATCCGTATGGCCATGCGCCGCTCTTCCGCCAGTTCGGGCGGCAGCGGCGCATCATTGTCCTCCACGCTGTCCTCCATCGCATCGACGCGGCCCGACAGGTCGAACACTGTGTCCTGCACCCGGCCCATCAGCCGCGTGGCCAGGCTGGACACAAATTGCAGCGACGTTGCGGGCGCGGTGCCCGCCTCCGCCTCGGTCCGCATCGCGTCTAGGGCAAAGACCTTACGCACACGCACGCTCACAACCAGGTGGTGCGTGACCCACAGGCGCACCGCCACCATCTGATCTGCGGGTCCGTCCGCGTTCAGGTTCACGCCCCGCAGGTTCAGGATCAGCCCGTCGCCATAGCGGTCGGCGCGCGGGCGCGTTTCCGGGGCCGTCAGCGCAGCACCGGGAATGTCCGGCACATGGGCGTCAAGGAACGCGGGCAGGTCCGCGTCGGTGAGGTCGAAATGGGCCCAGCGATAGCCAGCCTCGGGCAGCGCCGCGCCGGTGGTTGGCGCTGTGCCGCTCGGCGTGATGTCGAAGGAACAGAGGGTCATGGCGGCAGGCTATCCACGGGCTGCGATCAAGACAAGCTGCCGTAGGGTGGGCAATCTGCCCACCGGTGCTGTGGCGAAGGGCCGGGCGTCTGCCCGGAACGGACTACAACGCCGCCGCCAACCGCGTGCCCTGATCGATCGCCCGCTTGGCGTCCAACTCCGCCGCCACGTCGGCACCACCGATGACATGGCACGCGATCCCCGCCGCCTCCAAAGCATCCGCAAGCGACCGCTCGGGCACCTGACCTGCACAGAGGATGATGTCGTCAGCCTCGATCACCGTGGGGTTCTCGCGCGCTTCGCCAAAGGACACGTGCAGGCCCTGATCGTCGATGCGTTCGTAGTTCACGCCGCCCACAAATTCGACATCTTTCATCTTGAGTGCCGCGCGGTGGATCCAGCCGGTTGTCTTGCCCAGCCGCTTGCCGTGTTTCTCGGCCTTGCGCTGCAGCAGCGTGACCGCGCACGCGGGCGCGTCGGGCTGCGGTCCCTGCGGCGACAGGCCACCGCGATGCTCTTCTGTGTCGGCCACACCCCATTCTTCCATCCAGTCGGGTAGGTTTTCGGTCGGGCTTTCGCCTTCATGGACAAGGTATTCCGACACGTCGAACCCGATGCCGCCCGCGCCAATCACGGCGACGCGTTTGCCGGTCTCTGCCTTGTGGCGCAGCACGTCGATATAGGAATGCACGTTATCGCCATCCTGGCCCGGGATCTCCGGGTCGCGCGGCAGAACACCGGTCGCTATGATCACCTCATCGTAACCTTTAAGCGTGTCGACAGTCGCTTCGGTGTTCAGGTGGACGGTGATGCCCCTCTCTTTCACCATGGCGCGATACCAGTCGACAAAGCCCCAGAACTCCTCCTTGCCGGGGATTTGCTTGGCCATATTGAGCTGGCCACCGATCTCATCCGCGCGGTCGAACACCGTGACTTCGTGGCCGCGCTCTGCGGCGGTGAGGGCGGTCGAGAGACCTGCCGGACCCGCACCGACAATAGCGATGGATTTCTGTGTCCCCGCTGGGACAATCTGCAATTCGGTCTCATAGCAGGCGCGCGGGTTCACCAGGCACGAACTGATCTTGCCGGAGAAGGTGTGATCCAGACACGCCTGATTGCACGCGATGCAGGGTGCGATGTGGGCGGCCTTGTCCTCCATCGCCTTCTTCACGAAATGCGGATCGGCGAGCATGGGCCGGGCCATGGACACCATGTCGGCGCAACCGGTGGCCAGCACTTCCTCGGCCACTTCAGGCGTGTTGATGCGGTTGGAGGTGATCACGGGGATCGACACTTTGCCCATCAGCTTTTTCGTGACCCACGCAAAGGCCGCGCGGGGGACCGAGGTGGCGATGGTCGGGATGCGCGCCTCGTGCCAGCCGATGCCGGTGTTGATGATCGTCGCGCCTGCTTTCTCGATCTCTTGCGCCAGTTGCACGACTTCGTCGTAGGTCGAGCCGTTTGGGACGAGGTCGATCATCGACAGGCGATAGATGATAATGAAGTCGGTGCCGACCGCCTCGCGCGTCCGGCGCACCACTTCGATGGGCAGGCGCATCCGGTTTTCGTAGGAGCCGCCCCAACGGTCCTCGCGCTTGTTGGTGTGGGTGACGAGGAACTGGTTGAGGAAGTACCCTTCGGACCCCATGATCTCGACCCCGTCATAGCCCGCTTCCTTGGCGCGGGCGGCGGTGGCGACGATGTCGCTGATCTGTTTTTCGATGCCTTCCTCGTCCAGTTCCGCAGGCGGGAAGGGGGAGATCGGGGATTTCACCGGCGAGGGCGCGACGCACATCGGGCCGTAAGCGTAGCGGCCCGCGTGCAGGATCTGCATCGCGATCTTGCCGCCGTTTTCGTGGACGCGATCCGTGACGATCTTGTGGTTGGCGACCTCTTCATCTGTGGTCAGCATCGCCGCCCCCGGCAAGACCGATCCTTCGAGGTTGGGCCCGATGCCACCCGTCACCATCAGTCCCACTTCGCCGCGCGCGCGTTCGGCGTAGAACTCGGCGACGCGGTTCCAATCCTTCGTCTCTTCCAGCCCGGTGTGCATGGAGCCCATGAGCACGCGGTTCTTCAGCGTCGTGAACCCGAGGTCCAGCGGTGCGAGCAGGTTTGGATAGGCTGTCATGGTGTCCTCCCGGGCAATTTTCCCTACCGTTTCAGGTATAGCCCGCGCGTTGTCACGTGCAACGCGGCGTCATCCGGGGACCTGTCCCCGCGGGGACAGGTTTGTGTGGTTTTTTGTGCTTGCCCCATGGGGTAGGGGTGCATCGCAGATATGGGACGGCAAAGGGTGCTGTTCCTTGCGGTGGGCTTAACGGAACGGGCGGGTGCGGGATGGCTGAGGCAACGGAATTGCATGTGCGCGAGATGATCGCGGGCGAGGAGGACGCGCTGGGGCGCATCATGTTTCGGGCGATCCACGAGGGCCAGAGTGTCTATACCAACGCACAGAAAGAAGCGTGGTGCGCCACGCCGCCCGGCGGCACGGATTGGGCCGCGCGGCTGGCGCCGATGCAGGTGCGGGTGGCCGAGGCGGATGGTGCGCCATTGGGGTTTCTGGCGCGGGATGGGTCCTATGTCGACTTCACCTATGTCCTGCCAGACTGGCAGGGGCGGGGCGTGGTGTCGGCGCTTTATGCCACGGTCGAGGCGGATGCGCGGGCTGCCGGGATCGCCCGCTTGTGGGTGCATGCGTCGCTGATGGCGCAGCCCGCATTTGCGGCCAAGGGCTTCCGTGTTGTCCGGCTTGAACGCGTGGAGCGGTTCGGGGAATATCTGGACCGGGCCGAGATGGAGAAGGTGCTGGACTGAGCAAGAACTGATGTGTCGCGACCGCCGGTAAGCGTGTCGGAACCTCATAGGCGATGGCTTTGATCTTCGTGTCAAACGCTACTTTCGAACATGAATGACTGTTCGCCTCTGAAATACGGCGAATGGCGGGTTCGAGGCCAAAGCGATTGATGCCGCTGTTCTGCCGAACGACCGCTAGTTAGCGAAGGCAATCGCAGGGTCTTCGGTGAAGCTTTTCTCGGCAACCGCGGAAATGGCGGCATCCAGCTGCGGGAAAAGGTACAGAAAATCGCGATGAATTATGACTCGGACATACCTGTTGACCGGATACCAGATCGACAATGTGCATTCCCCCTTATCGCGGGTCTCGCAAAATCCTATTCCCGCAGGCTGCATATCATGTCGGTAGAGTTGCAAGCGAATCAGAGCACGACCATCAGGTTCGCATTTATCCCATAACGCGTCGCCCGAGATGTGCGGGTGGTCTTGCGAAATTTCGATTTCCTCACGCGTGCGATCGCGTACGCGAAAGATATTCGTTTCAACTTCCTCAGCCAAATGACACATGAAATTAACCAAGAATTCATGATCCCCCAGCAGGGAAGATCCATGTTGATCTTGAAATTCAGGTCGGCCTTGCGGGACGTATCGGGGTAAAAACTGCGTAATCGCAACGTCTTTGTCATCTGGTTGAGGCAGATGCGACATCCACGACAAGTCTGGCAATGACAGAGCTGCATGCAAGTTCCGGTAGTCCTCTTCATGTTGGCGTTGGTCATCAAAAGTGCGCCACACATAGGCTTCCTCTGGCAATGGAACCTCCCATCGTGGCTTTTCAGAAAAATTGTGTAGGGAGCCTACGAAACGACGGTCGGTCCAAATCAGATAAGAGACCGTGGCATCGTCAACCGTCTTGGGTTTCAGGCTCGAAACGTGCCAAACATTTTTCAGCAGATAAAGGCCGAGGGCAACCACGGTAAGCAAAGCGAACAATTTCAGAATGCGGGTGGTTGTGAAGTACAGCAAGCTATCATCCGATTTGCGGAAACTATGCTGGAACCAAACTATATCCATTGCATACAGGCAACTGATTTGCCCAAGGCGACATTCAGGGTCGAGCCCATCGCGACAGCTTTGTCCGCACCGCCGACATTGAAAGTACGTGAAGCCGCAAGCCGTGCCATCGTCGGGCCGCGGGTGGGCGATCTGACGGATGTTCGGCAGAGCTTTATCGTTGCCACGTACATCTTCCATATGAGCGATGCACATCCGACAGACGTATCGCCGACCCGGGGG
>JBCDEK010000116.1:0-7366 GCA_039179785.1 Pseudomonadota bacterium | reverse complement strand
GCATACCCCTCCGATATCGGAGAGAACCATGCTGACGACACGCAACCTTTTTGCTTACTGCTACGCCCATTTTTGGGAGCTGAGCGCGTGCGGCGGCCATTCTTCGAGCGGTGATACACCTTAAGTCACATATCCCAGTCCGAAGCCAATAAGCCGCCCGTTTTCGAGGCGGCTTTTTCATTTTCAGGAGACCGTGAATGTCCTTCCCCCACACCAAAATTGCTTACAGCCTGTCTTCAGCCGCAAGGTGCATCGAACCCACGCCATTGGTCTGGGTGTCCGAGCTGCAGCCGCCTTCGGGAGTACCCCCGTTGTGAACCGTGCTCGTATATTAGTCGCCACTATTATGGTCACTGCACTCCTTGGCCAAAGCCCGGTCGCGGCCAGTGGCGGGCCAATCGCACATGTGCTTTGCGCCTCGGGCGAAGACATGCGCCACCGGCTGGAAACGCGGTATCGCGCGCACCGGGCTTGGGCCGGGCTGCGGGGCCCGGACGAGGTCATGGAGCTTTGGCAGAATGCGGAGGGTGATTGGACCCTGATCATCATATATGCGGGCGGTAAACGGTGCATCGTGGCCATGGGCGAGGCGCTGTCGCCCATCGCGGGTATGCCCAACAACTGACTGACCTTTTGAGGGCGCGGAAACGCGCCCTCTTTAAGGCGTTAGGATTCCGGCGTACCAAGTCTCGCCAAAGTGACATGGGTCTTTACGCGATAGGACAGCATGCCACGGTCGTTTGTATGCCCTTTAAGGATGCGCCCAAGCTCAGTTTCAAAGTCACCGGCTTGGCGACCCAGCTTCGGGCGGGCAAACGTATTTCGCGACTGCTGGCACAGCACAAAACTGTCGATCGTCTGCTCAAACGGGTCAGAGAGAAAGTCGCGTGCCTGGACAACGTTCACAAAATCCAGGTGCCGCGTGCGCGAAGATTGCCATTCCTGAGACCCAAACGGTCGCCCTGTCACTTTGGGCACCCATTTTTCCAGAAAGATCTGGAACTCCGGTGCCCATGCGGGCTCAAAGGGGCCGTCCCCGACGACGATCGCAATGAGATGATCGGGGGCAAGATGGTGTTGCAGTTTGTTGAACAGCATCCCCGGGTCCATCCAGTGAATGCTCGAGGCAAAGGTCACCAGATCCAACCGTCCCTCCAGTGCAGCATCTTCTGCCTTGGCGCAAAGCCAATGAATGTTTGCCGCATCGCCATTGTCGAGGGACTTGCCCAAGTCGAACATGTTCGCGGATGGATCAACGGCAACGACCTGGTCAAAGTGTTTGGCCATAGGCCTCGCGATCTTGCCCTCACCACACCCCAGGTCGAGCAGCCGACCGTGCGAGGGCGCGTTTTCCAGCACAAAGGCGTAGGCTCCGTCGGCGTAAGGCGGCCGATGACCATAAAGATCGGCAACCTCAGCCGCCATAAAGGACGTGCCCTTCAGGTCGTCAGGCGTGCCGGGCTGCCGTGCTGTCATCGGTTACATCACCAACCCAAGGCGCTTCAAGTAAGCAAATCCCTGCGGGATGTCCGACTTGCGGCGAAGCTCCAGCACCAGATGCGGTTCTGATCCGCATTCGGACAAGGCACGAAACACCTCTTGCCAGTGGATCTCGCCCTCGCCGGGCGCCCAGTGCCGGTCGGCGTGGCCGTCGAGGTCTTGCAGGTGCACGTGGCGCAGCTTGTCACTGGCATCTCGGACAAAATAGTCCACTGGTGGCGCGCCTGACATGCGTCGCGCGAGATGCGCATGGCCTGTGTCAATGGAAAGGGCAATCGCGTCACTGTCGAAGCTGTCGACCATGGCCCGCCTGCTTGCCGGGTCCACATCCAGGATGTTTTCGATGACCAGAGTGATCCCTGCCGTCTCTGCCGCTTTGAGCACGGGCATCATCACGTCATGGATGCGGGCCAGCTTGGTGTCCCAATAGTTTGGCTTGTTGAGCCGGTTCCATTCGTACCAGCGGGTGAAGGGTGAGTGCAGCACCATCTGCCGCGCGCCGATCCGCGCGGCGGCCTCAAGTGCTTTAAGGTAGCGTGCGGTGATGACCGGGCGCACTTCGGGGTCTTTGTTGTCCATGTCGAGCCCCTCGTAAGGCCCGTGCAATCCGAGCCGTCCAGCAAACCCGTTCAGCGCGGCTTTCGCGGCGGCGATGCGGTCCTCGAACTCGGTTGTCAGGTCCTTGTGGGTACTGAAGCCCTGCAACTCGATATCCCGTCCAGCACCAAAAAGCCAATCGCGGTGATCGGCAATTTCATGCGGAGCAAGGCAAGCGCCAATCTTAAGCGGGGTCATAGGCGGGGGTCCTTCTTGGGTCTTCGATTTTCAGATACGCGAGGAATGCAACGGCCACGCAAAGGGCCATGACAGCAAAACTCCACCATCCGCCATAGACTTGTGTCAGCCACGCAAAGACAAACGGCGCGGTTGCGTTGACAGCCATGGACAAAGAAGCAATCCAGCCAAGCCTCGCGCCAAAGCCCTTATGCCCAAAGAGCGCGAGCGGCAGCGTGCCGCGCACGATCGTCTTGATCCCGTCACCCATGCCATAGATCGCAGCGGCGATCAGGATTTCGGAGACGGTGAAGCCAACTGACAAGATGACCGCAAACCCGCCCAGCTGCAGAGAGAGCGCCAGCAAATAGGTGCTCAGCGGGTGCATGTTTCGCGTGATCAACATCTCGAAAAACCGCCCCACCGTCTTGAACGGCCCTATGACGGCCCCGGCAAGGGCGGCCATCGCGGCGGTATGGCCAAGGTCCTGCACATTAGTGACCCACAGCACCATCACAGCACCCATCAGGTAGCCCGAGAAGATGAACGAAATCACCATCCAAAGCGTTCTGCGTTTGCGCGCGGCCCCTTGCAGTTCGGGCCAACCCGATGCCTGCGCCTTGCTGGCCGTCGCAGCGGCGCGTTCCGGCCCGTTCAAAGCAACCATATGAATCGGCAGGCACACGATCAGATACGCAACGCCAAGGATCACCCAGGTTGTCTGCCAGCCATGGGCATTGAACAAAGCCAAAGTCAGTGGCCAGAAGATCGTCGAGGCGACACCGCCAAAGAGCGTGATGATCGAGATCGAGCGCTGCGCAGGCACGCTCAGATTTAGGCGGGCGACCGCTGCAAAGGCCACGTTGTAAAGCACGAACATGCCCGCGCCTTCGGCCACGAGGATCGTGACGAATAGCTGCTGCCACGTCGTGACGTAGCTCATGGCGATCAATGCCAGCCCAGCCACGACGGAACCGCCCACCATGACTGGGCGGCCGCCGAAGCGGTCTGTCAGGTGGCCTGAGAACGGCGAGACCAACCCGCCAAATAACAGGCCCGCTGATAGCACGCCGAAAATCTGGGACAGGCTCAGTCCAAGGTCAGCGGCCATATGCGGCAGAAGGACCGCATGGGCATACATGAGCGTGCCGTAGCCCATGATCTGCGTGACCCCGAGGCCAATGGCCGGCAAGTAGTCCCGGTTCAACGTCATGCAGCCAGCGGTATCGCGCGATAGGCTGCGCGGCCCGCCACCCAGGTCCCTTGGATCGCGGGGGTTTGCCCCTTGGGCCAGTCTACCAGCACAAGGTCCGCCCGTTTGCCGACAGCGATTTCACCCCGGTCATGCAATCCCATGGCCCGCGCCGGGCCGTTTGACACAAGCGACCACAGTGTCGACCGATCCGCCCGTTTTTCCCGGTCCAAACGGTCCACCGCTGCCAGCATGGCTGGGTAGTAGTAGTCAGAAGCCAGGGCATCACACAGGCCCGCTTCAACCATGTCACCGGCCCCAAGCGAACCGATATGGCTACCGCCACGTACTGCATTGGGTGATCCGAAGACGATCAGATCACCGTTCGCGCGGGCTTGCTCGACCGGGCCCATCGTCATCGGGAACTCGGATGTGGATGCGCCGATGCTGTTGTAAAACCGGCGCGTTTCAGCCTGGGTGTCATCGTGGCTCAACATTGGGATACCGTTGGCGCGGGCCTTTGCCGCCACGCTTCGCAGCGTTTCCACAACGTCCGCCCGCCGGTTCCAGACCCTGTGCACCAAAGCTTTGTGGTCGTTATAGTCCAGGCCAGACCGTTCCGTATGCTTGCGATAGCGTTTTTCGAACAATGCGGCGTCTCTCAGGTCCATCGTCCTGAACGCCGGACTATGCTCAAACGGGCGTTCCTGTATCGCAGTATCGGCGCTGCGCATCGCCATTGAGAGGTGATCGTTGAACGCAAGAGACGGTGTAAGAGGCGCGTCCATCGCCCAGTCGAGGGTATCCAGTGCCTCAAAGGCGAATGTTTCCCAACGGAGTTGGAACCTGTTTTCAACCATCAAGCGCGGTGCCAGGTTCAGGATGGCCTGCATCATAGCGCGCCCGCGCTCGACACTGCGCAGACCGGGTTCATAGCTTAGTGTGATGGAGTGATAGGTCGTCGCGATTCCGTTCGCGGCAAGCTGCCGGTCGGTTTCCAAAACAGCGGTTTCCATCGGAAAGAACACGCCAGGGCGTGGCATGACCTGCCGCTCAAACGCGTCGCCATGCACGTCAATCAGTGCAGGCGCGAGGATCATGCCGCGGGCGTCGATTTGAGCGCCCTGAACGGGGCCACCGATCTCGACAATAGTGCCGTCTTCCACCGTCACCGTGGTTTCGGTGATCTGATCAGGCAGATAAACCTCTGCGCCCACAAAGGTTTGGATCATGCCTGACGCTCCAGGATGAGGTGCCAGTGCCAAGACCCGGGCTTTTCATGCTCGCGGTCCTCCATCCACATCACCTCAAACCCTTGGAACAAGGCCAGCATCTCCACCGCGCCACAGTAATAGTGGGGGTGACGCTTGTCTGATCCGTCTTCGTCGAACACCCAGGTGTTGCGGGAAATCTCGCATGGCCCATTAAGATTTTTGCGGTCAATCCAGAGGCGGCGCTTGGACAGCATCGTCAGCATGAACGTCCCGCCCGGCTTCAGGACCCTGCGCACTTCGCTGATCGTGTCGAGCAGTACCGTTTCATTACCATGATAGATGACGTTCCAGCTGAGCACGTGGTCAAACGCGTTGTCCTCGAACGGCAGGTCATCCATGCGGCCAAGTGTTGTCTTTACGCCGGTGCCCGCCTTGTCGATTTCGGCCAGACCCTCGGGGGCAGCATCGAGCGCGTTCAGCTCGAAACCAGCAGCTTGCAGCGACAGCGCGTGCCGTCCCACACCGGCCCCAAGATCCAGAATGGCAGCGCCAGCGGCTAGTCCCTCAGCCCAGCGTTTGACGTCCCGTTCAGGCGTTAGCCATTTCGACCCCTCCTCGATCTCGTCCCAGATCTTGCTCCAATGCTGATCCGCTGTGTCGGTTTTGGTGATGACGTTCAACGCACTACTCCAATGATCTTTGTCCGGGCCCATCCCGACAGGTATTCGATTGAGATGACCACGACTGCGATCATCAGGATAACGGTCATGGCGGTCGGATAGTCAAAGAGGTCAAAGCCCACCTTCAACTCGATCCCGATGCCCCCCGCACCAACAAGGCCAAGGATGGTCGAGGACCGCACCGCTTTTTCCGTCGCAAATAGAGAAGTCGAGATGAACGCGGGCATTGCCGCAGGGATGGTGGCGCAGGCCACTACATCCAGTTTGCGCGCGCCTGTCGCGGTCAGGCTTTCCGAAGGGCCTTTGTCGGCCGCCTCCATGTCATCGGCAAAGAACCGGCCGCAAAAACCGATCGTGTCGATCGCAATCGCCAGCATTCCCGCAAAGGGCCCAAGACCCACGGCAACCACAAAGACCAAGGCCCAGGCGATATCGGGCACCGCGCGGATGAACCCCAGCCCCGTGCGCACGATCTGGTTGATCCAAGTCGGCGCGATCAACCCGCGCGCCGCCAAAAGCGCCACAGGCACCGACAGGATGATCCCAACGACCGCACCGGCCAGAGCGATCTGCAACGTCTCCAGCATCTTCCAGCCCAGTCGCGCCAGCACCTGAGGTTCCAGGTTGGGCGGGAAGGCACGGTTCAGAAAATCGGCAAAGCGCGGCGGAGATGACACGACCTTGTCGATGGAAAAGCCAGCACCGGCAAAAGACCACAGAATGATCACTATGGCCGCGGCATAGCCTAGAAAGGCCAAGGCCGAAGGGCGCTCATATCGGGCAGGAAGCGCTGCGTCAGTCATAGAGGCCCCGCAGTTGTTCCGCTGTCAGACTGGCCGCACGCGCGTCCAAAGGCATGCCTCCATTTGCCAGACCAAGAATGCGGTCACCGTATTTGAGTGCATGGTCGATGTTGTGCGATATGAAGATCACTGTGACCCCCTCTTGCCGGGCAAGGTCAAAGAACAGATCCATGACATCTTCACCCGCCGCCGGATCCAGAGAAGCGGTCGGTTCATCCGCGATCAGGATCCTAGGCTGACCGACCAGCGCGCGCGCGATGGCGACCCGTTGAGATTGCCCGCCGGACAAACGATCGGCTCGGCGCTGCGCAAGATGGGCGAGCCCGACCTTTTGCAAAGCTGACATCGCCGCTGCGCGCGAGGTCGCTGGGGCAAGGCTCTGGCTCCAATGGCGCAGCCCCGGCTTTTGCCCCAACAGCCCCTGGACCACGTTGGACAGGACCGACAGCCGCGGCACCAGATTGTGTTTTTGGCTGACCAGACCGATCTGCGCCCGCATGGCGCGCAAACCCGAGTTTGAGGCGCTGCGTACATCCGTGCCCACCACATCAATTGACCCCGCATCGACAGGGATCAACCCCATCAGACAGCGCAGCAACGTGGATTTTCCTGTCCCGTTCGCGCCGACGATGGCGACAGCTTCGCCGCGTGACAGCCCAAAAGAAACATCGGAGAAAACCGACATCCCGGCAAAGCTCTTTGCCAACCCCATTACGCGCAAATCAACAGGCAAAACCGGGGCAAAGGTCTCTGCCCCGGCCCCGTCTGGCCGCGTGTCCGCGACCAGCGTTTCGACCGTCACATCAGTCACCGATGAAATTGTCGAACTGGGGGTAGCCCGCGTTCGAATACATCGAGCGGACGTAGTCATAGGCGCTGTCCTCGATCTCGACGAGGTCCATGCCGACGTATTTGTCGTTCTCTTTATGCGCGGTGATGCCAGCAATGATGCTTTCTTTGTTGGCGATGATGGCCTGCTGCACAGCTGTCGCAGCGTCCGCCGGCACATGTGCGCCAACCATGATCATATCGTTCGGCAAATCGCCGGAGCGTGCGATCATCTTGAAGAAGCCATAAGGCAGTTCGGTTTCCTTGGCCCGGACGTTCAGCCAGCTGCCCGCATTTGAGCCAAGCGCATCCACGTCGCCATTCTTCAGCGCTTCATGGGCGATGTTACGGCTCGTGTGAGTCTTCTCGATATCG
>JBCDEK010000121.1:0-6606 GCA_039179785.1 Pseudomonadota bacterium | reverse complement strand
CGCGCGACTGACCGACGCCGAAACCAAAGGGTACGATCTGGTTATCGAGGCGTTCGGGATCGGCAATGACGTCGCCTTGAGCAATCTTGAGGCCTTCGATCCGACACCGCAGCTTCTGGCAGGCTCCGAACAACTCAGCGCCACCTTCGCCGCCACGCCCCTTTTTGCAGCCCAACTGGTGGACCTGTCCGTCAACCTGATCGCCGATGGGCAGCCGCAAATCGAGATTGCGGACGAGACATTTGCCGGGCTCACCTCTGACGGGTTTGAAACACGTCTGTCGCTGGCCGAAATCCCGGGGTTGATTGACCTTCTGGGGGACGAAAACCGCATCACGGTCACCGCGGGGTTCGATCTGGATGGTGACACGTCCGCGACCGAGATCAGCCTGTTTTCGACCGAACTCTTTGCCAAGGCAAGCACTACACAAACCCTCACCGGCACCGATGGCAGCGATCTGTTGTTCGGCAGCGATCACTCCGATGTTCTGTCGGGCGCAGGCGGCGGTGACATCTTGCTGGGGTTTGGCGGTGCCGACACCTTGACCACCGGCACAGGCGTCGATCACGTGCGGGCCGGGGACGGGGATGACCGCATCGTGGTCACAAGCCTCGACGCAGCCACAGCCGGCGTGGTCGAAAACCTGGACGGCGGTGCCGGTCGCGACGTGCTGTCGCTGGCGGTGGAAACAAGCGGCGCGGGCCCGGACCTGTTTGACCTGGTCGACCTTAGCGGCATCGAAGCCCTTGATCTGGACAATGGCCTGGAAAACAACCTGACGCTTGAGCTTGGGGACATTCTGGGCCTTTCGGACACCGCGGACGAAACGCTTGAAAGCCTGCTTGCCTCTGCTCTGCCTGACAGTGTCACGCTCTATGCGGACGGGCATGACAGCATCACACTCCTCAGCGGTCCCGAGGCCGAGGTGGCGTCGACCGGTCAAAGCGTCGTGGACAGCGACGGCACGACGCTCGACATCTACCAGTTTTCAAGCGGCGGCGATGTTCTGGCGACACTCGCGATCGACAGCGAAGCCACCGTATCCGCCCCGGCAATCACATAGCGGCATCCCATCGGCAGCGCCGCGCCGCTCTGATCCGGCTTTGGCTGCTACAGCCCGTCCTTGGCAATCTCGGTCGCAAGCGCGAGCAAAGCCTGCGCGCGTGCCCGGGCCACCGCGGGCGCACTCGTATCCGCCAGCGGCGTCGACAAATCAAATTGATGCGCGTGATCGCGCCCCAACCCGTCCAGATCCACGACAAAATACTGACCAGACAGCCGCAACGCAGGGCCGTCAACGATCAGGTCCTCGACCCTCACCTCGACACGTGCCTGCGCAAACCCCTCAAACGGCCAGGGCTCCGACGCGACCCGCGCGCCGGTCAACTCTGACAGATGGCGCGCCAGCGACAGGGTCATGGACCGGGTCGGATCATCCGCCCAAAGCGTGTCGGACAGCACCAACACACCGTCCTGCGTGGCCGCAATCTCCTCTCGCGCGGCGTAAGCCGGAAGGGATATTTCCGTCACCTCAATGCTGGCAAACCCCGAGGCCGTGCGGTCTTGCGCCACAATCTTGGGCGAGGCGATGAACTGGTCCGGGGTGCTGCACCCAAGCAGAACGCAGGTGGTCAAGAGTACAAGTGCAAATCGCATGGTCTAGCGTCCAAGAAGCAGAGAGTTGGGGTTGCGCTGAATTGTGCGGGCCAGATCGGACAGGGCTTTGGCGGCGCGTTCTATCTCGCGCAACGCACTCAGGGTGTCCCGGGAAAAGGCCGATCCTTCCTGAAAGTCACCAAGTGTGCCCTGGGCCTGCGCCAAGGTCGTGTTCAACCGGTTCACAAGTTGAGGCAAGTCCGCCGCGGCGGTTTCAATCGCCTTCGCCGCATCGCGCGCCGATGACATCGTGTCGTTGGCACTTTCAATCAATCCCCCCGCCCGCAGATCGGCAAGTGCTGCTTCCGCCTCGGTCAGGGCCCCGGCCAACGCCGCAGGCAGGTCGGCATCGCTTGTATCCCCAAAAAGCTGGCTGGCCGAGTTCAGGACAGCCTCCAATTCGGCGACAAGAGTATCCAGTTCAACGTCTTCGACATTGATTGCGATCTGGTCCAGACGTTCGATCACCTGCGGCACACCCGCGACGGCATCTTCAACCGCTGTGGCGGCTTCGCTTGTGTCGATCAAGGCGGCGCTGATCAGATCGGCGGTATCGGCCTCTGTCAGCGCGGTCAGAACAGCGGTCAGTTCGTCAAAGGCCTGTGTCACCGTTCCAGGCATCGCACGCAACTGATCGGACGCAAGGAACGTCTCTGCCTCGCGGGCAAAATCGGTGGCTTGCGCAACCAGCCCATCAAGCGGCAGAGCTTCGGCTGTCTCGACAAAGGTCGAGATGCGCGCAGTGAGGTCGGGTATCCCCGCAAGCGCCATGTCGGCCTGGCTGGCCGCGGCCCCGACCTGATCGACCGCTGCCAACAGCCGCTCAACCGCCTGTGCCTCGCGCAACTCCTCCAGCAGCCCGCGCAAAGTGCCACTGGCCTCTTGCAGGTCGCTCATCACCCCGCGCAAGTCTTGCGGCAGGGCCTGAACATCGTCGGAACCGATCACCCCGCGCGCGTCGCTCAGCAGCCCCAGTATTTCGGCAGGCGTGTCCCTGATTTCCGGGCTGGCGACCAGGATCGTCGCGTTGTCCAGAAAGCGAATAGCGCTCTCGATCACTTCCTCGACCGGCAGCGCGCTCACTCGTTCAAAGACACCCTCTGCGGTGACAGCAACATCCGTGACATCGCCTTCGACAACCGGAAACACGGGGAACGGATCG
The DNA here is from genome assembly GCA_039179785.1 of Pseudomonadota bacterium. Taxonomy (GTDB): domain Bacteria; phylum Pseudomonadota; class Alphaproteobacteria; order Rhodobacterales; family Rhodobacteraceae; genus Tateyamaria. The sequence goes on along the minus strand of JBCDEK010000121.1, from coordinate 3,788 downwards.
CCGGACCGGTCAAGCAAGGCAGGGGGCGCTTCGGGATCGGTGACCAGCTCGACCTTCAGCCCGCCCGCAAGGATGGATGCGGTGGCCAGCCGCGCGCGCAGGCCCTCCGCGACCCGCGCGGCAAGAAACTCAACGGCCTCTGACCGGCTCAGCCCCGAATCCAGCCCAAAGCGGGCCGTGTTGATTTCAACCGTGGACATCAGGCGCACGCGCGAGTCGCCGAACCGATCGGGGTCAACGATGCCGGACACATTCGCGACCTTGCCGATGCGGACGCCGCGCCATTCGACATCGGCGTCTGCGGTCAACCCGCTGACATTGTCGTCAAAGATCATCGTCAGGCGCACCGTCGCACCGTCGCTGCCCTCAAACACAGAGTTTCGGGCAGCGGCTTCGTCCGGGTACACCTCGTAAACCAGACCTTCGCGCACCGGTTCTCCGCCAGAGATCAAGGTCCCGAACGTGATGCCCCCTGAAATGAGCGAGGCGACCGATGACAAGTCGAGGGACGCGCCCGACGCGCCCACAGACAAGCTGAAACCGGATGTGTCCCAGAACCGGGTCGCCGTGGTGACCAACCTGTCATGTGGCTCATAGATGATCGCTTCGGCCGTGACCCATTGGCCATTGACCGAGATCATCGTCGCCCCCAAACGCCCGACCTCGATCCCCTTGAACAGGATCGGAGTGCCCTCTGACAGACCGGCCGCGCGCGTCGACCGCAGTTCGATCAGCGTCCCGCTGCGGTAGGTTGTGACCAGCGGGGCGCGGTCGCTCGCCGCATGGGTCGTCACCAGCCCGCCGGGCTCTGTATCCCAGGTGCCTTCGATGTAAACGCCTGACAGGACGGTCTCCAGCCCGGTCACGCCACTTGTCGTTACCTCCGGGCGCACGATCCAAAAAGCCGCGGTGTCATCGACAAACGGCGCCACACTGTTTTCAAGACGCACATCGACAACAACCTGCGACAGGTCGGCATTGAACTTCACGTCCTCCACCAGTCCCACCGGCACATTTCGAAACCTCAGCTCGGTTTCGTTCGGCAGGATACCCGCAGAATCGTCAAAGACGATCTGAATGATCGGACCTTGATCGTTATAGGCCTGAAGCGCGACCCAAATGGCGGTTATAACCGCCGCAATGGGCACCAGCCACACCCAGTGGGCACCTGCCAGCAGACCCTGTTTGCGCAGCTTGGTCTGTGAAATATCGGGAATGTCTGAACTCACACCGGCGCCTTAACTGGCGAGGTTTCAATCCGGTCCCAAATCAGTCTCGGATCAAAGCTCTGTGCGGAAAACATGGTGAAAATCACCGACAGCGCGAAGGTCAAAGCCGCGACCCCGGGTGTAATCGAGGCGGCGACGCTAAGCTGGACAAGCGAACACAGAATGGCCACTACAAAAACGTCGATCATTGACCATCGCCCGATATATTCAACAACCTCATACAGAACATATTGCCGCCTCGGAGGCCAGGCCGCCCCCCGTTTCACAGCCAAAGCAAGGTACGCAATGGCAAAGAACTTGCCCAAAGGGATCGCCACAGATGCAAAGAGGATAATGAGCGCCACACCAGGCGATCCATGAAGCGCGATTTCCATAGCGCCTGCGATGATCGTATCTTCGGACGATTGCAATAGTGTGCGGGTGTGCAGCATCGGGTACATATTGGCAGGGATATAGGCAAGAACGCCCGCAATCCACCACGCCCACACTTTTTGCAGGCTGTTGGGATCGCGCGACCGCAACGTCTGGCCACAGGTGTTGCACCGGGTCTCTGAGGCAGGCCACACCCGCGCGCATTCCTGGCAGGACACCAGCCCCTTGTCGCGTGCCGTTGCCGTCATCGGTCCAGCGCCTTCCAGACCGACCAGCGGCACATCACCAGGTTTTGCAGCGCCGACAGCAAGACAACGGCCACAAACATCCAGAACGCAGGTTCCAGTTCCACGCGCGCCAGATCGCTGAGCTTGACCAGCGAAACGGCGCAGCCCACGAGAAAGATCTCCGCCATGGACCACGGTCTCAGCTTGGCGTTCAGCAAAAACGCCCTCTTGGCCCCCGGCCAGGGGCGCTTGTCGAACACCAGCGGCGTAAGGGTATAGAGCGTCAGCATCAAACGGGTCGCGGGCAACGCCACGATCAGGCCCAGCACCGCCAAAGACAACGGAAACAACGGGCCTTCAAAAAAGGCAAAGGCCGCATCGACAATTGTCGCGGAGTTGCTGAACCCAAGGCGCCGTATTTCGATAAAGGGCAAAAAGACCACAGCCAGGATCAGGATCATCGAGGCAAGGGCAGCCGCGATGATCACAAGCCCGGCGTCGCGTCGCCGGGCAAACAATGTGGTATGGCATCGGGCACACCGCCCCTGATCGCCTTTCTCCACCTCGCCGACGCGATAAAGCGCGTCGCAGTTTGGGCAGGCGATCAGCGCTTCAAGATCGATTGGGCGGTCCGGCGTCATACCTGCCACCATACCCGAGCGGGGCGCATCAGCAAGGTGGCAAGCCTATCGTCGTGTCTTGGGTGGGCAAATCTCGTTTTCCCGCATCAACCGCTGATCGTCTTTACTGCAATCGGCGCGTTGCCCTGCCAGAGCCGCAACTCAGGCACTACATATGAATGTCCAATGTCTGCGCCCTCGTTCGGGGTCACTGGATTGATGCGTGCCTTTTGCGCCTCATCCATCCAAAGTAAGAACAGGTCCGCCCTGTTTGAGCGACCTTGTGCACAAGGGTTCACCCTGCAAGTGCACCCAAAGCCCGCACAATGTGGGGCGACATGTTTTAAGCCCCGCAAAGGCTCTGAGCGCTTGCTCTGCACGCAGACCTGCGGCATGACGGTGCCAGCGGTCCCTTAGCTCAACTGGATAGAGCAGCTGACTTCTAATCAGCAGGTTGAGGGTTCGAGTCCTTCAGGGATCGCCATAAATTCAATATGTTACAGGGCGTTTGTAGTGGCTGCCCGTGTTTCTAGGGCTTCTGGGGGACACATGGGGGACAAGGCGCAAAAAAAACCGCACTGTTGTCGCCGCCAAGATACGGTCGCTTGATGATCAAATTTAGGTAAATCACCCATATCTCTACGTCCCACATTTAGGATTTCCAAACCTTCCAGCATCAATTTGCTAGTCGGGTTTTGGGAAACATTGGGGCGATCATGGATCTGAGTGGATCGAAGGCGTTTTATGCAAGCAATGCTGAGTGTGCGGGAGCATCAGAGCACAAATTCGAGATGGACTCATATGAGGTCGCGCAACGCAGGCGGCTGCTGTTCTGGCTGTGGAAACAGAAGGATCTTCAGGTTCAGGAAACTCATCAGCCTTTGTTGTTGCGCCAGGAGTGGCGGATGGACCACGCTGACAGTGATGTTTTCATATTTGCGTAGCGGATATGTGTTTCTTTGACATTTGTCGCAATGAGCCGGAAAACCGTGAGACAACTCATGGCGTTTCTACCGGAGTTTAACATGTGCTGCACGAGCGTTACTTCTCGCGTGAGATTGTGGGCGCGAGCGCAGAACGAACTGACAAAGCCGTCACCACACTGACTGTGCTGTACTCACGTGTGATATACCGACGCGATGAATGATGATCGCTGCGCGGTGGCGTTCCAACCCACGTTCTTCCTGCAGATTACCACCTGTCAATCCTATCCCGTCGCGGCATGTCTTCCTCTGTCGTGATGACGGAGAAGATTGGTCAGTCGCAATGCGGTGCCCATGCGGTTGCGGCGACGAATTGGAACTGATGCTCAGAGGTGGTCCTACGTTTTAGACCAGTTT
>JBCDEK010000086.1:0-13142 GCA_039179785.1 Pseudomonadota bacterium | reverse complement strand
CCGGAGGCAAAATCAGTCGGGTTGAAGTACATTGAAATCACTACCAGCCCTGACAATCAGGCGTCCGTGCGTGTCATCGAAAAGGCAGGTGGCAAATTTGTCAAAAGCTATATCGCGGACAAAGCTCTTGGTGGGCATGAGACGGTCGAGTTCAAAATTGCATTGGTGTAGCGAAGAAGTTCGGGAACCCGACAGTTGCCTTCGAGGATAGAAGTCAGCAAAGTCCCCCAAACCGCCATCCTCACCCCGCCGCACCATACCCTGCGCGGCGTCCGAAGACCGCGCCCGATGTCAGGCCGGAGCCGCCGGGGTAGCCACCCCAGAACACGCCGCCAACAAGTTCTCCGCAGGCGTAAAGCCCCGGGATGGGTGCGTTGTCGGCATCAAGGACTGCGCCCGTGTCATCCACTTTCAGCCCGCCATAGGTGAAGGTGATGCCGCCCGTGACGGGGTAGGCGCGGAACGGGCCCCGGTCGAGTTTTTGGGCCCAGTTGGATTTGGGCAGCGGCAGGCCGGGGGTGCCCTTGCCGTCGAGCGTTGTGGGGTCGAAGGGCACGCTGGTGTCCACTGTGGCGTTGTACTTGGCGAGGGTTTGGGCGGCTTGCGCGTGGTCCACGCCGTCGAGCAGTGGGATTAGGGCGTCGAGTGTTTCGGCTTCGACATAGTGCGCGTCGTGGAAATGGTATTCGCCGTAGAGCAGGTCGAACACCTTGGCGTCGAAGATTTGCCAGGCCAGGTGACCCGGTTGGTCCATGATGGCGGCGCCGAACTGGGCGTAGGTGTAGTTGCGGAAGTTGATCCCTTCGTCGACAAAGCGGTGGCCGTCGGCGTTCAGCATGACGCCGAGGAAATAGCAGATCTTGCGGTAGTTCTTGCGCTCGCCCGGGGGCAGGTCGAGGTTGCCATAGTCGGCCATGTGCAGGTCCATGGGGGTGGCGTGGCAACCGCTGTAGAGCCCGTAGCTTTGTGCGCCGAGGCGCTGGGCCATGATCAGACCGTCGCCGGTGTTGTGCGGCGTGCCGCGGACCTTGGCCTTGTCCCAGTCGGGGCCGATATGCTGTTTGCGCAGATCGGGATTTGCCTCGAACCCGCCGCAGGCAAGGATCACCGCGTCGGCGGCGATGTGTTCTCCGCTGTCGGTGATGACGCCCGTGATGCGGCCCTGATCGGATAACAGATCAGTGACGGCGGTTTGGTAGCGGATGGTGCCGCCAAGGCGCGTGAAGGCGGCCAGTTCCTGGTCAAAGAGGCCGACGCCTTCGTTTTCAGCGGCGAGGGTGAGCCCGCCCCAGAAGACGTGTTTGCCATCCTTTTCAAAGCTCTGGCGGGCATAGATCGGTTCGAATTTGATGGTGTGGGCGCCGAGCCATTTGAGGGTGGCATAGCTTTGGTTGATCAGGCTGTGTTGTTCCGGCGTCATAGGGCGACCATCGTTGAAGCCAGCGAGGTCGGTGGCGAATTTATCGCGCGTGTAGCTGCCGAAATCGGTGGTTGGCAGGCGCGGGTCGTCGGGGTCGCGAAGGAGGGGCAGGAGGTCTTGGCCGTTGTCATAGGCAAAGCGCATGGCCCCTGCGGTGTATTTGGTGTTGCCGCCTGCGAGGGCCTCGTCTGCCTTTTCGAGCATCAATACGTCGGCGCCTTGTTCGAGGGCGGCGATGCCCGCGCAGAGGGCGGCGTTGCCGGAGCCTGCGATGATGATCTTGGTCATGGGGTCGTCCAGACGTCTGGGTTGATCATGTGAAGGGGGGCGCCGCTCGCGTAGGCGTTGATCTGGTCGAAGATGTCGGAGAACTGCAGGTCGAACTCGTCTTCGGTGACGTAGCCGATATGGGGTGTTGGGATCACGTTTGGTGCGGTGAGCAGGGGGTGTGATGGGTCGGTGAGGGGTTCGGTGTCGAACACGTCGACGGCGGCGAAGATGCGGTTTTGGGCGATTTCGGCTTCCAGCGCGCCGGGGGCGACAAGGCCCGCGCGCGAGGTGTTTACGAAGAGGCTGCGGGGGGACATGGCGGCGAGGTCTTGGGCCGTGATGATGCCGCGTGTGGTGGGTTTGAGGCGGACATGGACGCTGACGATGTCGGAGGTGGCAAAGAACGCCTCGCGGCTGGCTGCAACGGTTTCGCCGTCCTGGGTCGCGCGGGCGCGACCGTCGTCCGAGGACCACCATTGGATATTCATGCCGATGGCTTTGGCATAGGTGGCGACGGCTTGCGCGATGCGCCCGTAGCCGTAAAGGCCGAGCGTGCGGCCCCGGAGGGTGCGCCCGACGCCTGCCTGCCAATGGCCTGCGCGGATCGAGGCGACCTGGTCGGGGATTTGGCGGTAGCTGGCGAGGATGAGCGCCAGGGTGTGTTCGGCGGCGGCATAGGAGGGCGTGCCGGAGTGCATGTTGGAGCAGAGCAGGACGCCGTTCGCCGTGCAGGCGTCCACGTCGATATGGGGGTAGACGCTGCGTTGGGAGATGAGTTTGAGCTGCGGCAGGCGGCCCAGCAGGGCGGCGGTGATCTTGGTGCGCTCGCGGAAGAGGACGAGCGCTTCGGCCTGTTGGACGCGGTCGGCAAGGGCTGTGGGGTCGGGTTCGTGATCGGTCCAGACGGTGACGTCGTGGCCGTCGAGCTTGGCAAAGCAGGGCAGGGTGCGCAGCGTGTCGAACCAGTCGTCGAGGATGTGAACCTTCATCGGCTTTCGACGCCTGCCTGCGGCGTGGGCGAACGGGGGGTTGGAACGAAGACAAAATCGTCCAGCGACCGGATTGCCGCGAGCACTTTTTGGCGTTCGGCCAGCAGGTGGTTGAATTGCGCGTCGCAGCCCGCGATGGGTGCGGGGTAGGATGAGATTTCGTCTTGCAGCAACTGCCGGGCGATGGCGAGTTCGGCGCGGGCAGCGAGAACGCAGTCTTCGAATGTGTCGGCCATGAGTCGTCTCCTCTAAATTGTATACTATGGTATACAATTGTCGTGCTGCGTCAATTCCCTTGCCAGATGGCAGAGGGGACAAAGACGTGACCGGCGGCGAGTTTGCGGGCGGTGCGGACCAGTCCGGCGGAGTGGATGGTGATGCCGTCGTCGCCACGTTCGTAGTCCACCATGACGTCGATCTGGCCCATCGGATGTTCCAGCACGATCTTGGCGGGGCGGCCATTGGGGATGGGCGCGTTGGCGACGGTGCCGGGGGTCAGCACGCAAGAGGCGAGGCATTGGGCCCCGGTCACTGCGGTCGAGGGATGGGTGCGCCAGGGCATGAAGTAGCGGGTGCAGATCGTGCCGCCGTCGCGCGGCGGTGCTACGATGCCAAACTTGGGTGTGACGGATTTTGAGACGTCTCCCATGCCCATGCGTTCCCCGGCCTTGAGGCGGATCGCCTCCATCCGGGCGAAGAAGTCGGGATTGTCGTTCAGCGCCTCGGCGCTTTCATAGCCGGTGAGGCCGAAGCTGGAGGCTTGGGCGATGACCATGGGCATGGCGACGTCCATGCAGGTCACCTCGACCCCGTCGATGATGTCAATCAGACGGCCGGTGGGCAGGAACGCGCCGGTGACGCCGCCGACCGTTTCCATGAATTGCAAGGTAATCGGAGCAGAGGTGCCGGGCACGCCGTCGATTTGTGCGGTGCCGTCATAGGCGACCGCGCCGCCGGGGGTCTGGACGGTGGCGGCCACGCGGGCGCCTGTGTTGACGGCGCGAATATTCACCGGCGTTTCGCCGTTTTGCGCGTCAACCAGGCCCATTTCGATGGCGGCGGGGCCGACACCGGCGAGGATGTTGCCGCAGGTGGGTTTGAAGTCGACAAGCCCGTCTTCGACGCTGACCTGCGCGAAAAAGTAGTCCACGTCGGCCCACGCGTCGTCGGATTTGGACAGCATGGCGACCTTGGTGGTCACCGCCGCACCGCCGCCGATGCCGTCGATGTTAAGCGGGTGGCCCGAGCCGATCATGGCGATTAGGACTTGGGCCAGTGTGTCGTGGTCTTGGGGCAGATCGGCGCGGTTCAGGTACGGGCCGCGCGACGTGCCGCCGCGCATGAAGAGGTAGGGGATAGCGGTTTGGGTCATGTCAGGGGCCAAGGCAGGTCAAAGTAGTTTTGGAGAAGTCCGGGCGGGAAGTCGCGGTTCAGAAGACCCGCCATGACACACATGAAAGCGATGCCCAAGGCGGTGTAGACGCCGGCCATCGCGGTTGAGAGGCCCGCGCGGATCTTGAGGAAGGCAAAGAGGAAGAGCGCGAGGGCGAGGATGAAGCCCAGCAGTGAGGTGAGGATCAGCAGGGCTGCGAACCAGGCGAGCGTGGGCCAGAGGCCATGGGTTGCGTCGGCGTCCGCACCGTCCTGTTCGCGGTCGGCAAAGATCGTGTCGGTCTCGGGCCTCAGCATCATGCGGATGACCAGGATCACGCAGCCCACCAGGCAGACGCCTGCAACGAACATTGGGAAGGTGCGGTCGCGGCTGAAGCTGGGGATCGAGGCGGCGTCGTAGAACGCGTAGGCGATATAGGCGGTGACCGCGATCAGGAACAGGAAGGGCGCGCGTTTGGAGCCGGACTGTACGTCGCCTTCGGCCATGATGTTCTTGGATTGCCGCAGACCGATGACCACCGACAGGACGGTGATGATGATCAGGACGATCACGATGGGAGAGAAGATGTAGTCGAGCCCTTCGTCAAAGCCGCGGCGGAAGCGGGATTGCGCGATTTGCAGGGCCTGGTTGGCGTAGGTTTCGGCGGGGTTCGACAGGACGAAGCCAATGAGGAAGGCCGGGCGTGACCAGTCGAACCGGCGCATCAGGATGCCGAGGAAGCCGATGGCGAAGAGGGCCACGAGGTCCATCAGATTCTGGCCGGATTGGAAGGCCGCGAAGCTGATGATCATGAAGAGGAACGGGGCCAACAGCGCGAAGCGGATCGTGGTCAGCTTGGCGATGCCGCCGGAGGCTGCGATGCAGATCACCGTGCCCACGACATTGGCAAGGGCCAGCAGCCAGACGATGGAATAGGTGATGTCGAGGTTGTTTTTCAGCATGGCGGGGCCAACTTCGATCTGGCCGGACCCCAACAGGGCGATGGCCCCGATGAAGATCGCCATGGAGCCGGAGCCGGGGATGCCGAAGAGGAGGGTGGGGACGAGGCCGCCGCCTTCCTTGGCGTTGTTCGAGCTTTCCGGGCCGATCACGCCGCGTACTTCGCCCTTGCCGAAGTTGGATTTGTCTTTAGTCGATTGGACGGAATGACCGTAGGCGATCCAGTCCACAACTGACCCGCCAAGGCCGGGGATGACCCCTACGACGACGCCGATGATCGAGCAGCGGACCGACAGCCAGATGTTGGCAAACCAGTCTTTGACCCCGTCGAGCCAGCCGCCGCCCAGCGACTGTTCCTTGGCGATGGCGCGGTCCTGGCGGAGCAGTGAGATAATCTCGGGGATGGCGAAGATGCCCAGGCCGACGATGACCAGCTTCAGCCCGTCGGTGAGGTAGGGGTAGTCGTAGGACGACATGCGCAGATCGCCGGAGGATGCGCCTTCGCCGATGGTGCCGATGAGCATGCCGAGGCCTGCGGCGACGAGCCCCTTGATCGCAACGCGACCCGCGAGGATGCCGACCATCGACAGGCCGAAGATCGTGATCATCAGGAGTTCCGGGGTGCGGAATTCGAGCACGATTGGTCGGGCGATCAGGATGAAGATGGTGAGGAAGCTGGCACCCACGAGGCCGCCAAAGAGTGAGGACGCGAAGGCGGCGGAGAGGGCGCGCGCGGCCTGGCCGCGTTTGGCCATGGGAAAGCCGTCAAGCACGGTGGCTTGGGAGGCGGACGAGCCGGGGATGCCCATGAGAACGGAGGCGAACGTGTCGGAGGTGGGGACCACGGCGACCATGCCGACCATGAGCGCGAGGCCGAGGATCGGGTCCATGCCGAACATGAAGGGCAACAGCAGCGACAGGCCCGCGATGCCGCCAAGGCCGGGGAAGACACCGATGCACAGGCCCATCACCACACCCAGCACCAGATATCCCAGCACGATGGGTTGCAGGATCAGGGCCCACGCATCGCCAAGCGCGGGCAGGGCGGTTGCCAGAATGTCCATGAGTGGTGCCCCTTCTTTGCTTGGTGAAACGCCCTGTCCCCGCGGGGACAGGACGCTTGAAAAGCAAAGCTTAGTTGAGCGTCACGCCGTAGCGCTCTTCCAGCCAGCCGACGACGAAGTCCTTGGCTTCCTGGGGCACGTTGGTGCCGCTTGCCAGTGCGCCCTGGGCTTCTGCCCCGGTCATCTGCGGGTACTTGCCCAGACGTTTGGCCGAAATCTCGGCAAAGTCGGCACGGGCTTTGACCGCTTCAAAGGCCTGCGTGTAGGTCGCGATGGCATCTGCCGACGCGCCATTGGGCAGGAAGACCATCTTTTGCGCGGGGAAACCCGCGATGAAGAAGGCTTTCCATGCGTCCCATTCTGTGCCGGAGGTCTCGCAGCCTTCGGTCGCTTCGCAGACTTCCTTGAACGTCGGCATATCGGGGAAGGTTGGGTCACGCACGATGTTGCCATCGGCGTCAAGTGCGCCCCAGCTCATCATCGGCACGGCTGTGCCTGCTTCGACCAGTGGGGTCACACCCGAGAGGTAGGACGACGAGGTCTGATAGTCGATGTTGGCTTCGCCCCGTTCGAACATCAGGCGGCCATCGCCACGACCCTTGATGCCGAAGACAGGCTCGACCTGCAGGCCCAGCATTTCCCACGCTAGAAGTGGGACGAGGTCAAGGCGCGTGGCCCCTTGGGAGCCGTAGATGAAGTCTTCGCCCTGCAGGCCCGACGCGTCCAGACCGTCCATCTTGGCGGCCATGTCCGGCGGAAGGTAGGCGACACCGCCCGTACCCGAGGCCAGAACGACGTTCCAGTCACCGTAGTTGTATTTGACGCGGGGGTCGCCCAGCAGGAACGGGAATTGCGTCGAGCCCGATGAGCCGAAGATCAGGGTGCCTTCGCTGTCTTCGTATTTCTGTTCCTGAAAGAAATTGGCACCCTTGGTCGAGCCGGCACCGGGCATGAATTTCACGACAACGGTGGGTTGGCCGGGCAGTGCCTCGCTGAGCAGGGGCGCGTAGAAGTTGGCCCATTTGGCAGAGCCGCCGGTTTCCGAGAACGGAATGATCCATTCGACGGTCTTGCCTTCGAGATCGATGCCGTGGCCGCCCGCGTTGGCTTGCAATGCGAGTGTCGCGGCTGCCGCAGCCACAAGGCTACAGGCCACACGGCGTGTGGTTTTGAAGATGGACATATGTTCCTCCCTTATGTGTATGCGCGCCTTTTAGCGGCGCGCCGATACAGAATCTCCGGGCTGTCCGCGCCCGGTTGATGCGCGGAAGCTGACCTGCGAAGCTTGCATGAAACTTTCGGACACGGATTTTCATGCGGATCACGCTTGTTGAGGACAATGTGGGGCTGGCCAAGGGCATCGCCTATCGGCTGGAGGACGCAGGCCATGCGGTGGATGTGCTGCATGATGGCAGCGACGCGGCTGCGTTTCTGAAGGGCGATCAGTCGGACATGATCATTCTGGATATCAACCTGCCGGGCACGGATGGGTTGCAAATCCTGTCCGAGTTGCGCGAGCGGGGGGATCAGCGACCGGTGGTCCTGCTGACGGCGCGCGCGGCGACCGAGGACCGGGTGCTGGGTCTGGATGCGGGGGCGGATGACTACCTGATCAAGCCGTTCGAGATGGCCGAGTTGGAGGCGCGCGTGCGGGCACTGGCCCGACGCCGTGCGGTGCCGCAGCGCCAGTCGCAAGTGGTGGGGCGGTTACGGTTTGACCCGGATGCACGGCAGTTGTTCGATGGGGACGATCCGGTCGAACTGCCACGCCGCGAGCTGTCGGTGTTTGAGTGTCTGTTGGCCGCCGATGGGCGGATCGTGTCGAAAAGTGCCCTGTTGGATTATGCTTATGGGGTGGGCGCGGATGTCGAGGAGAAGGTGATCGAGGTCTATATCTCGCGCATCCGGTCGCGGCTGAAACCCTTTGGTATCGGCATCCGGGCGCAGCGGGGGCTCGGTTATCAATTGCTGTCTGAGGACGGGGTATGAACAGCCGGTCGCTGCGCACGCGGTTGATCATTATTATCCTGACGCCGCTTTTGCTGATCGCTGCACTGGCGGCGCTGTGGGAATTTCGCAGCACCACCGAGCGGGCGGGGGAGATTTTTGACCGGGGATTGCTGTCGGCTGCGCTTGCGATTTCGCGCGATGTGGCGATGTCGGGGGGCGATGCGCTGACACCGCTGACGCGGCGGATGATCAGCGACACGTCGGGGGGTGAGGTGTTCTATCATGTCTATGCGCCTGACGGCGTTTTTGTGACGGGCTATGCCACACCGCCGCCACCGCCGCTCGATACCCCGCCTGTGCTGGAGGACCCGCTATATTACGACGCGTCCTATCAAGGGCGGGACGTGCGGGTGTTGCGGTTTCAGGACGGGGCGACGCTGGACGGGTTCACGGGGCTGTTCACCATTTCGGTCTGGCAGGATCGGGCGGTGCGGTCGTCTTTTGTGCAGGATGTGGTGGCGCGGACCTTTGCGGTGATTGTGCTGCTGTTGGCGTCGGTTGCGCTGGTGGTTTGGTTCGGGGTGCGGCTGGGGTTGCGCCCGCTGCTCGACCTTGAGGACGCGATTGCGCGGCGGACACCCAGCGATCTGACGCCCATTCGTCGGTCGGTGCCGACCGAGGCGCAGGGGATTGTCGCGACGCTCAACGCGCTGCTAGACCGGGTGGCCCGGCGGATCAGTTCGAAGGACGAGTTCATTTCGAACGCCGCACATCAATTGCGCAACCCGATTGCCGGTGTGTTGGCGCTGGCCGAAGCGGTCGAGAGCGCGCCGTCGCCCGACGCGGCACGGTCGCGGAGTGCGGAACTGGTCACGGCGGCGCGGGCGGCGACGCATCTGACCAACCAGTTGCTGTCATTCGAGCGGGCCAAGGGGTCGGACACGGCCCAGCCGCGGGACGTGATTGATCTGGGCGAGATGAGCGCGGCGGTTGTAGAGCGGTTTCGAGGTGGGTCATTGATTGCGTCAGACCATGTGCGGGTGGATGTGGCGGTGCCGGAGCGTCCTGTCTGTGTGGTCGGGGACGCGGTGATGATGCAGGAAGCCTTGATCAACCTGCTGACCAATGCGCTTGTCCACGGGGGGCCGGACGTCAGTCGGATCGAGGTGGGGGTACAGGCGCGTGGGGACACTGCGCGGATTGTCGTGACGGATGACGGGATTGGTATCGCGCCCGAGGATCGTGCGCTGGCTGTGGGACGGTTCAGTCAGGCGCAGGCGGGGCCTGGGACCGGGCTGGGCCTGCCGATTGCGGCGCGGGTGGCCGAGAACCATGACGGGCGGTTGTTGATCGAGGACAGTGCGCTGGGCGCGCGGATCGTGATCGAGCTGCCCTTGGCCGATGCGCGGGTCAGCGCAGGGGGGGCAGCGGCTTGAAGCCGCGCCCGAGGGGGCGCCAGGCGCAGAGGGTCAGTAGGGCCGCCCCGGCGGCGGCGATGACAAAGGGCGCGATCAGGGCAATGTCGCGGGGCAGGGGACCGTCGGCCCAGCTGACGATAAGGCCCGAGAGCAGGAGGCCGATGGGCATCATGCCCCAGGCCAGCAGGCGGTAGATGCTGTTAACCCGGCCCAAAAGCGCGTCGGGGATAGAGCGTTGGCGGTAGGACACCGAGACGGTGTTCCAGATCAGCCCGGTGAATTCGAAAGCGGCGAGCACCAGTGCCAATACGTAGCCATTGGGGGCAAAGGGGATCACCGCGAAGGCCACGGCAGAGGCCAAAGTCATCCATTTCGCCGCCGCGTTCTGGCCCATGGCGCGGACCACGCGGTCGGCCAATAGACCACCGGCGATGCCGCCAACGGCTCCGGCAGCAAGGATCAGGCCATAGCCTTGGGCCCCGATGCCGAGGTTTTCCTGCACGTGCAGGACCAGCGCGATGACAACCATCTGGTGCAGCAGATTCCAGACGCCGGTGATGATGGCCAGGACTTGCAGGAACGGCGCGGCACGCAGGAAGGCGATGCCTTCGCCCAGATCGGTCCGCCACGACGTGTGATCTGTGCGGGTGGGGCGAAAGGCCCCGGGCAGGCTGAGCACAAGCAGGGTGGCGAGCGCAAAGAGGGCGGCATTGAGGGCGAACGGGGCCCAGAGCACGGCGGCGATCAGGAAGGCGCCAAGGGCGGGACCGAGCAGGGAGTTGCCGACAAGTTCAACGCTCCAGAGCCGCCCGTTGGCCTGTTCCAGTCGGTCGTGTGGGACGAGCGCGGGCAGCATGGTCTGGGCGGCGTTGTCGCGAAAAACCTCGGCCGTGCCGACCAGCAGGGCGCAGGCCAGCAGAGCGGTGAAGAGGCCGGGATTGGCGGTGCCAGTGTCGGGGGCGGCGGGCAGCGGGGTCGCGCGCCAGACGCAGAGTGTTGCGATGGTAAAGGCCGCGGCGCGGAGCGCGTCCATCCCGAGGATCAACCGCCGCCGATCCACCCGGTCGGTCACGACACCTGCGGGCAGGGCAAAGAGGAACCACGGCAGACGCAGCGCGATAGGCATGAGCGCGATGAGCAGCGGGTCGCGGCTGAGCAGGGAGGCGATCCAGGCCCAGACCACGATGGCGATGCCGTCGGCGAGGTTGGTCATACCGCTGGCAGCGATGAAACGGGGCAGGGGGTTGGGGTGGTGCATCAGGGTCCCGAGCGGTTGTCTTCCCCAAGCTCTAGGGGGTCAAGCGCCCTTGAGGTCAAGCGGAAAACATGTGCCGCGGCTCTGGTCAGTTTGCACGGGCGCGGGTAGCGTCGCGCCAGCCCTGGTTAAGACTGGTTTTCGCGATGTCCCCCAACAGCTTTGGTGCGCTTTTGATGATGGCGTCGATGGCATCGTTTACGCTGAATGACACGTTGATCAAGATGACCGACGGCGCGGTGCCGCTGGGTCAGATGTTGTTTCTGCGTGGGGCGTTGTCTGTGACGCTGATCCTGATTTTTGCCCGGTGGCTGGGGCGGATCAGCTTTGGCATCAGCGGGGCCGACTGGTGGCGGATCGCCCTGCGGTCGGGGGCAGAGATCGGAGCCGCGTATTTCTTTATTTCGGCCTTGCTGAACATGCCCATCGCCAATGTCACAGCGATCCTTCAGGCGTTGCCGCTGACCGTGGCGGTGGCGGCCGCCCTGTTTCTGGGCGAGCCGCTGGGGTGGCGGCGGATGGTGGCGATTGGCGTGGGCTTTGTCGGTGTGCTGTTGATCGTGCGCCCGGGCGCGGAGGGGTTTTCGATCTGGTCGCTTTATGCGCTTGGGGCCGTGGCCTGCGTGACGGTGCGCGATCTGGCGACGCGCCGCCTGAGCGCGTCGGTGCCGACCATGACGGTGACGTTGGTGGCGGCGGTGACGATCACGCTGTTCTTTGGGGCGGTGTCGACCACCGAGCCGTGGGTGCCGCTGACGCCACGACTGACTGCGCTGATCGGCGGGGCCGCGGTTCTGATCATCGGGGCGTATTGGTTTTCGGTTCAGGTCATGCGGCAGGGGGAGATCGGGTTCATCGCGCCGTTCCGGTACACGGGGCTGGTCTTTGCGCTTGTCCTGGGGCTGTTGGTGTTTGGCGATTGGCCGGACACGCTGACATTGACCGGCGCGGGGATTGTGGTGGCGACGGGGCTGTTCACCCTGTATCGCGAGCGTCGGGCGTCACGCCGCTGAGAACACCCGGCGCACCTGGTCAATGTCCACGGCAAACCGATCCCTGAACAGCTTGATCTGTTTGTCGGTCAGGGGCTCGACCGGCCACTCCTTGACCTTTTTCTGGCGGCTGTCGTTGTAGCCATTGTGGGTGCGGACAAACATGTCGGGGTCGGCATAGCTGACGCAGGGCATGAAGCGCGGGATGCGTTCGTGCATGAAATTGTGGATGGTCATCGCGCAATCGCCCTGAATATGCATGCCGAGGGCGGAGACATAGAACGCGCGGTGAATCTGGGTGGCTGAGATGCCTTGCGCGCCGACCTCCGCCACATAACCCTGGTTCCAGTCAAACGCGACGGTTTTGTGCTTCTTGGTCAGGGGGCGCGCATCTTTGGCCGCGTCACGCAGCTTTTCGATAAAGTCCACGGCGCAGGCGTCATCATCGTCATGACGAAACTGGATGCAGGGTTTTGACGGGTCGCGCCGGGCGCTGTTCAGAATCGCCTTGGACATCTCGCGGCTGGGGGCAGGCGGTTCGGCGATGATCTGAACTTGTTTGAGGTCCGCGGTCAGATCGTGCAGCCGGTCGCGGTGCTTTTTCGGGAATTGGTCACTGATCAGGATCAGGAGGTCAAAATCTGAGTCGGTTTGCGCGCGCAGGCAAGGTAGGGCGATGGTTTCGAGCAGGCGAAATCGTTCTTCCAGCCGGTCATGGGCCCAGAGGTAGTCCATGCGCTCTTCGGCTGTTTCGTGACCCACCTGGAAGCCGCCGATGGCAGGGTAGGAAAAGCGGCACAGCCCGATGATCTGCATGGCGGGAAAGCCCCTTGTTTTTCTGCTCGTATTGCGGACAACTGTGCCCTATCGGGTGCGCGCCCCGCAAGGCGGGTGTGGCTGTTGACAGTGCCTCCGACTCCCCCTATACGCCCGCTATCTCGGCAAGGGGGTCGCCCCGGCACCGAAATCAAAACTTAAGTGGACACGATCCGGCCCCTGCATTGGCCCGATCCTCTGGAAACCCACCGCGTCGCCCCGTGACAGGGAGCGATTGCGGTTTTTGCGCTGTTGTGGACGCACAGCAAGCGATGAGATTGAAACCGCGGGGCCGCCCCGCACGACATATGTTGATGAGACGGGGAACAGACCTGCAATGCCAACGATCCAACAGCTGATCCGCAAGCCGCGCCAGCCCAAAGTAAAACGCTCCAAGTCCCTCCACCTTGAGGGAAATCCGCAAAAACGCGGTGTGTGCACACGTGTCTATACAACGACACCTAAGAAACCAAACTCCGCTTTGCGTAAAGTCGCAAAGGTTCGCCTGACAACAGGTCTTGAAGTGATCTGCTACATCCCAGGTGAGGGTCACAACCTTCAGGAGCACTCAGTTGTTCTTGTCCGCGGTGGCCGTGTAAAAGACTTGCCTGGTGTGCGCTACACAATCGTTCGTGG
>JBCDEK010000098.1:0-11007 GCA_039179785.1 Pseudomonadota bacterium | reverse complement strand
TCGGCGTGGCCGGGGCAGTCGACGTGCGCGTAGTGACGCGCGTCGGTCTCGTATTCCACGTGCGCGGTCGAGATGGTGATCCCGCGGGCTTTTTCCTCGGGCGCGCCGTCGATCTGGTCATAGGCCTGGAAGTCGCCAAAATACTTCGTGATCGCCGCCGTCAGCGTCGTCTTGCCGTGATCCACGTGACCAATCGTACCAATGTTCACGTGCGGCTTCGTACGTTCAAACTTTTCCTTTGCCATCTTGTCAGACGCCCTTTGTGCAATTGTGGGGCTGGACCCCGGTGATTTACTTCGCGGGGCACATATTGCGATTGGGCGGGAAAATCAAGCGGCGTTAGGTGTCGGACGCGGTGCCGCTGATGGCGGAGTGCACGGCGGCGGCAAAACCCTGGACCGTCTGGTCGTAATCACGTTCGGGCGTGGGGCTCGTGGCCACCCCGATCACACCGGGCAGGCGCACGGTTTCGGAGGTTCCGCGGATGTTGCGGGGGCCAAACAGGAGCGCACCGCTTTCGGCGTCAGTGACGGTTACCCGCGCCTCGATCGCGCTGGGGCCGCCAAAGGCAAAGGCCGAGCCGGGCGAGGTCAGTTCCACCTTGTCGAGCCGTACGTCGATGACGGCATTCGATGGGCCCGTCCCGTCCATCCGGGTGTTGAGCGCGCGCATGATGTCGCTTGCGATCTGTCGGGGCGGCACGGTGAGGTCGCGCCCTTCTATACCCGAGAACGATGCAGTATCGACACGCACCGTATTGGTGGCCATGTCGGCAGAGAACCGGCCCGTGCTGCCCGACGGCTCGGTTGTCATACAGGCCGCGAGGGCAAGCGCCCCGAGCAGGCCAAGCGCAAAGCGGATGTGATGTGTCATCGCAGTCTGATCCCCGTTATCAAACCCCAGCACTATAGGTCGGACACAGACCCCGTATTTTCAATTTGTGCGGTTTCACCCGGATCGGCGGCATCTGGCTGTGTGGGATCGGGCGCAAACCAGCCCTTTTCGTTGCGCTGACGCACGAGGTAACGCTCGACCGCTTTGGCGGCGTTCTGGCTGAGCTCCTTGAGCTGCTCTTCGGCGGTCATGGTGTAGCCTGTGCCGATGATCGGGGCGGTGCCAAAGGTTTCGAGCACGGTAATCTGTTCGGGTTCGTCATTGAGCTTGCCGCCCGCGGCATCGTCCCAGACCGTGACGTTCAGGATCAGGGCGGATTTCGGCGCCAGCACCAGCGGGATGCCGGGCTGGGCCAGCACGTATCCTTCGACCGAGATGCCGAAATGGTAGCGGCTGGGGCCATCATAGCGCCCGAAGCGCTCGGCCATGGCCGCCTTCACCGCGGCTGACAGCTGTTCTTCGGTCGCGGGGCGGCTGAGCGGGCCGCGTTGCGCGTTCCCGGCGATGACGATGTTATGTTCAAGCCGGAAGTCGCCCAGCGGCACGGGCGCTTCATTCAGGTCGCGGCTTGCGGCACAGGCCGACAGGCCAACCAGCATCAAAAGGCCAAAGAGCCAACGCTTCATCCCTGCAGTCTCCCCGTTTTTGTGGACCCCCCGATAGCGCAGGTGCGACGATGGCGCAATTGCCCGCGCGCGCGGGCAGGATATATCATGGGGCTGTGATGGAGAGGTGACATGCCCGACACCGCCCTGCCCCAAACACCCCCGGTGCGCGTCCCGCTTGTGACGCAAGAACTGGGCGTCTGGAAAAGCCTGCAACTGGCGCGCCGCAATGTGCTGGGCATCATTCCCGAGATCGCCACGCGCACGCCCATCGTGTCGGGCAAGACGGGCAAGCGTTGGCATATGGTGATGGACCCGGAGGCCATCCGGCGGATGCTGTTGGACCGGTTGGAGGACTATCCCAAATCGGTCGTGACCAAGGCGCTGCTGCGTCCGGCGGTGGGCGAGTCGATCTTTATCGCCGAAGGAGCCGACTGGCGTTGGCAGCGCCGCACGGCAGCACCGGTGTTCACACACCGCAACATGATGAACCTTGCCCCGATCATGAGCGACGCGGCTGAACGCTGTGCCGACCGGATCGCAGGAGCGGGGCCGAGGGCCGTCAACCTGCTGGACGAGATGGTGGCCACTACCTTTGACGTCATCGCGGATGTGACGTTTTCGGGGGGCGAGGGCTTTGATCGCGCGGCAGTCCACGACGCGATCGAGGATTACATTGCGGACGCGGGCAAGATTTCATTTTTTGACATTATCGGCGCGCCGGATTGGGTGCCGCGCCCCGGGCGATTGGTGTCAGGCAAGGCGATGCGCGAGACCAAGGCGATTGCCGATCGCGCCATCGAGGCCCGCGTGGCCCGGCCTACCAGCGGAGTGCCCGACCTTTTGGACCTGCTGCTGGACGGTCAGGACCCGGACACGGGGCGCAAGATGACCACGGCTGAACTGCGGGACAATCTGCTGACCTTTATCGTGGCGGGGCACGAGACGACCGCGTTGACGCTGGCGTGGTCGCTGTATCTGGTGGCGTTTGATCAAGAGGTGCAGGATCGGGCGCGGGCAGAGGCGCAAGCGGTGCTGGGCGGGCGCGCCGCGACGGGTGACGATGTCGCGCGCTTGCCGTTTATACGCCAGATCATTGACGAGGCGCTGCGGCTCTATCCGCCTGCCGGGATGGTGTCGCGGACGGCGATGGCAGATGACGTGCTGTGCGGACGCGAGATCCGCAAGGGCGACACGTGCATCATTCCGATCTACGCGTTGCATCGCTCAAAGCTGTTGTGGGACGACCCGGATGCGTTTCGACCGGAGCGATTTGCGGATCGCAAGGCCGTGGATCGCTATACCTACCTTCCCTTTGGTGACGGGCCGCGGATCTGCATTGGCGCGTCCTTTGCCCTGCAGGAGGCCGTGATCATTCTGGCGACGCTGCTGGCGCGTTTTCGCTTTGCGCCGGTGCCGGGAAAGGACCCCGCACCGGTCATGATCCTGACCTTGCGCCCCGAAGGTGGTGTGTGGCTGACCGCAGAGCCGGTTTAGCCGTCGCAGATCGCTTGCAGATCGGCCCATTGTTCGTCGCTTAGGATCGGGGTCCATGCGCCATCTTCGGGGGCAGCGGCGTGTGCGTCTTCGATCCGGTCTGACAAGGACGGGTGGGACAGGAAGTGAGCCACGACACCGTCATTTTCGCCATATTTGTCGCGCAACCGCTGGAACATATCGCCGAGTGCGGCAGGAGACACGCTCGCCTGTTCAAGCGCCTCGTGGGCAAAGGCGTCGGCAGCGATTTCGGCGGCTTGGGAATAGCTGGCGTCTATCAACCGTTCGGTCAGGAAGAGGACCACAGCGCCACCCGCGAAGTCCCCGAACAGAAGGCCAAGTACACCGATGCTGCCCGCCGAGCGCAGGGCGTGCCGGGTGGGGTCGCGGCTGACTACGTGGCCGATCTCGTGCGCCATCACCGCGGCGACCTCATCCGGACTTTCCGCCGCGTCGATGAGGCCGCGGAAGAAGACCACGTATCCCCCCGGCAGTGCGAAGGCGTTGATCATGCGGTGGTTGAGGACAAAGACCGAGAGTTCGGTGTCATCGGGCAGTGCGGAGGAGAAGGTGGCCGCCATATCGGCCAGCGCGGCCTGTCCCTCTGGATTTTCGCACACCCGCAGGGGGCCCAGTGCATCGCTGCCCAGCGCGTCGCGGATTTGGTCAAATGTCGCCTCGCCCAACGCGCGTTCTGCCCGCGCGGGGATCACGTTGGCCAATTGGTCGGCCATGAGCGGGATCAGCACGCCGATCTGAAGCGCGACGGCAGCGACGGCGCCTGCGGCCCAGAGCGCGAGGCGGCCACGGCCCTTGGGCGGTGCGGGTCGATCAAGATGGGGGAGGTGCGGGATTTTATTGCGGTCAGGAATGTAGAGCCGTGCGACAGGGTCGGTCAGAAGCCGCAGCATCCGGTCCGCGCCCCGCGGTTGGTCCTGAACTGCGCGGATATCGACCTTGGGCCAGACAATATCGGGACCGCCTGTGCGCGTAAGGATCAGATCATCACCTTCAGCGCTGGCGCTGATAAAGACGGGATGTGGTGACGGGCTGTCCCCGTCGAAATAGACGCCATGGGTCATATTGCTGCCCCCAGATCAAGCGCTTCGGCAAAGCCTTCGGCCTCGGCAAACTCATCGCGGGCACGCTGGCTGACCTGCGCAAGCCCGTCATGCGTGGGCAGCGCGGTCGTCTCGGCCTGATGGCGCATCAGCGGGAAGGTGACAAAGGTGTTGTAGACCACCGACCAGAGCAGGAAGACACCGAAATAGAGGATGATCGACACTGCAATGGTCAGCCAGCGAGGGGTATCGAAGTCGAGACCCGTTGTGTCAGTAACCACGTCGGCGAAGATATCGAAGCCGACAAGCGGCAACAGGATCAGCGCGATCAGAAACAGGCCAAGAAAGAGGACGAGATAGGCGAGCGTGGTTCCGCCCGCATAGATCCAAGCGATCCGGCCTGTGCGCAAGTTGGACTGGAATGTGATACCCGGCGCTGTCTTGTGGTTGGCCATCAGACGGCGTGCGCCGAAAATGTAGTGGATCACCCCATAGTAAAGCGCGAAGGTCAGCGGCAGGAGCAGCCATAGGCGCCAAAGCCCAACATTAGGCGAAAAGATAATGCCGGTGGTATCCAACTCGGTTCCGGTGGCTCCGGCGACGAAGCCGCGCAAAAACATCTCGAACGCCGGACCGATGGGTTGGAGCAGCGTCACCCAAAGCAGCCAAGTCCCACACAGGGCCAGGGTCGTCGCAAACGGGATCGCTGCCCGATACAGCATCGTCCACCTACCGCCCTGCACCAGCTTGGCCGAGCCAAAGAAGGTCCGGTCGGTGCGGTATTTCTCGAGGTAGAAGGTCATGCGCGGCCAGAGTGCGCCCAGCGTGCAGAGGGTGATCAGCCAATGTATGCAGGCCCGCCAGGCGTAGCCCCATGCGCCCGGTTCGAGGCCAAAGCGGACACCGCGCCAGCGGGTGCGGCCCAGAACATAGCGCCTGGCGCGGTAGCGGGCGTAGAACCACAAGGGGATGACGCCCAGAAAGCTGAGGAAGTAGCCCGCGACGTTCCCATCAAAGAGCGAGAAGCTGATGAACATCAGGATCAGGTTCACGACGCCGATATAGAAAGTCAGGATCACCACGGCGATGAAGAAGCCCAATAGTTTCTCCCACGGGTCGCCGACATATTCCATGGGGTGACCCCCGGGCCGGATTGACGACCAGAAATAGCGGCGCAGGCGGGTTTTCATCCAGAAGCGGTAGAAGCCAAGCGTCAGGATCGCCCAGAAGCCGGTTTTCAGCGCGAGCCAGAACACCGCGCCCCGGCGTCCGACAAAGTCAACCCTTAGTGCACCGTCAGGTGAATCTGTTGTCGCGTGGGAATCCGCGGGGGGCCATCCGCCCTGCCCCGGCACGCTTTCCGCGCCACTCGGCGAGGTCGGTTTCGGTGCGCGTTCGTCCTGCGGGGTCGCGCCAGCTGAGCCCGTCTGCCAGGGTGAAGGTGGTTGCATCGCTCAGGCCCCCGTCCTTGTACTTCTGAAGACGGACGCCCTTGCCACGTGCCATCTCCGGTAACTCTTCAAGATCAAAGACCAGAACTTTGCGGTTCTCGCCAACAACTGCGATGGTGTCACCCTCTGCCGGTCTGCACACGGCAACAGCCACATCGCCGCGCACGTTCAGCACTTGTTTGCCCGAGCGGGTCTGGGCGATCACGTCATCTTCGGGCACGATAAACCCGTCACCCGCAGAAGATGCGACCAATAGTTTACGACCAGGTTTATGGGTCATGAGGCTGTGAATTTGCACCTCGTTCGGCAGGTCGATCATCAGGCGCAGGGGTTCGCCCATGCCGCGCCCACCCGGCAGGTTCGAGGCAGAAACGGTGTAGAATCGCCCGTTCGACCCCACCACGACCAGTCGGTCGGTGGTTTCGGCGTGAAAGATGAAGCGCGGGCCGTCGCCGTCCTTGAACTTCAACTCGCGGGTCAGGTCGATATGGCCGGTCATGGCCCTGATCCAACCCATCTGACTGCACACGACGGTGATAGGCTCGCGGTCGATCATCGCCTCGATGGGGACATCCTCGACCTCGCCCGCTTCGGCGAACGTTGTGCGGCGGGCGCCGCCATCGTAGTCCTTGCCGAACTTCTTTTTCGTGTCGCGCAGTTGGTCGGCGATGGCCTGCCATTGCAGGTCGGGGTTTTCGAGAAGGTCTTCGAGCGCTGCGCGTTCTTCCATCAACTCGGATTGCTCGCGCAGAAGCTCCATCTCTTCCAGCCGCCGCAAGCTGCGCAAGCGCATGTTCAAGATTGCTTCGACCTGCACCTCGCTGAGTTCACCCTCGCCCGGCGCAGGTGGCAAATAGTCCGCTTCGGTCATCGCGCGGGGGTGATCCTTGCCCCAGTCCTCGCGCATGAGCGCTGCCTTGGGGTCGTCGTCGTAGCGGATGATGTCGATCACACGGTCGAGGTTGAGGAAGGCGACGATCAACCCCTCAAGCACTTCGAGCCGATGGTCGATCTTTTCCATCCGGTGCTCGCTGCGGCGGATCAGCACCTCGCGGCGGAAATCGAGGAAGGCGCGCAGCACTTCCTTCATCGAGCAGACCTTGGGCGTCACGCCGTCGATCAGCACGTTCATGTTCAGGCTGAACCGAACCTCAAGGTCGGAGTTGCGGTAGAGCATGCCCATCAGCACGTCGGGGTCCACGTTCTTGGACCGCGGTTCGAGGATCAGGCGGATATCGTCGGCGCTTTCGTCCCGCACATCGGCAAGGATCGGCACCTTCTTGGCCTGGATGACCTCGGCCAGTTTTTCGATCAGCTTGGATTTTTGCACCTGATAGGGGATTTCGGTGACCACGACCTGCCATTGGCCGCGGCCCAGATCCTCGACCTTATAGCGGCAGCGCAGGCGGAAGCCGCCCTTACCGGTGCGGTAGGCTTGCGCGATGGCCCCGGGTGGTTCGACAATGATGCCACCCGTTGGAAAGTCGGGTCCGGGCACGTAGTTCAGAAGCGTGTCGTCACGCGCATCCGGCGTTTTGATCAGATGCAGGCAGGCGTCGCACAGCTCAGCAATATTGTGCGGCGGAATGTTGGTGGCCATGCCCACGGCGATGCCAGAAGAGCCATTGGCCAGCAGGTTCGGGAACTGCGCGGGCAGCACAACCGGTTCGGTCAGCGTGCCGTCGTAGTTTTCGCGGTAGTCCACCGCGTTTTCATTCAGGCCTTCGAGCAGCGCCTCGGCTACAGCGGTCATCCGCGCCTCTGTGTACCGCGAGGCGGCGGGGTTATCGCCGTCGATATTGCCGAAATTGCCCTGTCCGTCTACCAGCGGGTAACGCACGTTGAAGTCCTGCGCCAACCGCGCCATCGCATCATAGATCGCGGCGTCACCGTGGGGGTGATAGTTGCCCATCACGTCGCCAGAGATTTTGGCCGATTTTCGGAAACCACCGGTGGACGACAAGCGCAATTCCCGCATGGCGAACAGAATCCGGCGGTGCACCGGCTTTAGACCGTCGCGCGCATCCGGCAGCGCCCGGTGCATGATCGTACTGAGCGCATAGGTCAGATACCGTTCCCCCAGCGCACGGCGGAGCGGCTCTGACAGGTCCATGTTGGGGGTGTCGGTCGTGTCGGACATAGATGATGTGTAGCGGGACGCTGTGGCGGGAACAAGCGGTCAGGTGAACGAACTGCCCTTTGGGAACCCCCAAGCGGCATGACGCGTTGCGCTGGCACAACAGACGCTGCAATGGGGAAAAGTGGCACGCTTTTACCAGTGCAGGGAATCGCGTGGTTTTGGTAGTGTAGTCAAGTGTCACTGACCTGCCAGGGTGACACAGAGTGTATGTAGGGGGGAGGCGCGCAGTATGACGCGACTGATCATTGTAACGTTCGCATTTTTGGCGTTCGCTTTTTACGAGCTGAGCGGCGGTGCTGATTTTGATGCGGACGCCACGCGTCTGTCGCGCATCGATCCGCCCGCTGCTGTTGTACAGCAGCCCCTCACCGAGGTCGTCGTGGCAGACCAGGCGACGACAGTGCCAGAGAACGTCACCCGCGTTTCGCTGAACCTGACCAGCGTGAATGATGTGCTGCGCCCGCGGCGGTCCGTGGCCACGACCCCGGCACGGCAGATGGCGGCGCCCAGCGAAGATACCGAAGCGGCGGTGTCAGAAGAAGAGCCGACGCTGATATTGCCGAGCCTGATTGTGGACAGCGCCGTCATCACGACCGTTGATTTTAACGCGCCCGAGACCACCGCCCCGACGCCCGCGGCCCGGGATGTCCGGGCCGTGTCGGCGCGCAGTGTGAACGTGCGCGGGGGGCCAGGCACGGATTATTCGGTGGTCAACCGGTTGAGCCGGGGCGACGAGGTCGAAATCCTGCAGGACCCTGGCGAGGGCTGGGTCAAGCTGCGCCCGCTGAACGGTGGCACCATCGGCTGGATGGCGGATTTCCTGCTGAGCGAAGGCTGATTGCACCGCGTCACACTTGCCCTATTGTCCTGCCAAAAGCCGCGCAGGACGTGACATGACCCAAAAATCCGTACTGATCACCGGATGCTCCTCTGGCATTGGCTATGCTGCGGCGCACGGGCTGCGAGCGGCGGGTTGGCGCGTCTTTGCGTCGTGTCGCAAGGCCGACGATTGTGCGCGGTTGCAAGGCGAGGGGTTCCTGAGCCCGCGGATCGACTATCAGGACAGTGCCAGCATCATCTCGGGATTGGACGCGGTTCTGGCGGAGACGGGCGGAAAGCTGGACGCCGTGTTCAACAACGGCGCCTTTGGCACGCCCGGCGCGGTCGAGGACTTGCCCACGGACGCACTGCGCGCGATTTTCGAGGCAAACGTCTTTGGCTGGCATGATCTGACACGGGCCGTCATCCCGGTGATGCGCGCGCAAGGGCACGGGCGGATCGTGCAGTGTTCTTCGGTGCTGGGCTTTGTGACAATGCCGTGGCGTGGGGCTTACAATTCAACGAAATACGCGCTTGAGGGGCTGACCCAGACCTTGCGGGTCGAAATGCGGGACACGCCCATCGACGTGATCAGCATTCAGCCGGGGCCCATCACCAGCAAGATCCGCGTAAATTCGATCCCGCATTTTGAACGCTGGATCGATTGGGAAGGGTCGGTTCGGGCCGATCAGTACCGGAATACGCTGCGCAAGCGGCTTTATGAAGACCGCGGCCGGGACACGTTCGAACTGCCCGCCGAGGCGGTTGTAAGAAAGCTGCGCCACGCGCTGGAGGCCCCCCGACCACGCCCTGTCTATATGGTGACAACGCCGACCTATGTGATGGCGGGCCTGCGCCGCCTGCTTCCTGTGCGTGCCCTCGACTGGATCCTGTCGCGCGCGTGACCGTAACAAAGGGGTCGCTTTTTGCCGCCCTCCCTCTATGTCATCGTGACGGAAGAAAAAAGGAACGCAGACCCATGGGCTTTGACCCGCTATTCATTCTGATCCTGCTGGCCTGTCTGGTCGTTGTTATCGTTCTGATGCTGGGACTTGGCGGCTTTGCCAAGGGGTCTGGCTGGGCCAAGAACAACTCGAACAAGCTGATGCGCTACCGGATCGGCGCGCAATTTGTCGCTGTCCTATTGATTCTGGCCTATGTGGCGCTGCGTGGAACGGGGAACTGAGCATGGTTGTACTGAACAAAATTTATACAAAAACGGGCGACGCGGGCGAAACCGCCCTGGGCAACGGCGCGCGGGTCGCCAAGCACGCGATGCGGGTGACCGCCTATGGCACTGCGGACGAATTGAACGCATTTGTGGGCGTGGCGCGTCTGGACGCGTCCGGAGACACGGATGCCGCCCTGAGCCGAATTCAGAACGATCTGTTCGACCTGGGCGCAGATTTGTGTCGCCCCGACATGGAAAAGGATGCCGAGGCGGAATACCCGCCCCTGCGGATGACGGACGCGCAAGTCACGCGGCTCGAAGCCGAGATTGACGCCATGAACGGCGATCTTGAGCCGCTGCGCAGCTTTATCCTGCCTGGGGGGTCGGCCCTATCGGCCCATTTGCACGTCTGTCGCACCGTGGCCCGCCGGGGCGAGCGGCTCGCCGTTGAACTTGCGACGATGGAAGCGGTCAACCCGGCAGCGGTGAAATACCTTAACCGGCTGAGCGATTGGTTCTTTGTCGCGGCGCGGATTGCCAACAACGTTGGCAAGGACGATGTGCTGTGGGTTCCGGGGGCGAACCGCGACTAGCGGCAAACGCTCCGGGGGAGCGTTTGGCCCCCGGAAGGGCGGAGCCCCGGGAGTTCAATCCGTACCCGAACCCGTAGGCAACCTGTACCCGAACCGTCCTACCCGTCCGTAGGCTCCCATAACTCAATCGGGGTGCCCTCGGGATCCGTCAGATGCGCAAAGCATCCGATCCCGGGCATGTCCTCCAACCGTTTCACGGATACGCCGGCGTCTTTCAGTTGTGCAATCATGGCATCCAGATTGGCGACCCGAAAATTCAGCATGAACGCTTTGTCGGTGGCGAAGTAGTCGGTATCGGCGGCGAACGGTGCAAACACTGTCGGACCCCCCGCAGCGATCCAGGGCGACTGACCCTCGGACTTGGGCACCAGGTCGATCCCCAGCATATCGCGGTACCAAACGGCCAAAGCCTCGGGGTCGTTCGCGCGAAAGAAAAAGCCGCCAAATCCTTGAACTTGTTCCATGACTGTCCCCTTTCTCACAGCATACCAGAGTTTCCGATCCGGTGCACCGCCCGCAAAACGCGACGTTCAAACGATGTGACGCGACGATTTTGTCCTGTTGCCGTAAAGGTGACTTGGGTAAACCACACGTGACCGACTATCTCAGTTCACAAACTGAGTCGTTATTTTGAAGAGAGGAACGCTCATGAAGGTGCTTGTGCCTGTCAAACGCGTGATCGACTACAACGTGAAGGTGCGCGTGAAAGCGGACGGATCGGGTGTGGATCTCGCCAATGTGAAAATGTCGATGAACCCGTTTGACGAGATTGCCGT
>JBCDEK010000060.1:0-20049 GCA_039179785.1 Pseudomonadota bacterium | reverse complement strand
CTATATTCGTTCTAAACAGCGGGCCGATGGGCTTGCGGAAAGACCAAACTGGAGCCCCGCGTGGACTACACCGCCAAACTGGATGACGCCCTGCAACGCCTGCATGATGAGGGCAGGTACCGGACCTTTATCGATATCGAGCGTCAGAAGGGGCAGTTCCCTCATGCGGAGTGGACGCGCCCGGATGGAACCAGGGCACCGATCACGGTGTGGTGTGGCAACGACTATCTGGGTATGGGCCAGAACCCTATCGTACTGCAGGCGATGCACGAGGCGATTGACGCCACGGGTGCAGGGTCGGGCGGGACGCGCAATATCTCGGGCACGACTGTGTATCACAAGCGGCTTGAGGCCGAACTGGCGGATTTGCACCTTAAGGAAGCGGCGCTGCTGTTTACCAGCGCGTATATCGCTAATGATGCGACTTTAAGTACGCTGCCCAAACTCTTTCCTGGCCTCATTATTTATTCGGACGCGCTGAACCATGCGTCGATGATCGAAGGCGTGCGCCGCAACGGCGGTGCCAAACGTATCTTCCGGCACAATGATGTGGAACACCTGCGTGAATTGCTGGCAGCCGATGACCCCGCAGCGCCCAAGCTGATTGCCTTTGAATCGATCTATTCGATGGACGGTGATTTCGGTCCGATCGAGGCGATTTGCGATCTGGCCGACGAGTTTGGCACGCTGACCTATATCGATGAGGTCCACGCCGTCGGCATGTACGGACCTCGTGGCGGTGGCGTGGCCGAGCGCGATGGCCTGATGGGGCGTATCGACATCATCAACGGCACACTCGCCAAAGCCTATGGGGTGATGGGCGGCTACATTGCTGCATCCGCAAAAATGTGCGACGCGATAAGGTCTTATGCGCCGGGGTTCATCTTTACCACGTCCCTGCCACCCGCCGTTGCGGCGGGCGCTGCGGCGTCGGTTGCGTTTCTGAAAACAGCGGGCAACTTGCGGGCTGATCATCAGGCGCAGGCCAAGGCATTGAAATTGCGGCTGAAGGGTTTGGGCCTGCCGATTATTGATCACGGCAGTCACATCGTGCCTGTGATGGTGGGCAATCCGGTGCACACCAAGATGCTGAGCGATATGCTGCTGGAAGACCACGGCATATACGTTCAGCCGATCAACTTTCCCACCGTGCCGCGCGGCACCGAACGGTTGCGGTTTACACCATCCCCTGTTCATGGTCCCAAAGAGATTGACGCGCTGGTGAACGCGATGGACACATTATGGTCCCATTGTGCGCTAAATCGCGCCGAGAGTGCCGGCTAAACTACTAAAGTTCGCTAATGGCGTTGCCATGTGCTACCGTGTATTCAACAACAACGGTGCGGCGAATCGAGTGGGATTGGTTCGTAAACACTAGGGACAATGGGGCAGCGGTATGATCGGGCGTAAATCCGATACAACCAGACCAGATGAAAACGTTGAGCCAAAGAGCTTTGACGATTTTGAACTGCGCCTTGGCGACATTATGCGCGGCGAACGTGCCACTATGGGCAAGTCGCTGCTTGATGTTCAACGGGAATTGCGGATCAAGGCCAGCTATATCGCTGCCATAGAAGCCTGCGATCCCGATGCCTTCGACACGCCCGGCTTTATTGCTGGATATGTGCGATCCTATGCGCGCTATCTGGACATGGATCCGGACCGGGCCTTCAATACATTCTGCGAGGAAAGCGGCTTTGCCGTGGCCCATGGCATGTCTGACAAAGCGTCAGTCGTAAAGAAAGCGGCCCGCGCGGATCGTTTGCAAAAGCCTCATGGCGCTGACATCTTTGCCGCCCCCGCCACACCTTTCGTTCCGGCGGGCGAGGCGATGTGGTCGCGGATTGAGCCACGTGCGGTCGGATCATCACTTGTCTTGCTGGCGCTGATTGGCGGCATCGGATATGGTGGTTATTCCGTGTTGCAAGAGGTGCAGCGCGTTCAGGTCGCACCGGTGGATCAGACCCCTGTGGTGCTGTCCGACCTTGATCCGTTGAACGCGGCGACCCCGGTGCAGGGCGACCAGGGCCCCTCCATTGAAACGCCGCAAGCTGACGCGCTTGATCGTCTTTACCGCCCTCAGGCGCTGGATGTGCCGGTTCTGGTGGCCCGCGACGCACCGATTGCGACATTGGACCCACGCGAGATTGGAACATTTGCAGCACCTGCGCGCCCCGCACCCGCACGTGATGACATCGCGTTTGACGTCGACCGCGCATTGGTCGAAGCGATCACACCGACGGTCCCGCAGGTTGTGGAAGATGCAGCACCTACATTGACTATGGTTGCCGTGCGTCCGTCTTGGGTGCGTGTACGTGCGGCTGATGGCACGGTCATCTACGAAGCGACCATGCAGGCAGGCGACACGTGGGAAGCGCCGCTGACCGAAGAGCCGCCTACCTTGCGCACTGGCGAAAGCGGCGCGATCTACTTCGCCATGAACGAAAAATTCTATGGCCCTGTCGGCCAAACCGGGGCCGTGACGTCAAACCTGCCGCTGGAAATCGCCGGTTTGAAAGAAACCTATCTGCCCGTCGACATCAATACCGACGAAGGGCTGGTACGTTATGCCGAAGCCCGCGCCACGACGGTGGCGCAGGACAGCGAATAGTCACGTCGCCCCATTGCCGCGCCGCGCGCATCTGTCTATCTTTCCTGACAAATCGCTGATGCTGAACGGGGTTTCCCATGTCGCTCAACCATATCCGTCCGTGGCGCAACATCTACCGGCGCGAAAGCCGTCAGATCATGGTCGGCAATGTGCCTGTCGGGGGCGATGCGCCGATCACCGTGCAGACAATGACCAACACTTTGACCACGGATGTGGCGGCAACGGTGGCCCAGGTACAGGCGGCGGCCGAGGCCGGCGCAGATATTGTCCGCATCTCTGTCCCGGACGAGGGCTCGTCCAAGGCGTTGAAAGAGATTGTCGCCGAAAGCCCGGTGCCGATCGTGGCAGACATCCATTTTCACTACAAACGCGGGATCGAAGCGGCAGAGGCGGGCGCGGCCTGCCTGCGCATCAATCCCGGCAATATTGGGTCCGAGGATCGCGTCAAGGAAGTCATCAAGGCCGCCCGCGACCACAATTGTTCGATCCGTATTGGCGTGAATGCCGGATCGCTGGAAAAGCACCTGCTTGAGAAGTACGGCGAGCCGACGCCGGACGCGATGGTCGAATCCGGCCTTGATCACATCAAGATCCTGCAAGATAACGACTTTCACGCGTTCAAGATAAGCTGCAAGGCGTCCGATGTGTTCATGGCAGCGGCGGCCTATCAAAAGCTGGCCGACGCCACTGACGCGCCCATTCACCTCGGTATCACCGAAGCGGGCGGCCTGACCTCTGGCACCATCAAATCGGCCATCGGGCTGGGCAATCTGCTGTGGATGGGGATCGGCGACACGATCCGCGTGTCGCTCTCGGCGGATCCGGTGGAAGAGGTGAAGGTCGGCTACGAAATCCTCAAATCACTGGGCCTGCGCCATCGTGGTGTGAACATCATTTCCTGCCCATCCTGCGCGCGCCAAGGCTTTGACGTGATCAAGACGGTCGAAGTGCTTGAAGAGCGTCTGGCGCATATCAAGACGCCGATGAGCCTGTCGATCATCGGCTGCGTCGTGAATGGCCCAGGCGAGGCGTTGATGACCGATGTGGGCTTTACCGGCGGTGGCGCCGGGCACGGTATGGTCTATCTGGCGGGCAAACAAAGCCACCGGATGGACAACGATCAGATGGTCGAGCACATCGTGGAAGAGGTCGAAAAGAAGGCCGCTGAACTGGACGCTGCCAGTGCCGCGGAAGTGCAGGCGGCAGAGTAGGTCTGGGCTTACGGCACAGAAATAAGCGCGTACGCGTTCAGCACCCTAGCCGCGCTTTTCGTCGATAAGCGCCTGCATCTCGTCAAAGGGCAGGAACCCGCGCAGCAACTCATCCTGCAGCACAAAGGTGGGCGTGCCCGTGATCTGCAATTGCTGTGCCAGCGCCCGGGTCTGACGGATTTCGTCGGTTACCTCTTCGCTGTCCATATGCGCTTCGATCGCATCGGCATCGAGCCCAAAGGTCGACGCCATGCGGCGCAGCGTCCGCATGGACACGTCCCCGGTCATCTCCATCAGCGCGTCATTCACGCCTTTATAGGCCTCAGGTCCGGCGATCTGCTTGGTGGCCACGGCAAAACGTGACGCCAGCAAGGATTGCTCGCCCAGAATGGGAAATTCCTTGATGATCAGGCGGATATTACCATCCGCCTCAAGCAGCTTGGCCACTTCCCCATGCGCCCGTTTGCAATACCCGCAGCGATAGTCGAGGAATTCGACCAGCGTGATATCACCCTCAGGGTTGCCGCCCACAAAACTGTAGCCGTCGTTGAACAATGCGTCCGCGTGATCGGACACCAGCGAGAGGTCGGCTTGTGCCTGGGCTGCAGCCTGCCGCTCTTCAAGGACGCGCACCGCGTCCATGATCACTTGCGGGTTGTCCAACAGATAGGCGCGCACCTCATCCCTGAAAATCTGGCGCTCTTCATCGGTCATTTGGCTCAGATCAAGCGCCTGAGCCGGAAGGCTGATCATCAGGGTCAGCACGGCGGCGGCAAGAGTGCGAAAGGCCATGGTTTATCTCCGTTTCTTGCGCTTTTCCGCGCGTTCAGAGGCAAGGAGCACATCCTGCGCCCGTTGCCAAGGGCCCGACCCCTCGGCCAAAAGGCCAGTGGCGCGCTTGGCGTGAATGCCCGCATCTTCAAGGCGACCGCGCAGGGCGTAACGTTCGGCAGTGATCAGTGATGCCATGCCGCGTTGTCCGGTCTTGGCATAGGCGACGCTTAGATCGCGCAGCATGGATCCATCGCGGAAATCAATGCGGCGAGCACGTTCAAGCACCGGCAGGGCGCCGTTTACGTTGCCGCTGGCCAGCAGCGCGCGCCCGTAGCCCGCTTGCAACAGCCCGTCGTTTGGGCGCAGCTGTACCGCACGACCGTGCGCGTTGGCCGCGGCTGCAAATTGCCGGGTCTCCATCAGGATTTGCCCCTTGAGATCATAAAGGAACGGGTCCTGCGGGCGCAGGGCAATCGCCTGGTCGATAGCGCGTATGGCGCGTTTGGTCTGCGAGTTTTGGTGGCGGGCTGCGGCTTCGCGCATCAACGCGATGTCACGGTGACCGGTTTCCCCCAACCGGTTCAGCGTCCAGCTTGGGCGGCGGGTAAAGGCTGTCAGCTTGCCCTTGGCCCGGGCGAACCAATAGTCCCATGCGGCGGCATTTGCACCGCTGCCCGCGCCATAGGCTGCCGCAAACCCTTCGATCGCTCGCAACCGGTCGCGGCTGAGCGGGTGCGAGCGCACATAGGGGTCCTGGCGGCTTTCGCTTAACATCTCCTGGCCACGGAACAGGCGAAACACATCAAGCATACCCGACAGATCAATCCCGGCGCTGCGCAGATACCGCGCGCCTGACTGATCGGCGGCGCTTTCCTCGGCGCGGGTGTGGCGCAGAAAGGCACGTTGGGCCGCGCTTTGCGTGCCGATGCTGATGGCGGCAGCACCTTCACCTGCGCCCGCGGCAGCGGCCAGAATGGCCAATGCCTGCCCTAGCGTCGCGGCGGTGCGGGCATTGCCCAGGTTGGTCATGCGCCGCGTGATATGTCCGTTGGCGATATGCGCGGCTTCATGCGCGATCACAGCTTGCAGCATTGCAGCGCGGTCCATGCGGCTCAGCAGCCCGGCATGGATAAAGATGGCGTCGTTGCTGACGACAAAGGCGTTGAGCGAGCTGTCGTTGACTACAAGGATTTTGGTGCGGGAAGCGCTCAGCCCCGCGGCCTTGAGCACGGGGGCGGCGACCTGTGCCAGCGCATATTCCATGTCGGCGTCGCGCAACAGCGACACTGCGCGCGCGGGCAGGGCGAGCGCCAGTGTCACGATCAGGATTGACGCGACCCGCGCCAGAGTATGAAAGGTCATGAGCCGGATCATAGGAGCCCCCATGCGAACCTCAAGCCGAAGCGACGTTGATCCCTTCATCGTGATGGACGTGATGGAAGCCGCGCGCGCCGCCGAAGCCGCCGGGCGCCATATAATTCACATGGAAGTGGGCCAGCCCGGCACTGGCGCGCCACAGGCGGCAACCCGCGCATTGGCCGACGCCATGCAGGATGGGCCGCTAGGCTATACGGTCGCTCTGGGCTTGCCCACTCTGCGGGCGCGGATCGCGCGGCTTTATGGCGACTGGTACAATGTCGATTTGAACCCGGATCGCGTGATCGTCACCTCAGGCGCGTCGGGCGGGTTCATCCTGGCCTTCAATGCGCTGTTTGACAGCGGTGACCGTGTCGGCATCGGCGCGCCGGGCTACCCAAGCTACCGCCAGATCCTCAAGGGCTTGGGGCTGACGCCGGTGGACATAGAAACCAGTGCCGAAAACCGCTTTCAGCCCGTGGCGCACGATTTAGCGCAGCAGCACATTCAGGGGCTTCTGGTGGCGTCACCGGCAAACCCGACGGGCACCATGCTGAATAGGCAAGCGATGTCTGATCTCATCGAGGCCGCGCACGGCGCGGGCACCAGTTTTATCAGCGACGAGATCTACCACGGCATCGAATATGAGGCGCAGGCCGTGAGTGCGCTGAATGTCAGCGACGATGTCTATGTCATCAATTCCTTCTCCAAGTATTTCTCAATGACAGGCTGGCGGGTCGGGTGGATGGTTGTGCCCGAGGACCACGTGCGTGTGGTCGAGCGTCTGGCCCAGAACATGTTCATTTGCCCGCCCCACGCCAGCCAGGTCGCGGCCTTGGCGGCGATGGATGCAACGGATGAACTGGAGACCAATCTTGACGTCTACCGCGCCAATCGCGCGCTCATGCTCGATGGGTTGCCGCGCGCGGGGTTTGCGAACATCGCGCCTCCTGACGGGGCCTTTTATGTCTATGCCGACGTCTCGGACCTGACCCGCGACAGTCGTGCATTCGCCGCCGAAATCCTTGAACAGGCTGGCGTTGCGGTCACGCCCGGCCTCGACTTCGATCCGGCCCGAGGGCACCAGACCTTGCGCTTTTCCTACGCTCGATCGACTGAGGATATCACCGAGGGCCTGCGCCGGTTGCAGGAATTCATGGCACAGCGTCCAAAGGGGATTCCCGCCCGCCCATGATGTCGATATGGTGCACGAAAAACAAAGGGCGGTGACAATGCGGGCGCTTCTGGTCGCTATGATGCTGTGGGGTTGTGCGATGGCAGCCGCGGCGCAAGACCTGTCTGGTCTGGCGCGCGTAGATGCCACCGAAAGCTCGATTTCAGATGACTGGCGGGGCCGCACAACTGTGTCTTTGGCGCTGAGCCAGGGTATTCCATATCGCGTCTTTACCCTGTCAGACCCCGCCCGCCTGGTCGTCGACTTTCGCGAGGTGGATTTCACTGGAGTCGCACCCGACGATCTGCTGCCCACGCCCGGACGGGTGACATCACTGCGCTTTGGCACGTTTCAACCGGGCTGGTCGCGCCTGGTGCTGGACCTGGGCGAGCCGATGCTCCCACAGGCCGTTTCGATGCCCGTCGACATCGCATCCGGGCAGGCAGCACTGACCATCACGCTCACCTCTGCGACGCCCGAAGACTTCGCGTCCCGTGCGGGCCCGCCTGCCAACGCCAATTGGGGTTTGCAGGCTGCCGCTCCGCCGCCGCAGGTGTCTAATGACAGCTTTGTCGTGGTGATTGACCCCGGCCATGGCGGGATCGACCCTGGCGCCGTGCGGGACACGACGACAGAGAAAGAACTGATGCTGGACATCGGCCTGTCCCTGCGTGATGTGCTGCGCCGCGCGGGCGGGGTCGAGGTGGTGCTGACCCGGGATACCGACAGGTTCGTGTCCCTGACAGGTCGCGTGGCACTGGCCCATCAAGTGGGCGCGGATGCATTCATCTCCTTGCACGCCGACGCCCTGAGCCAAGGTCAGGCACGCGGTGCCACGGTCTACACGCTGTCGGACGAAGCCAGCGATGCCGCGTCCGCCCAATTGGCGGCACAGCACGACCGCGCTGACATTCTGGCCGGTGTCGATCTCAGCGGGACGGACGACGAAGTGGCCGCGGTTCTGATGGACCTCGCGCGCACCGAAACCATGCCAAGGACGCACACGCTGGCCGCTGCCATCATCGACACCCTGACCGACGCTGGCGGCCCCATGAACAAGCGCCCCAAACGCGAAGCTGCATTTTCCGTGCTCAAGAGCGCCGACATCCCGTCGATCCTGGTCGAGGTCGGCTTTCTGTCCGATCCGCGCGATCTGGCCAACCTGCGCGACCCCGTTTGGCGGGCAGTGATGGTCGAGGGCCTCGCCGCTGGCATCCTGCAGTGGCGCGACCAGGACCTCGCTGTTCAACCTCTGGTGCGCCAATAGCCGATCACATCGGCGGGATCGCGCCATCAATCGGTTTTGACCCTGCTCGGGGGCTCAAGTATACCGACGCTCAAAGCAACCTTTGAAATCAGGTGCGGGCGGTCATGTTTCGGTTCATTCTTTCGTTTTTCGGCGGCATCTTCACGACGGTGACCATGGGCATTGCCATGGTTGCGCTGTCCGTAGGGGCCATCTTCTGGATGTATGGCCGCGACTTGCCCAGCCACGAGTCGCTAGCACAGTACCAGCCTGCCACGATCAGCCGCATCTATTCCGGCGAAGGGCAGATCATTGACGAGTTTGCGCAGGAACGCCGCCTGTTTGCGCCGGCCGAAACGATCCCCGATCTTGTGAAACAGGCGTTCATCTCCGCCGAGGACAAGAATTTCTACACCCACGAAGGCTATGATCTGCGCGGTATCGGCGCTGCCGCCTATGACGCTGTGCGCAGCCGGGGCCGTGATGTGCGCGGGGCCTCGACCATCACGCAGCAGGTGATGAAGAACTTCCTGCTGTCCGGCGACCGGCAAGCCGAGCGCAAGATCAAGGAAATCATCCTTGCCGCACGGGTCGAAGAGGCGCTCAGCAAAGAGAAAATCCTCGAACTCTATCTCAACGAAATCTTCCTCGGCCAAAATGCCTATGGCGTCGCCGCCGCCAGCCAGACCTATTTCAACAAGACCCTGACCGCTCTTGCCCCGCACGAGGCGGCGTTTCTGGCCTCACTGCCCAAGGCCCCGTCGGATTATCATCCGGTGCGCCGCAAGGACCGCTTGCTGGCCCGCCGCAACTTTGTTCTCGAAGAGATGATGGAGAATGGGTACATTGATCAAGCGACGTACGAGAGCGAAGTGGCAATGCCGCTGCGATCTGTCCAGAACGGCGACTTCGACAGCTTCAAATCAGAACTCCCGCCGCGGGACTATTTCACCGACGAAATCCGCCGCCAGCTTAGCCGCGACTATGGCGAGGGTGAGTTTTTTACCGGCGGCTATACGGTGCGCGCGACAATCGATGCCGAAATGCAGCCCGTGGCGTCCACAGCGCTCCGCCGCCAGTTAGAGACGTACGACCGTGGCCTTGGCGTATGGCGCGGCACCGGCAAAACGATCGAGGCCGAGCAGCTTGAAACCTGGGAAGAGGCGCTTGGCGATCTGAGCGTCGCGCGTGATATCGACCTGAATGGCGTCTGGCGTCCCGCCGTGGTGCTGGCGGTCGAAGATCAGCAATTGCGGTTGGGCATCGAAGGCTGGACCGACAGTGAACCGGCAGCCGTTGTGCCACGCGAAGACATCCAGTGGATCCAGGGCAACTTCTTTGACAATTTCGAAGTGGGTGATGTCGTCCACGTGCGGGCCATGACTGCGGACGCGGATGGCGCATTTATCCGCTGGACCCTGCGCCAGGTGCCGCGCGTGCAGGGCGGTTTTGTGGCTATGGACGTCAACACGGGCCGCGTGATCGCGATGCAGGGCGGCTTCAGCTACCAGCACTCGGTGTTCAACCGCGCGACCCAAGCGAAACGTCAGCCGGGCTCGTCCTTCAAGCCCTTTGTCTATGCCGCAGCGCTTGACAGCGGCTATTCCCCCGCAACCATCGTGGTGGACGCCCCTATTGAAATCAACACGCCGCAGGGGCTGTGGCGCCCGCGCAATTCGTCCAACAAGTTTTACGGGCCGACGCCTCTGCGCACGGGGATCGAACGTTCGCGGAACCTGATGACCATCCGCCTTGCGGAAGAGGTGGGTATGGATATCGTAGCGACCTATGCGGAACGCTTTGGCGTGTATGAAAGCATGGGCCCATTCTTGGCCAATTCACTCGGATCCGAAGAAACGACGCTGTACCAGATGGTGTCAGCCTACGCGATGTTCGCCAATGGTGGCGAACGGGTGCAGCCGACGCTGATCGACCGCGTACAGGACCGCTTTGGCCGCACGGTGTACCGTCACGACGAACGCGAATGCCGCGATTGTCAGCAATTGGCCAGCCTGGATCCCGGCTTTGCCCCGCAGATCGTATCGAATCGCGAGCGGGTGATGGACCCGGTGACCGCCTACCAATTGACCTCGATGATGAAGGGCGTTGTGGACCGCGGCACGGCCGCGCGCACGGTGAACCTGCCGGTGCCAATCGCGGGCAAGACCGGCACGACCAATGACGCCAAGGATGTCTGGTTCGTGGGCTTTTCCAGCGATATCGTGGCGGGCTGCTATATCGGCTACGACCAGCCGCGCAGCCTGGGTAAGGGCGCGTCGGGTGGCGGCATGTGCGGGCCGGTCTTTACCGAGTTCATGCAGGAAGCCATTGGCAAATACGGCGGCGGCCCTTTCGAAGTGCCCGAAGAGTGCATGTTCATCAATATCGACCGGTTCTCCGGCGCGCGTCTCAGCGATGGGGCGGCGGGCGACAACGTCGTCAGCGAATGTTTCCGCGACGGGTTCGAACCCACATTCGGCATTATGTTCGACGGTGGTTTCGCCATGGGCGCCGATCTGCCGCTCTTCGAAGAAGTGGGCGGTGGTGGCCGTCAGGTGACCACCTCGACCGGCAAGAAAGCGGTTGTTGGGCCCAAGGCAAACTTCGGCACGCTCAGCTCCGGCGGCCTCTACTGATCGGGACGTCCGACTGACCTTGTCGACCCGCCCGGCTTGGGCTATCCCGAGGCTCTGCCAGGAAGGATGGGACATGCGCGCCGAAATTCAAAACGTCGTTGAAGAGATTGAAAAGTCGGTGGCTTTGCTGGCCCAGCGGCTCGATGTCGACACGGCCCAGCACCGGCTGGAAGAGTTCAACGCGCGCGTCGAAGACCCGAACCTGTGGGACGATCCGGAAGCGGCGCAAAAGCTGATGCGCGACCGCCAGATGCTGGTCGACGCAATGGAAACCCACGCCAAGATCAGCCAGGACCTCGCTGACAACATCGAACTCATCGAACTCGGCGAGATGGAGGAGGACGAGGAAGTCGTGGCCGACGCCGAAGCGGCGATCAAGGCCCTCGCCGAAACCGCCGCCCAAAAAGAACTCGAAGCGCTCCTGGATGGCGAGGCCGATGGCAACGACACGTTTCTCGAGATCAACGCAGGCGCGGGTGGCACCGAAAGCTGCGACTGGGCGTCGATGCTGGCCCGCATGTATGTCCGCTGGGCCGAGAAAAAGGGCTACAAGGTCGAACTCCAATCCGAGAGTGCGGGTGAAGAGGCGGGGATCAAATCCGCCACCTACAAGATCAGCGGCACCAACGCCTATGGCTGGCTGAAGTCGGAAAGCGGTGTGCACCGTTTGGTCCGGATCAGCCCCTTTGACAGCGCCGCAAAACGGCACACCAGCTTTACCTCCGTGGGCGTCTACCCGGTCGTGGACGACAACATCGAAATCGAGGTCAACCCCGCCGATATCCGCATCGACACCTACCGCTCGTCAGGCGCAGGCGGTCAGCACGTGAACACCACCGATTCCGCCGTGCGGATCACCCATGCGCCCACCGGCATCGTGGTCACAAGTTCCGAAAAGTCCCAGCACCAGAACCGTGATATCGCCATGAAGGCCCTGAAATCCCGCCTCTACCAAATGGAACTGGACCGCCGAAACGCCGCCGTGAACGAGATGCACGAAAACAAGGGCGACGCAGGTTGGGGCAACCAGATCCGGTCCTACGTGCTGCAGCCCTACCAGATGGTCAAAGACCTGCGCACCAATTTCGAAACATCGGATACTAAGGGTGTTCTAGACGGGGACCTTGATGGTCTCATGGCGGCTACGCTAGCCTTGGACGTATCGGGCAAGTCCCGGGCCGAGGCACAGGCGGACTGATCCGCGCCCGGCCTGCC
The DNA here is from genome assembly GCA_039179785.1 of Pseudomonadota bacterium. Lineage (GTDB taxonomy): Bacteria > Pseudomonadota > Alphaproteobacteria > Rhodobacterales > Rhodobacteraceae > Tateyamaria. The sequence continues at coordinate 7,826 of JBCDEK010000060.1, read as the reverse complement.
GCGACAAAGGAAGGCCACCAAGATGATCGAACAGGGCGCTCTTTCCCTGCGTGCGCATATGGATGCCGGTGATATCACCGCGACCCACCTGATGGCGCAGACGCTTGCCCGCATTGACGCGGTCAACCCATCGGTCAATGCAATCGTATCCTTACGCGATGCTGACGCCCTAATGGCCGATGCGCAAACCGCCGATGACGCGCCCAAAACCGGATGGCTGCACGGCATCCCCATCGCGATCAAAGATCTGGCAAACGCCCAAGGCCTGCCCACCTCCATGGGCTCACCGCTCTTTGCCGGTCAGATCGCGCAAACCGATGACATCATGGTCGCTCGGCTGCGCGCGGCGGGCGCGATCATCATCGGCAAAACCAACACGCCAGAATTCGGGCTCGGATCGCACAGTATCAACCCCGTGTTCGGGGCCACGAAAAACCCCTACGACACCACGCGTAGTGCTGGTGGGTCATCGGGCGGGGCAGGGGTGGCGCTGGCCACTTCCATGCTCAGCGTCGCCGATGGATCGGACATGATGGGCAGCCTGCGCAACCCGGCGGGCTGGAACAACGTCTACGGCATGCGGCCCAGCTGGGGGCTCGTGCCGTCCGAGCCGCTGGGCGACAGCTTTCTGCACCAATTGGCCACCAACGGCCCCATGGCCCGCACCCCGTCCGATCTGGCGGCGCTTCTCGACACCATGGCAGGCGCGGACCCGCGGCAACCCCACGGGGTCGACACGCCACCAACCCTGCCGCAACTCGGTGGCGGGGCCGAGGGCCTGCGCATCGGTTGGCTTGCTGATTGGGGCGGCGCGCTCCCGATGGGGGAGGGCATTCTGTCCCTCTGCACCTCTGCGCTGGCCGACATGGAACCGATGGGCGTCAGCACCCACGCGCTCGACGCCCCCTACAACCGCGACGCGCTGTGGGAGGCCTGGATCACCCTGCGCAGTTGGGCCGTTGCGGGCGGACTTGGCGCGCTTCACGCCGACCCAACCAAACGCGACCACCTCAAGGACACAGCCATATGGGAGATCGAGCGCGGCCTGGCGCTGTCGGCCATGGACGTGCACCGCGCCAGCGTCATCCGGTCAGACTGGTTCAAAACTGCCGCGGCGCTGTTTGATCGCTACGACGTGCTGGCACTGCCTTCCGCTCAGATGTGGCCCTTTGACGTCACGCTCGATTGGCCCCGGCAGATCAACACCACCACCATGGACACCTACCACCGCTGGATGGAGGTCGTCGTTCCCGCAAGCCTGATCGGACTGCCCGCCATATGTGTGCCCGCCGGATTTGGCGGGCCATATGACCTGCCCATGGGGCTCCAACTGATTGGGCGACGAGGCAGTGACGCCCTGTTGCTCAGACTGGCCCAGACATGGCACAATGCCACCAACTGGCCTGCGCGCCGTCCGCCGCCCGAGGGGTCGACATGATCGACGCCAACCCATATCCCGCTCTGCCCACAGGCGTGCCCCCGCTGGCCGCCCCGCCCGCCGGGTTCATCCGCCGTGCCCTGGCCGCAGGCTGGGCCGATTTCAAGACAGCCCCCGGCTTTGGCCTTTTGACCGGTCTTGGTGCCGCACTCGCCGGTTGGGCTCTGATCGGGCTGACATTCTGGGCCGGGCACACGTTCTGGCTGATCCTGGCCGTCTTTGGCTTCCCACTCATCGCACCGCTTTGCGCGCTTGGAACCTACGAGGTTTCGCGCCGGATTGGGGTAGGGGAAACCGCAGGCATCGGTGACGTCCTGGCTCGTCTGCGCAGCGAACGGGGGCGACAACTGCCGTGGCTGTCGATGCTGATGGTCGTAGCACTGCTCTTCTGGTTCTTCTTGGGGCACATGATCTTTGCCCTGTTTCTCGGGCTGAAGCCCATGGTCAACGTGACCAGCTCCCTTGATGTGTTTCTCGGCGCCGATGGTCTGATGATGATGGCGCTCGGCACGGTAGTGGGCGGTGTTTTTGCCTTCATCTTCTTTGCGATGTGCGTGTTTGGCTTGCCGCTTCTTCTGGCGCGCGAGGTCGACTACATGACGGCCATTCTCTCCAGTTGGAGCCACGTGCAGGCGCATCTGGGCCAAATGCTGGCCTGGGCAGCGGTCATCGTGATCCTGCTCTTTCTTGCCATGTTGCCGGGCCTGCTGGGCCTGATCGTGGTGCTGCCCTGGCTTGGCCACGCCTCCTGGCATGTCTATGCACAGATGGCGGCGGGGGCGCGCTAAAGCGGCTGCTCACGCCCCATCCGAACCAGTTCCGCGCGCAAGTCTGCAGTGTCCGGATGCGCGATTTCCAAGGCAAACACATGTGCCTGCGTCAGGAAAAAGGCGCGCTCGTCCTCATTCGGCGCGTGCCGCGCAGCCTCCTGATACAATGCAACCAATGCCGCGCGATTGTCGGCGGTATAAGCGGCCCGCAAACGCTGTGCCAGCGTGTTCATTGCGCCGCTTGGCGGGCGGACCTGTGCGCTGTCATGCGGTCCGCGACCCAGGCGTGGAACATGTGGGTCGGGCCATCCATCGCAGGCGAAAACCGCCCGCCATCAAACATCGGTGTCTGCCGACCGCGTTGCATGCCTTCAACGACAAAAATGTCTTCCTCGAACACCTGCTTCCACTGCGCGGTGTTGCGCGCACGCAGCGCAGGGTCCGTGTCCGGCTGGGCATAGAACAGATGAATGGTCTCAACCGTCTGGCCCGGTGATTGTGGGGTCAGCACGATGGCAAAGGCGTGATCGCGGTGCACACCCAGCAACACGTTGGGGTATGCGGTGATATACTCCGCCGCCGTGTCCCACACCTCACTCAGCCCTTCGAAATCGGGAAAGCTCTGCCCGTTGTCGCCGGTCAATTGTCGGTAGACCCGCGTGCCTTGACCCGAAAACCGATCCGCGGCTTCGATATGATAGTGATCTTCAAGCCGGGAATAGGTGTTGAGATCAGGATGCACCCAGGGCAGATGGTAGCTCTCGCAATAATTCTCGACCGCCAGCTTCCAGTTGCAGTTCACCGTCAATTGGAACGTACTGTCCACACCTCCATGATAGAGTGGCTTGTCGAACTCGGCCCACCGCTCCAGCAGGTCTGCGTTTGCCGCTTCGAACGGCGCGGCATCGCCCGACAGGTTGATCCACACCACGCCCAGCCAGATATGGCTGCGCACCTCGATCAGCCCCAGTAGCGCCTTGTCGATCCCATCCACGGTATTTTGACCTGGGCCCCCCACATGCGGCGTCGACACCAACCGGCCCTCGGTCGAATAGCACCAGCTGTGATAGGGACATCGAATTGCGCCTTCGATCTTGCGCGGCGCATCAACCAGGATCATGCCCCGGTGTCGGCAGATATTGTGAAACACCCGCACCTGACCGGATCGGTCCCGGATCAGCAACAAGGGGATTCCTAGAAAGTCCAGGGGCACAGCATCGCCCGGCTCCGGCACATCGGCGGCAACGGCAAGCCCTGACCAACCGGACATCAAAAGCGCCTCACGCTCTTCCTCGAACACGGACGGGTCCGTGTAATGGGCGTTGGGCAGGCCATGCGCTGACGTGATCGGGCGGCGTACCGCGTTTAAATCTGTCGCAGCCATCTGATAGTCCCCACTTCGCGTTCCCCCGAAAGATGAGCGAAAGGGGCGCGCCAGGCGCGCAGATTTTCGACAGGTTTTTGCCGTCTCCGACACGGGCCGCGATCTGTCCCGGGGCTTAGCCGCGACGGCGCTGCCGTTCGGCGACAACCGGCACCGGACGGGTGGAAGGCGTCAGCCGGAAGGGGATGATCTCGGCAGAATCCGCCACATCCACCCGTGCGCGCTGCGGCACGTGCGGCTGGCCCAGACTGTCGGCCAGCATCGTGCCAAAGTTCTGCTCCAAGGCCGTAACGGAGGTCACCCTGCGCACACTGCGATCCGCGGTGAGGTCAAACTGCACCATGTCGCCCACGTCAAAAAACCCGTCAGGCAACCCCGCACACTCCTCGCGTGACAGATACGCAAGGTCGCCGTGATCCTCACACCAGATCACCGCTTTTTCCGCTGCGGGATCGCTCCAAAGAATGACACCAATCATTGTTCTACCCAGAGTTGGACGCCTGTTATCAAACTCAATTCTGGACATTTGTGACACGGTTAAGTCGGCAACGTACGCTTGCATTTTGTGTCCATAACAGTATCGTGCGGTTGCAATTTTGCGTCAACGTTGACGCGAAGTGGCGTCATTTCGGGTCAAATTCGACGTGAAATGGCGTCTTTTAATGATTCACCTTCCGATCAAAGCACGAACAAAGAGACGACAATGGCCGATATGCGCAGATCACCAGCGGAATTGCGCAGCATGTTTGGTGAGAATCTGCGGACCCTCGCCAGCGACTACCCCTCGATTTCCGAATTGGCACGGCAACTTGGCATCAATCGGACGCAGTTCAACCGCTACCTGTCGGGCGAAAGCTTTCCGCGCCCCGATGTCCTGTCGCGCATCTGCGACTTCTTTGACGTGGATGCGCGTGTGCTGCTTGAGCCTGTTCAAAACATCTCAAGCGGATCGGACCCGCTGGTCGGCCCTTTCCTCAAGGAGTTCCTCGGCGATGGCATCAAAGCCGTCAGCGAAGAGATGTTCCCAACCGGATTCTACCGCTTTTCCCGCCGCAGTTTTTTGGAAGACAACACATATGTCACCGGCTTGGTCCGCGTGTTCCGCGAAAACGGTGCGACGGTGGTGCGCGGCTATGAAACCCGGGCCGCGCTCAGCACCCAAGGCATGTCTGTCACACGAAAGGCGCGCGAGTTTCGGGGGTTGATCCTGCGGCAAGAGGATGGGGTGAGCGCGCTGATCTCGCGCCGCGGATCGCACACCGCATCCTTCAACTATCTCAGCCGCGTGACCTCGTTCGAGAACAACTTTTGGGTCGGCTATGTCGCCCGGACGATCAAGGAATCGCTCGGCGACGACCGGATCGTGCGCATGGTCTACGAATATCTGGGCACTGCCTTCGGCCCGGCCAAAGAGGCCGCGCGCAAAGCCGGCTATTGCACCGCCGATGAACTTGCGCCCTTCGAACGCCGCCTGCTCAAGGTTGGCGAACCCTTCGCCTAGTCGCCGCGGGGCAGGGCGGCGACGCCCGTGCGCGCCACTTCGGCCAACCCAAGCGGGCGCATTAGATCGGCAAAGGCATCAATCTTTTCCGGCGCGCCGGTGATCTCGAACACAAAGCTTTCGAGCGTGCTGTCCACCACATTGGCGCGAAAGATATCGGCCAATCGCAACGCCTCGACCCGCTTCTCACCCTGACCCGTCACTTTGAACATCGCCAGTTCCCGCTCAACCGATGGCCCCTCGACCGTCAGGTCATGTACTTCGTGGACTGACACGATCCGACCCAGCTGCGCCTTGATCTGTTCGATCACCTGCGGCGTGCCAACGGTCACGATGGTGATCCGCGACAGATGCCCAGAGTGATCCACCTCGGCCACGGTCAGGCTTTCGATGTTATAGCCGCGGCCCGAAAACAGGCCGATGACGCGGGCCAGAACGCCGGGTTCGTTTTCGACCAGAACGGCCAGCGTATGGCGCTCTTCCACATCCGAGAAGGTGGGGCGCAAGTTATAAGCGGAATGGCTGGTGGCGCCTTTTTTGATTTTAAGTGCGGACATGTTCCATTTCTCCTCAGAAGATCCCTATTTGACTGCCACTGCACGACAGTCAAAAAGCCCAGCTTCCAAGCTTCTTTCGAAGAGTTCAGGGTTAAGTTGTCTCCTAAATCGCTTGATCGCACGTCCACACAGGTCCAATGCGTCAGTTGTGGCACCCGCTTTGGTCTCTTGTGGTCTTGATATCGCAAAAACGGACCAAGCATTTATAGCCAGTGCCACATGTCTTTCGTCTGTTACATTTTCCTGTGCTCGCTGCCAGTCACGCCATTTGCGCTCGGGCAGCCCAACTGACCGAACTGCATTCTTGGGCAACCAGCGTGCGTAAAGTACGCAATTCGACCCACTCTTCGCTTCGCAAAGCACGCGACCTAAGGTGTCGGCATCACTTTTAGTGAAGGATCTTGCGGACCAGGCTGTATACTTGCCATCGGTAGAAACGAAAAACGAACCAAAACCGCCTTCAAATTCTTTGAAGCGATTGAAATCGTTTTTTGATCTGCCTTTGAGAGCAACATCTACGTATTGCTCGATCCGACTACCAACCGCCGCCTCTACTGCACGCGTTTTTTCGGCAGCAAAGCTCATGCTAAACACTAAAAGAACAAGAGTTACAAACTGCCTCACACCAAAACACTCCCCTTGGCATCAATCACACCCTGCGTCTCGGCCTCGCCCAGCAGCATCTCGTTATGCGCCTTGCCCGACGGGATCATGGGGAAGCAGTTTTCGTGCTTCTCCACCAGACAATCGAACAGCACCGGGCCATCGTGATTGATCATCTCCATGATCGCATCATCCAGATCATCGGGGTCCGAACACAGAATGCCCTTGGCCCCAAAGGCCTCCGCCAGTTTCACGAAATCCGGCAGACTTTCGGACCAGGAATGCGAGTACCGCTCGCCGTGCAGCAATTCCTGCCACTGGCGCACCATACCCAACCGTTCGTTGTTCAGGATGAACTGTTTGACGGGCAGGTTGAACTGCATCGCTGTCCCCAGTTCCTGCATGTTCATCAACCACGATGCCTCACCGGCCACGTTGATCACCAACGCCTCCGGGTGGCCCATCTGCACGCCAATGGAGGCAGGGAAGCCGTAGCCCATGGTCCCCAGACCCCCGGACGTCATCCAGCGGTTCGGGTCTTCAAAGCCCAGATACTGCGCCGCCCACATCTGGTGCTGACCCACTTCGGTACAGATGTAACGGTCGTGATCCTTGGTCAGCGCTTCAAGTCGGGCAAGGGCGTGTTGCGGTTTGATCGTCTTGCCGGTCTGCGTGAATTTCAGGCAATCGATCGATTTCCATTCCTCAATCTTAGACCACCACTGCGCCAGCGCCGATTGGTTTGTCTTGCGCCCGCGCGACTTCCACACCTTCAGGATATCTTCAAGCACGTGGCCGACATCGCCGACAATTGGGATGTCCGCTTTGATCACCTTGTTGATCGACGACGGGTCGATGTCGATATGCGCCTTCTTCGACTTCGGGCTGAAGGCGTCGATGCGCCCCGTGATCCGGTCGTCAAAGCGCGCCCCGATATTGATCATCAGGTCACAGTCATGCATCGCCATGTTGGCCTCATAAAGGCCGTGCATGCCCAGCATGCCCATCCAGTGCTTGCCGCTGGCCGGATAGCTGCCCAGACCCATCAGCGTTGACGTGATGGGAAAGCCCGTCGCATCCACCAACTCGCGCAGAAGCTGGCTGGCCCCGGGGCCAGAGTTGATCACACCGCCACCGGTATAGAAGATCGGGCGCTTGGCCGTCTCGATCGCCGCGACCAGTTCCGTGATCGCCTCCATGTCGCCCTTCACCTGCGGCTGGTAATGCGAGGTCGAGGGTTTCAGCGTTTCATATGTTCCCGTGGCAAATTGCACGTCCTTCGGGATGTCGATCAGCACCGGGCCGGGCCGACCTGCGGTCGCCACATGGAACGCCTCGTGAATGACCCCGGACAGCCGGTCGGTCTCTTTCACCAACCAGTTGTGCTTGGTGCAGGGGCGGGTGATGCCAACGGTATCGGCCTCCTGAAACGCGTCCGACCCGATCATGAACGTGGGCACCTGACCGGTCAGCACGATGATCGGGATCGAATCCATCAACGCATCCGTCAGCCCGGTCACCGCATTCGTGGCCCCAGGGCCAGAGGTCACCAAACACACACCCGGCTTGCCGG
>JBCDEK010000125.1:0-5610 GCA_039179785.1 Pseudomonadota bacterium | reverse complement strand
CGGGCGCAGACTTGCGGCAGGCTCCAACTCCTACCGCCTCGCAGGCGGGGGCATCCTCTCAGGCATCTGGGCCTTCAGCCTCGTCATCTTCGCCGCCCCCATGCAGGCCAACCTGCTGTTTTACGCTGGGGCCACGCTCATCGGCTTCGGCGGCGGCCTCTTCGCCGTCTCAACCCTCACCGCTGCCATGGCGATGCCTGCCAAGGGCGTCGCGGGCCGGGGCCTCGCCCTCGGGGCCTGGGGGGCGGCCCAAGCCACCGCCGCTGGCGTCGCCATCGCATTGGGTGGCACGCTGCGCGACTGGATTGACGCCATCGCCATGACCGGCGCCTGGGGCGAAGGGCTTGTCACCCCCACCACAGGCTACGCCTTTGTCTACCATATCGAGATTGGCCTCCTTTTCGTCACTCTCATCATCCTGGGACCGCTTGTGCGCACTTCGGGTCCCCTCACCGAACGGAAGGACGCAGGCCCGCTGGGGCTTGCGGATTTCCCCACATGACCTTCTCCAGGAAAGGATCACACCCATGACCGCAACCTTCTTTGGCGAATTCGACCTCGCGTCGCTGACGCTGTGGCTGTTTTACTTCTTCTTCTTCGGCCTGATCATCTGGATCCAGCGCGAAAACATGCGCGAAGGGTACCCGCTTGAGGATGACGAGGGCGACAAGTCCTCCAACCCCTCCATGTGGCCCCTGCCATCGGACAAGACCTTCAAACTGCCGCACGGGCGGGGCGAGGTGACAGTGCCCTCCGGCCAGACGCCTGAGCGGGCCGACATCCCGATGAAACGGACCGGTCCGGGCAACGGCTATCCGCTGGAACCCACCGGCGATCCCATGCTCGATGGTGTGGGTCCGGCCAGCTGGGCACCCCGCCGTGACGTGCCGGAACTGGACGGTCACGGCCACCCCAAGATCATCCCGATGTCCGCCAATGACAGCTTCCGCTTTGCCACGGGCCGCGACCCGCGCGGGCTTCCCGTAATGTCCGGGGACGGTGAAATCGTGGGCAAGGTCACCGACATGTGGATCGACGAACCAGAGCAACTGGTCCGCTACCTCGAATACACACTCGACGCCAAATGGGGCACGGGCAACCGCCTTGTGCCACTGACGCTGGCCCGGATCAAATCCGACCGGGTGGTGATCCGCACGCTCTACGGCAAGCACTTTGCCACCGTGCCCCAGCACGCCAGCGCCACGCAGGTCACCCTGCTCGAAGAGGAAAAGATCTGCGGCTATTACGGCGGCGGCGTACTCTATACCGGCAAGCGGCAAGAGCCGAAACTCTGATGAGCTGCGCACGCGCCATATCCTGGCAAACCTCCGGCACAGTCCGGAGCGTGGCGCGTGCGCGCTTTCACTCTCACCCACAACCACAAGGGAATGTGCGCCATGTCCCATGACGATTTTGAAGTGGAGCCCATCGAGGGGCTCCCGGAACGCCCACCCGAGGGCGAACAGATTCTGTGGCAAGGCAGACCTGACACAACCGCACTCGCCCGCGAGGCGCTGAACCTCAACTGGATCATCGGCTATTTCGGCCTTCTCGCCGCCTGGCGCTTCATCTCGGTTGTTGACTTGATGCCCATCGGCCAGGCCATCGGGGCCACGCTGCCCTTCCTGATGCTCGGCGCGGTGGTCTGTGGTCTGCTGTACCTGATCGCACTCGTCCAAGCGCGCGCCACGATGTACACGATCACCACGTCGCGCATCGCGATGCGTATCGGCGCGGCGCTGACGCTCACCATCAACCTGCCCTACCGCGAATTGGGCAACGCCGCCCTTGATCTGCGCAAGAACGGTACTGGCACCATCGCGCTCGACACCACCGGCGCGACCAAGATCAGCTATCTGGTGCTCTGGCCCCACGCCCGCCCCTGGCGCTTTGGCAACACGCAACCCGCCCTGCGCTGCATCCCCGACGCCGAAAACGTCGCGCGCATCCTCGCCGACGCGGCAGAGGCACGGATCAGCACGCCCCAAATCACCCGCGTCGCCACAAACGACGCCGTGGCGGCGGAGTAGACCGATGTCCGACGCCACCACCCCCCGCATCCGCGCGAAAGAGGACGAACTCGTTCCCCGCGTGCTCATCCGCGCGGTCCTCGCCCTGCTGCTCATCGTGCTGTCGCTGGTCACCATCGCCACACTCACGGACCGACCGCTCGAAAGCACACCGCCCCAAACGGCCATCGTGGCCGAGCGGGCCATTTACCTCAGCGGCAACGCCTCGGGCGCGGCCCTTGTGCTGGATGCCAACGGCTCCGTCCTCGCCGATTTCCCGGCGGACAAGGGCGGGTTTGTGGCGGGCATCGAACGGGTCATCGCCCGCGAACGCGCCAAATCCGGCGCCGACGCCGCGGCCCCCGTCCTGCTGCGCCTACGCGAGGGCAACCGCCTCTCCCTCTACGACCCCACAACCGACTGGAGCGCCGAGCTGATGGGTTTCGGCGCCGACAATCTCCGCACCTTCGCCAGGTTGCTGGAGCCACCTCAGACCCCCAACCCTGATACGGGAGGAAGCCATCATGGGACTACTGACTAAGGACGTCGAACGTGCCCCCTGCACGGTCGAAATCTCCCACAAATTCGAAAGCTTGCACGCCCACGTGCGGTTCAACAACGGTGCCGTGATCTATCCCGGCGACGAAGTGCAAGTACAGGGGCCCGAAATCATGGCCCCCTTCGGCGAAATCGTCTCCGAAGACCGCGAGGCCGTGATCGTGCGCGCCTCTGCCCTCGAACGGCTCTGGACCCGCCTCACCGGCGATTTCGAAGTCATGGAACTCTGCGAATTCTCCTTCTCCGAAGAGGTGACGCTATGAACATCCAAAACACCGACAAACACACCGCCGACGCCACCAGCGTCGAAGAGGGTCTGGCCATCGCCCAAGCCCAGGACGAAAAATTCACGTCCGAATTTGCGACCGAAACGGCAATGCAGAACACACTGCTGACCCCACGCTTCTACACCACGGACTTTGACGAACTCGACGCCATCGACGTCTCCTCCGTCCGCGACGACTGGGACAAGCTCATCTCGCAAATGGAATCCGACCCCAACAAAGGGCATTTCAAGAAAAACGAAGACTGGGATCACGTCGACTGGGACGGGATGGAACCGCAGCTGAAAAAGGAATTCATCGACTTCCTGATCTCCTCCTGCACCGCCGAATTCTCGGGCTGCGTGCTCTACAAGGAAATGAAACGGCGCGGGGCCAACAAGGACATCACGCAACTGTTCCAACTCATGGCCCGGGACGAGGCACGCCACGCGGGCTTCATCAACGACGCCCTGCGTGAGGCTGGCTTGCGCGTGAACCTCGGCTTTCTGACGCAGAAAAAGAAGTACACCTACTTCCGGCCCAAATTCATCTACTACGCCACCTACCTGTCGGAAAAGATCGGCTACGCCCGCTACATCACCATCTTCCGGCACCTGCAGGCACACCCCGAACACCGCTTCCACCCGATTTTCAAGTGGTTCGAAGAGTGGTGCAATGACGAGTTTTCACACGGTGAGGCCTTTGCCCTCCTGATGAAAACCGACCCGAAACTGACCTCGGGCCTCAACGTGCTGTGGATCAAGTTCTTCCTCACGGCGGTTTACGGCACGATGTATGTCCGCGACCACCAGCGCCCGGCCTTCCATAAGGCCCTCGGTGTTGATCCAGACTGGTACGCGCACGAGGTGTTCACCAAAACCTCGAAACTCAGCGAACAGATTTTCCCGATCACGCTCGATATCGAACACCCCCGCTGGCAGCGCGGGCTCGAACGGCTGCAACAGGCCAATGCCGACATGGCCCATGCCAAGGGCCTGAAAAAGCTGGGCGCACAGATACGCGCAGCGGCAGCCTTCGTGTCGCTCTACACGATCCCGGCGAACAAGCACGTGGTGCCCGCCTCCACCCGGCTGGAGCCTGCATATTGATCCAAGCCGTCTGGCATAACAGCCCCCCGGCTTCATTGTTCTCCAAATATGCCGGGGGAACGCCGCAGGCGTGGGGGCAGCGCCCCCGCTCCCCTGTCAAAGGGGCGCGCCCATGACCCCATGGATCGCCGCCCTCATCGCGCTCTTCATCTGGTGGTTTTCCACCGGAACCATCCTGATGGCGGTCAAATACGCCGACCGCTCCGGGACCAAAGCGCGGCGCACCACCACATGGGCGGCCCTGCCGCTCATGGCGCTTGGCGCTTACGGCACCTATTGGTCCATGGCCCAGACCGACATCTTCGGCACCTATGTGGCCTTCCTGTCGGCCCTCGCCCTCTGGGGCTGGATCGAACTCGCGTTCCTGACCGGCATGATTACCGGCCCCAACCGCATGAAACTGCCCCCGAACACCCCCGAATGGGAACGGTTCATCCGCGCCTGGGGCACCGTCGCCTATCACGAGATGCTGCTGACCGCGACGCTCATCGCCCTTGGCCTCGCTCTCTGGCACGCGCCCAACGCCTTTGCCTTCTACACCTTCGCGGTGCTGTTTTTCGCCCGCATCTCGGCCAAGCTGAACCTCTTTTTCGGCGTCCCACGCATCAATGTCGACTTCCTGCCGCAAGCGCTGGCACACCTGCCCAGCCACTTCCGCACCGCAGGCATGAACTGGCTCTTTCCCATCTCGGTCACGGCGCTCACCTTCGCCGCCGCCTGCTGGCTCGAACGGCTCTATGCCGCCGACAGCATGGGGCAAATCACGGGCTTTGCCCTGCTCACCGCCCTCACGGCCCTTGCGGCCCTCGAACACTGGGTGATGGTCCTTCCCATCCCCGACGAACGGCTCTGGCGCTGGATGCTGCCAGAGGCAAAACCAACCAAGAACACCACACCACAAGGGGGACATCATGGACTTTGATGTATTGTTCCAAACCCAAATCGACGCGCTGAAGGACGAGGGCAACTACCGCATATTTGCCGAACTGGAACGCAAGGCCGGGGCCTTCCCCCGCGCCAAGTGCCATGACGACGACGCCCCCGACGAAGTCACCGTCTGGTGTTCCAACGACTATCTCGGCATGGGCCAGCACGACAGCGTCATCAAGTCGATGAAGGACGCGGTCGAGCTTTACGGCGCAGGCGCAGGCGGCACACGCAACATCTCGGGCACCAACCACGCCCACAAACAACTCGAAGCGGAACTCGCCGACCTGCATGGTAAAGAAAGCGCGCTCCTCTTCACGTCCGGCTACGTGTCCAACTGGGCCGCCCTCGGCACGCTGGGCGCACGCCTGCCCGACGCGGTGATCCTGTCGGACGAGTTGAACCATGCCTCCATGATCGAAGGCATCCGCCACTCCCGCGCCTCGAAAGTCATCTGGAAACACAACGACCCCGAAGACCTCGACCGCAAGCTCGCGGCCCTGCCCGCCAACGCCCCCAAGATCGTGGCGTTCGAATCCGTCTACTCCATGGACGGTGACATCGCCCCGATCGCCGAAATCCTCGACGTCTGCGAAAAACACGGCGCGATGAGCTACATCGACGAGGTGCACGCGGTCGGCATGTACGGCCCCCGCGGCGGCGGCGTCGCCGAACGCGAAGGGCTGATGGACCGCATCACCCTGATCGAAGGCACGCTTGGCAAAGCCTACGGCGTCGTCGGTG
>JBCDEK010000131.1:0-4043 GCA_039179785.1 Pseudomonadota bacterium | reverse complement strand
GTTCCAGGCCTGCTTTGGATTCGTCGTAATCGGCCACGTTCCATTTGTAGGTCTTGATGCCGGTTTCGTCCGTGAACTTGGCGGCGGCTTCGTCATTGCCGGCATATGTGGCGGCGACGGTGTAACCTGCGTCCTTGAGGGCTTTGGAAATGGCTTCGCCGATACCGCGGCTGCCGCCGGTGACGAGGGCTGTGCGTGACATGTGTAAATTCCTTTGGTCTTTGAGGTGTGGTGCGCGCGGAGCGCACACCCTACGATGTTTGGAGTGCCGTAGCGCGTCAGTCGCGTTCGAGGCACATGGCGACACCCATGCCGCCGCCGATGCAGAGCGTTGCGAGGCCTTTTTTCGCGTCGCGGCGCTTCATTTCGAACAGCAGCGTGTTGAGGATGCGCGCGCCCGAGGCGCCGATGGGGTGGCCGATGGCGATGGCGCCGCCATTGACGTTCACGATCGCCGGATCCCAGCCCATATCCTTGTTCACGGCGCAGGCCTGCGCGGCGAAGGCTTCGTTGGCCTCGACAAGGTCTAGGTCTTCGGGCTTCCACCCGGCCTTTTCCAGAGCCTTGCGCGACGCGTAGATGGGACCCACGCCCATGATCGACGGGTCAAGGCCGACGGTGGCGTAGCTGGCGATGCGTGCCAGGGGTTCGATCCCGCGCTTTTCGGCGTTTTCCGCGCTCATCAACAGGGCCGCAGCGGCACCATCGTTGAGGCCGGAAGCGTTGGCGGCTGTGACCGAGCCGTCCTTGGTGAAGGCGGGGCGCAGTTTGGCCATGGCCTCCATCGTCGCGCCGTGGCGGATATATTCGTCGCTGTCGACAATGGTGTCGCCCTTGCGGCCCTTGACGGTGAAGGGCGTGATTTCGTCGGCGAATTTGCCAGCTTTCTGGGCGGCTTCGGCCTTGTTCTGGCTGGCCACGGCAAACTCATCCTGCGTGTCGCGGGTGATCTGCCACTGGTCGGCGACATTCTCGGCCGTCTGGCCCATGTGGTAGCCGTTGAAGGCGTCCCACAGACCGTCGCGGATCATGGTGTCGATGTATTTGAGGTCGCCCATTTTGTGACCGGCGCGCAAGGCGGCGGCGTGGGGCGAGAGCGTCATGTTTTCCTGGCCACCGGCGGCGACGATGTCGGCATCCCCCAGAGCGATGTGCTGGGCACCAAGCGCCACGGCGCGCAGGCCCGAGCCGCAAACCTGGTTGATGGACCAGGCGGCGCTTTCCTTGGGCAGGCCTGCGTTGATATGGGCCTGGCGGGCGGGGTTCTGGCCCTGGGCGGCGGTCAGCACCTGGCCCAGAATGGTTTCGGAGACGTCGGACTTGTCGATGCCCGCACGCTCGACCACCGCTTCGAGCACGGTGGCGCCCAGGTCGTGGGCGGGGGTGTTGGCAAATGAGCCTCCAAAGCTGCCAACGGCAGTCCGGGCGGCTGAAGCGATGACGATATTGGTCATGTGGTCGGGTCCTCTGTCAGTTTCATGAGGACCAATCCGAGACTTTGCACGTCGTAAGGCGCGATGCGCCGGTGCGGGCCTCAGAATGGTCCCGCGCTGCGCGTGCCCTATCGGATTCGCTGCCATGCGGCAACGGACGTTATGTCTCAGGCGCGCATACCCGCCTGTTGCTGGGTGGGAGGCTTGTTCATCAGCCAGGTGGGCCGAATTTGGGGGGCATCGAAATAGAAGCCCTGCAAGCAGTCGACGCCCATTTGTGTCAGCATCTCGACATCCTCGCGCTGTTCCACACCTTCGGCGACCACCAGCATGTCGAAATGGTGCCCGATCTGAATGATCGCGGCGGTCAGCGCCTGGGTGTCGGGGTCGCCCGCGATGCCGTGGCAGAATTCCATGTCGATCTTGAGCACGTCAAAGAAGAAATCCTTGAAATAGCGCAGCGCAGTGTAGCCCGCGCCAAAATCGTCGAGCGCAAAGCAGATGCCGCGGGCGCTGAGCCGGTCCATGAAGTCGACCACCAGTTCGGGCTGGTCCATGGCCGACCCTTCGGTGATTTCGAGGATCAGGCGTTCGCCCACCGACGGGTCCTTTTTCAGCCAGCGGTTCAGGGTCTGCATCCAGCGCTGATAGCCGATGGAGCGGGCCGACATGTTGATCGAAAGGCGGATCGAGGGATGGTCGTGCAGGGTGCGCAGGCCCATGTTGAGCGCCACCGCGTCGATGTCGCGCCCCAGTTCGGTGCGTTCGACAACCGGCATGAAATCCTTGGCCGGGATGATGCGGCCGGTGTCGTCCATCACTCTGATCAGCCCCTCGTAAAAGCCGACACGGCCCGGGTCATTGGCCAGAACCACGGGTTGGAAGGCCAGCAGGGTTTGTTTGTGCTGGACGGCCTGTTCGACCATCGACAGCGTATTGCGGTCGCGCGTCGAGACGGCGACGTTGAGCGGATTGCTCGCCTCTGCAAGGGCGGGTTTGAACCGTTTATTGGTCATGGGCTGGCAGGGCCCCTCGTCTATAAAATCTGTGACCACACTTGCGCCAAAGCTGTAAAAACTGTCTTAATGTTTGCATTTTGTTCTAATTTGAGTTGTTAACCAAACGAGAGGGGGACGAGGTCTTGCACCGATGCGGATGGGAGGGGGAGGCGCCTGATTATGTGGCCTATCACGACACAGAGTGGGGCGTGCCCGAACATGATGCCCGCGCGCTGTGGGAGAAGCTGATCCTGGACGGATTTCAGGCTGGTTTGAGCTGGATCACGATCCTGCGCAAGCGCGATGCCTTTCGCGACGCCTTTGCCGGGTTTGATCCGGCCATTGTGGCCGAATGGGGCGAAGCGGAGGTGCAGCGCCTGTTGGCGAACCCCGGCATCATCCGCCACCGCGGCAAGATCGAGGCGACCATCGCCAACGCCCGCGCCTATCTTGAGGTTAACGAGGCGGTGGGGTTCGATAAATTTCTATGGAATTACGTGGATGGTCGGCCCTTGCAGACGAATTTTGCCAGCCGCGATCTGGTCCCGCCCAAGACAAAGCTGAGCGAACAGGTGTCCAAAGACCTGCGCGCGCGCGGGTTCAAGTTCGTGGGTCCGACAATCGTTTATGCCTTCATGGAGGCGACGGGGCTGGTCAATGACCATATCACCCCGTGTTTCCGCCATGCCGAATGTTCGGCGATGGATGGGCCGGGGGGCCGTTGACTCTGATGATTCTGCGCGTATAAGCGCGGCTTCATTGGTGTTGGTGGCCCGCGCAAGCGGATCCCTGTCGTCCCGGCCAAATCCGGGGAGAGGACAACGCCCTTCCGCTGTCACGACCCCAAAAGTGGTACGCACTTTTGGGACAAGTTGTGGAAGCATAATAAGAGAAGGAGATCAGCCGTGACAAAACGCACGTCTGCCAAGTACAAGATTGATCGCCGCATGGGCGAAAACATTTGGGGTCGCCCCAAATCCCCCGTCAACCGTCGTGAATATGGCCCCGGCCAGCACGGTCAGCGCCGCAAGGGCAAGCTGTCGGATTTCGGTATCCAGCTGCGCGCCAAGCAGAAGCTCAAGGGCTACTACGGCGACCTGACCGAAAAGCAGTTCCGCCGCATCTATGCCGAAGCGGAGCGTGTGAAGGGTGACACCGGTGAGAACCTGATCGGCCTGCTGGAGCGCCGTCTGGACGCCGTCGTCTACCGCGCGAAATTCGTGCCGACCGTCTTTGCCGCTCGTCAGTTCGTGAACCACGGCCACGTTCGCGTGAACGGTAAAAAGGTCAACATCCCTTCCTACCGCGTGAAGGAAGGTGACGTGATCGAGGTCCGCGACCGTTCGAAGCAACTGGCTGTCCTGCTGGAAGCAACCCAACTGCCCGAGCGCGACGTGCCGGACTATATCGACGCCGATCACTCGAAAATGACAGCCACCTTCACCCGCACCCCCACATTGGGCGACGTGCCGTACCCGGTAATGATGGAACCGAACCTGGTCGTCGAATTCTACGCCAAGAACTAAGGGTGGTGGGCAGATTGCCCAACCCACTTGTACGAGGTGCCTGGGACTGACAGGTACAGACGTTACAGGGCCGCTCCGATCCGGGG
>JBCDEK010000016.1:0-50469 GCA_039179785.1 Pseudomonadota bacterium | reverse complement strand
AGTCATTATTGGTCAGAGAGTCAGTCCAGTCATTCACAACACTCCCTGTACAAGTACTCCCTGAACTTTAATCATGGAATAAAGAAACCTGGAACGGAAGCCTCCTTAATTTCTGCCCCAGCGTCATGATGAAAAGCGTCATGCCAAGGGCAAAGGCGACCAGTGCCTCGGGCGAGGCAAAGTCGCTGTCGCCGGTGAGCTGGGATACGATCTTGGCGGTGACAGTTGTCATCGCCTCGAACGGATTGAGGCTAAGCCGGGCCGCGGCCCCTGCCCCAAGCACGACGATCATCGTCTCGCCAATGGCGCGGCTGGCGGCCAGCAGGATCGCACCAACGATACCGGGCAGCGCGGCGGGCAGCACCACCTGTTTGATGGTTTCGGACTTGGTGGCCCCTAGGCCGTAAGACCCGTCGCGCAGCGCTTGGGGTACGGCGTTGATGATGTCGTCGCTGAGCGAGCTGACAAAGGGGATCAGCATGATGCCCATGGCCAGCCCCGCCGTCAGCACCGCGCGCTGACCCTGCATCCAGCCCAGCCCGTCGTCGCCAAAGACAGACAGCAGGATCGGGCCGATGGTCAGCAGAGCAAAGAGGCCGTAGACGATGGTCGGAATGCCAGCCAGGATTTCCAGCAGGGGCTTGGCGATGCTGCGCAGCCTTGGACCCGCATATTCCGACAGGTAAATCGCGGCGAACAGGCCGATGGGCACCGCCACCAGCAGCGCCACGAGCGAGATATAGAGCGTGCCCCACAGCAACGGTAGGATCCCGAGGCTTGATGCACCACCGCGGCCAGAGAAGCTGGGGGCCCATTCGAGCAGGAAGAAGAAGTCCGCCGCCGGGTAAAGGCGAAAGAACTCGACCGTGTTGAAGATCAGCGACAGGACGATGCCCACTGTCGTGAGGATCGCAACCGACGCAGCGGCGATCAGCAGCGCGAGAATGCCCCGCTCGACCGTGTTTCGCGCGCGAAACATTTTGGTGCTTTCCTTGGCGCCCCAGGCGGCCCCGGCGAGCGCAACGAGCAGCACCGCAATGGTCATCAGCAGGTTGGCGGTCTGGCCCATGGCACGGTAGCTTTGCGCCGCCTGCAAGATCGGTTCCGTCAGTTGCGAGGTGACCACCTGCCCGGCCTCGCGCAGGCTTTCGCTGATCGCGTCGACATCGGCACCTGCGGCTGTGGCCGTGTCCAGCGTCCTTTGGGCGATGGCGCTGGTCATCCCGTCGGCGGTGCGCCGGACCTCGGACATCACGAGGCCAAGATTGGCGCCCTCTGCGATCTGGCTGTCAGGGATCATCTGGGCGACGCGGCTGTCGATGAAAAGCGGTTGCGCCAACAGCCACAACACCATCAGTCCGAGCGCGGGGACCACGGACTTCATGAACGCGTTCGAGCCGTAGTAGACGGGCAGCGAATGCAGGTTCCGTCGGTCGCCCCCGGCGCTGGCCAGCGCGCGGCGTCGCCCCAGGATGAACCCGAACGCAGAGATCGCAATGACGATCAGCGTAAGCCAGATGACAGGCATGTGTCCCCCAAATCCAGACGCCGCGTAGGACGCGGTCTTGAATGCAGAAACCGGGCGACGCCTGCGCCGCCCGATCTCAGGTCATGGGCCAAACCGGCCAGTACCAAGTTTACGAGTTACCGCCCATGGTTTGCTCTTCATCAATCATGCGTTGCGTGTCGGCCAGTTCCGGGTCAGACACCAGACCGTATTGCGCCAGCGGTCCATCAGGCCCCGCCACGGGGTCGGCCACGAAGAATTGTGCGTATTCCTTAAGGCCTGGGATCACACCGATATGCGCCTTCTTGATGTAGAAGTAGAGCGGGCGCGACACCGGATAGTCGCCGGCCGCGATAGTTTCGGTGGTGGGCTCAACACCCGACATTGTCGCCACTTTCAGCTTGTCGGTGTTGTTTTCATAGAAGGCCAACCCGAACACGCCCACGGCGTTTGCATTGGCGTCGATTGAGGCCAGCGTTTCGGTATAGTCGCCATCGATGTCGACCGATCGCCCGTCGGTGCGCACGGCAAGGCATGCATCCTCGGCGTCGTCCTCGGACATGCCGCCGTCGATCATGGCCTGCATCGCGCCCGTGGCTTCACAGCCTGCAGCAATCACCTTTTCCTCGAACACTTCACGTGTGCCGTGCTTGGTGCCGGGGATGAACGCCAGGATGTCATCTGCGGGCAGATCGCTGTTGAAGTCAGCCCACTGTGTGTGCGGATTGTCGACCAGCGCGCCGTCCACCATCACTTTGGGCGCCAGAGCGTTGAAGATGTCGGACGGAGTGAACGCGGTGTAATCGGGACCCGCGATCTGGCTTGCAAAGACGATACCGTCATAGCCGATGCGCACTTCGATGATGTCCGTTACGCCATTGGCGGCACAGGCTTCGATTTCCCTGTCCCGGATCGCCCGCGACGCGTTGGCGATATCGGTGTGTTCGGTGCCCACGCCCTGACAAAAGCGCTTGAGCCCGGCCGAGGAGCCACCCGATTCCACAACCGGTGTCGGGAAGTCGAAGTTTTCGCCAAAGGCTTCGGCCACGATGGACGCATAGGGCAATACTGTGGAGGATCCGGCAATCTGGACCTGATCCCGTGCGGCGGCGGTTGTTGCAGCCAAAGCCGACAGGGCCAGCGCCGATACGGTGAGTTTCACAAAGGACATGATGTCTCCTGTTTGAAATTCTGACAGCCCCCTCATGGGAACCGTGCTGCCCGTCTAGGGGCGTCTGGCAATGCTTTTGTGACAGTTGCGTAACAGTTTTATGACAGGGGACAATCTGCCCTGACGTCACCCGGCGTTTTCGCGCATCGGAAGGATCACGGTAAAGGTCGTGCCCTGCCCCAACGTGCTTTCTACCCGCAAGCGCCCGCGGTGGCGGTTCACGATGTGCTTGACGATGGCAAGGCCCAGACCTGTGCCGCCCAGGGCGCGACTGCGGTGATCATCCGCCCGGTAAAATCGTTCAGTAATGCGTGGCAGATGCACGGGATCGATGCCCGGGCCATAGTCCACGATCTGAACCCGCACGCCGGGCGCTCGTAAGGCAGGCTCGCGCGCGCTGGGGATCATACGCACCGTGACCCGCCCCCCGCTGCCGCCATATTTGATCGCGTTTTCGATGAGGTTCGTGAACACCTGTTTCAACTGATCAGCATCAGCTATGACTTGCACGGGATCGTCCCCGAACGCCGGTTCCAGCGTCACGCCAGCCTCGTCAGCCAGCGTCCGCAAGGTGCGCAGGGTCGAGTGCAGCACGTCATTCAGCGCGACATCTTCGGTGGGACGCACGCGCTCGTCCCCCTCCACCCGGTTGAGCGACATCAGATCACCGACCAGACGGTTCATCCGCTCGGCCTCGTCCTGCATGATGTTCAGGAAACGCTCCGCCGCCGTAGTGTCGTCGCGCGCGGGGCCGCGCAGCGTCTCGATGAACCCCATGAGTGTGGTCAGCGGCGTGCGTAACTCGTGGCTGACATTGGCGACGAAATCACGCCGCATCTGGCTGGTTTGTTCGATGTGAGTGATGTCTTCGAACACGACGATGACGGTCGCTTGCGCATCGCTCGCTGCGGCTAAGGCCGCGCGCACGCTGACCTGAAAGGTGGTGTCCTGCGCGCCGTCATTGCCCAGATACCTTGTGCTGCGTGCCTGCCCGTCTGCCATCGTGGCTTCGATCGCGTCCAGCAATGCGGGCTGGCGCAGCATGGTGACATAGTTACGGCCCACCGCCTGCTGGCCGATCAGTGTAAGGGCCTCGGCATTGGCGGCGATGATGCGTTCGGACCCGTCGATGGCCAGTGTGGGCAGCGGAAAGGCCGCCAGAAGCGTGTCGATCCCCTCGTTGCCCATCACAACAGCCGCCCGTTAGCCCATGGCGGCGTGCACGGCATCGGTAAATACCGCGCACAGCGCTTGCGGGTCTTCAAGCCCGACGGAAATGCGGAAAAACCCCTCGGACATGCCCAGTTCCGCGCGTTTTTCCGGGGTCAGCGCACGGTGCGACGACGATGCCGGGTGCGAAATGGTGGTGCCAACATCCCCAAGCGTCGGCGCAAAGCTCAGACCTTCCGCACCACGGGCAAAGGCGTTGGCGGCGGCGCGCCCTCCGTCAATCTCAAAGCTGACCATATTGCAATACTGCCCCTTGAGCAGCGCTTCGGCCCGCGCGTGATCGGGATGGTCGTGGCGCGCGGGATAGATCACGCGTTTGACGCCGGGCAGGCCCGCCAGATGCTCGGCCAGCACAACGGCGGTGGCCTGCGCGCGGTCAAAGCGCAGATCAAAGCTGAGCAAGCCGCGTTCGGCCAGCCAGCAATCAAAGGGGCTTGGCGTCATACCCGCGGTTACGGTGAAGACCCGCAACCGGTCATTGATCGCCTGATCCCGCGCCGCCACATAGCCCAGCATCACATCGGAATGGCCCGACAGCAGCTTGGTCAGCGAATGGATGACAATATCTGCGCCATGGTCAAACACCCGGAATGCACGCGGCGTGGTGAACGTGTTGTCAATGACCAGCAGCACGCCTGCGTCCTTGGCCAGCGCCGACAGGCCCAGAACATCGGCGACCCGCAAGGTGGGGTTCGACACGACCTCGACCAGGATCATCTTGGTCGAGGGGCGTATTTCCGCTTTGACCGCGTCCACATCACCGGGGTCGACCATGGTGGTGTCGATCCCCAGACGTGGCAGGTCTTCGGACATCATGCGCAGGGACCGCCCATAAAGCTGGTTTCCGCCGATGACGTGATCACCGGATTTGAGCAGCCCCAGCAACACCGCCGAGACCGCGCCCATGCCGGAGGACGTCAGCACCCCCATATGCGGTGCGCCTTCCATCCGGTCGATGGCCTGTGCTACGACATCCGCGTTCGGGTGCCCCTCGCGGCTGTAGGTGTAGCCGTGCAGGTCGCCATCATACTGCGCGTCCAGCATGTCAGGCGTGTCCGAGGCATAGACCACCGACGGGATAAGCGGTGTGACAACCGGGCGCGAGGCGCTGTCGGGCAGCGGTGTGGGCCGCACCAGCGAGCCTTTGGAGTTCGACGTCATTCCAGAAATTCCGTGTGGTAGGTCTGTGAACTGTAGCTGATGTCGACGCTCAACCAGCAAGGGCGCGGCAGATGCGCAGAGATCAGAGCGACAAGATCCTGTTGCAGTGCAGCAGTGAAGGCGGCCGTGCGGTGTGGTTTGGCCAGCAAAGCAACAGACGCCTTCAGGTGCGTATGGTGAAAGATCGGCGCGGGATAGGCACGGCCCTTCGTCTCCCCTGCCCCGTCATCGTGGCGTAGGATGCAGGCTTCGACCTCGGCCAGAATGGCTTTGGCGTCGATGTTCAGATCGCCTGAATAGCTGAGGTCGCAATGCGGCATCAGCCTGTCACCTCGACCATGGTGTCGCGAAACTTGCGCATATTGTCCTGGTAGTGCAGCGCGGAGGCACGTAAGCCTTGGATGGCCTGGTCGTCCAGCTTGCGGATCACCTTGCCAGGGGCACCGACAACCAGTGACCCGTCCGGGATTTCCTTGCCCTCGGTGATGAGCGCCCCCGCCCCGATCAGGCAGTTGTTGCCGATCTTTGCCCCGTTCAGAACCGTTGCCCCCATGCCGATCAGGCTGTTGTCCCCGATGGTGCAGCCATGCAGCATAACCTTGTGCCCGATGGTGCAGCCCGCGCCGATGGTCAGGGGAAAGCCCAGATCGATATGCATGACGCAGTTTTCCTGCACATTGGTGCCTGCTCCGATGCGAATATCCTCGTGATCGGCGCGGATTGTGCTGCAAAACCAGACGCTTGCGGCTTCTTCAAGGATCACGCGGCCGATCAGGTTCGCGTCGGGCGCAACCCAGGTGTCATCGGCAATCTGCGGGCGGTGATCACCCAAGGCGTAGAGGGTCATGGCAATTCCTCGAACTCGGTTTGCAGCGCGCGCACGTGGTCAGTCAGCTGAGGTTGCTGCAACCGGCGCAGGCGCGTGGCGGTGATGATGGTTTTCAGTTGCTCTTCGGTGGCATCCAGATCGTCGTTGACGAGGACGTAATCGTACCCCCCCCAGTGGCTGATCTCGTCCCAGCTTTTCTGCATCCGGCGCGCGATGGTTTCTGCGTCGTCTTGGTCGCGGGTTTCAAGGCGCCGGCGCAATTCGGCGATCGACGGCGGCAGGATAAAGATCGACAGCGTATGCTGGCCGAGGGCCGAATTGGTAATCTGCTGCGCACCCTGCCAATCGATATCAAAGAGCACGTCGCAGCCGCGGTTGATTGCTTCCTCGACGGGCCCTTTGGGTGAGCCATAGAAATTGCCGAAGACATGCGCGTGTTCCAGCATCTCACCATCGGTGACGTCGGATTTGAAATCGGCCTCGGACACAAAGCGGTAGTGTTCACCATCCACCTCACCGGGCCGCGCGGGCCGCGTGGTGGACGAGACGGAGAAACACAGGTTGGGGTCCCAGTCTCGAAGGCGCCGCGCCAACGTGCTTTTGCCCGCGCCCGAGGGCGAGCTGAGGATGATCAGAAGACCGCGGCGGTGCTGGGGGGCATTCATGTCTTATTCCACGTTCTGGACTTGCTCGCGCATCTGATCGATCAGAGCCTTAAGGTCCAGCCCTGCAGCCGTCAGATCGGAGTTCTGGGCCTTGGAACACAGCGTGTTGGCCTCGCGGTTGAACTCCTGCATCAGGAAGTCGAGCTTGCGCCCGACCGCCCCACCGTTGCCAAGCAAGTCGCGGGCCGCGCCGATATGCGCGTGCAGGCGGTCAATCTCTTCGGTCACATCCGCTTTGACCGCAAGCAGCGCAAGCTCCTGTGCGACGCGATCCGCATCGGCCCCGTCGGTGTTGTCCAGCACGCGTGCCAGGTTGCGCTTGAGCGTGGCGGCCACTTCGTCCTTGCGCGCGTCGGCCAGAACAGCCGCCTGCCGCGTCAACGCCTCGACATCCTGCAGCTGTGTTTTCAGCACCTCGTGCAGCGCCTGCCCCTCGCGTTTGCGCATCTCGTCAAAGGCGTCAAGCAGCGTGGCGATGTCAGACACCAGCGCCGCGCGCAGAGGGGCGGGATCATCCTGGGTCGGACCGCTGTCCATGATGCCGCGCAGCGATGCAATATCGGTGGCGCGGGATGGCGCGAGCGAAAGACCCTGCTCCATCGCTTCGGCTTCGATCGCCAAGAGGTTCTGCACAACGGCTCGCAGCCCACTGTCGTTCAGCGACAGCGCCGTGCCTGCATCTTCGCGGGTGAGCCGTAGTGACACGGTTACGTTGCCGCGTTTGGCGCGCGCCGTCACCAGCGGACGCAGCGCCGCTTCGAGCCCATCGATCCAGTCCGGCACCCGCAGCCGCACATCAAGTCCCTTGCCGTTCACGCTGCGGATATCCCACGCCCAACGAAACGGGTCCAGCGCACCCGTGGCGGAGGCAAAGCCGGTCATCGACCGCAGGGCGGCATAGTTGGCTGTTTTGGTCATGTCATTGCGTTTAGGGCGAAGTCCTGGTCGGAGCAAGCATTGCGCGTGTCCCCGCGGGGACAGGCCCCGATTAACCACTTGTTAGCTTTTGGCGCGCAGGTCGGCGCAAATTTGATATGTTTTGTCACGGTCAAAGGGGCAAAGGGCCTCTGGACGGGTGTGAAGGGATGTACAGATGGACAAATCAGAGCTGAACCCGCACAATGTGTTTGCTATGACAGAATTTCGTGCAGAGGTTGGATTTTCCGCGATTTCCCAGGTTGAGGCCTATTGGGAAGACCTGCGCGGTGCGCGGATCATGCCCAAACGGTCCGAGATTGACCCGCGCGGCATCGAATCCGCGCTTGAATATACTTTTGTGCTGGAACGCATTGCGCCCGGCATGGCGCGCATCCGCATTGCGGGCAGCCATCTGGGTGACCTGATGGGCATGGAAGTGCGCGGAATGCCGCTGACGTCGTTTATTACACCGCATTGTCGCCGCCAGATCTCGGACGCGATCGAGGATGTCTGCCAGCGCCCCGCCGTGTGCGAGTTGCGGATGAGCGCCGAAACCACCATGTCAAAACCGCAAATGGATGCGCGTCTACTGATGCTGCCGCTTAAAAGCGATCTGGGTGACGTGACCCGCATTCTGGGGTGCTTTGTAGCCCATGGTGATGTCGGCCACACGCCGCGCCGCTTTAACGTGGTGGGCGCGCGCATCCGGCCCATTTCGGCGCCGTCAACGGTGCCCGTGGCGGTCAGACCCCCGGTCGAGGCAGAAAAACGCCAAGTGCAACTTGAAGGGTTTGCAGAGAGCCAAGGCAGCTTTGCCAGCAAAACACCGCGGTCCGATGTGCCCTATCTGAGGCTGGTCAAGAACGACGACAGCTGATCGGAGCCGCCTACAGCGATGCGCCGGACGTTTCACGCCCGGCGTTTTTTCGTTTTAGCTGACAGCTCGCGACTTCGTTCGGGTTTCGCGCAACTGCGACAGTTCCTCGGCCACGAGGAAAGCCAATTCAAGCGATTGCGACGCGTTCAGACGCGGATCGCAGGCCGTGTGATAGCGATCACTCAGGTCTTCTTCGGTCACCGCACGCACGCCGCCGGTACACTCGGTCACGTCCTGGCCGGTCATCTCGAAATGCACACCCCCTGGCACCGTGCCTTCGGCGGCGTGTACCCCAAAGAATTCGCGCACTTCACGCAGAACGGAATCGAAGGGCCGGGTCTTGTAGCCGGTGGACGACTTGATCGTGTTGCCGTGCATCGCGTCGCAGACCCAGACGACATTTGCGCCCTCGTCCTGAACGGTTTTGATCAGGCGCGGCAAATGCTCACTGACTGCTCCCGCCCCAAAGCGTGCAATCAAGGTCAAACGCCCGGCTTCGTTTTCGGGGTTGAGTTTGGACATGAGCAGCTTGAGGTCGTCGGTGGTCATGCTGGGCCCGCATTTCAGGCCAATCGGGTTCTGAACGCCGCGGGCATATTCCACGTGCGCACCATCGGGCTGCCGGGTGCGGTCGCCGATCCAGATCATGTGACCGGACCCGGCCAGCCATTTACCGGTGGTCGAATCGATGCGTGTCAGCGCCTCTTCGTATTCCAGCAGCAAGGATTCGTGGCTGGTGTAGAACTCGACAGACGAAAACTCGTGTGTCGTGTCGGCATCGATGCCTGCGGCGGCCATGAAGTCGATGGTGTCCTGAATGCGTGTCGCGATTTCGCGGTACTTTTCCGTCCCCTGCCCGTCGGCAAAGCCCAGGGTCCAGGAATGCACCATGTTCATGTCGGCAAAGCCACCGGTGGAAAACGCGCGCAGCAGGTTCAACGTGGCAGCCGCCTGGGTATAGGCCTGCAACATCTTCTGCGGGTTCGGGATACGCGATGCCGGTGTGAACGCCAGATCGTTGATGATATCGCCGCGGTAGCTGGGCAACTCCACGCCATCGACCACCTCGGTCGGCGCCGAGCGTGGTTTGGCGAACTGACCCGCCATGCGCCCCAGCTTGATCACCGGCACCTTGGCGCCATAGGTCAGCACCATCGCCATCTGCAGCATCACCTTGAACGTGTCGCGGATGCTGTCAGCGCTGAACTGGTCAAACGCCTCGGCGCAGTCTCCACCCTGAAGCAGAAACGCATCCCCACGGGAAGCATCGGCGAGATGTGCCTTAAGCCGCCGCGCCTCGCCTGCAAACACAAGCGGAGGATACTTGGCAAGCTGCGCCTCGACCGCGTTCAAAGCCGCAGTGTCGGTATAATCGGGCATCTGTATCCGGGGCTTGGCGCGCCAGTCAGATTTCGTCCAATCGCTCATCGTCTCTCTCCGCAATACACTGTTAGCGGTCACGTGACCGCGGCTCTGTATACAAAAGCTCTGAGGCAAGGACCATATCACAAATGCGCCCTCTTGACGCGGCGTTTTGCGCGTGATCAGGCTGACAAAACCCCGGGCGCAAAGCCTCGGCAACGACAACAGAAAGCCCGCCGCGATGTCGCAATCCCGCTCGGCCCCCGAGACCCGCCAAGAGGTCGACAAACCAAAGCGCTATGTCTTTGTTCTGTTGAATAATTTTACGTTGCTTTGTTTCTCGGCTGCGCTGGAAAGCCTGCGTATCGCCAACCGGATGGCGGGCCGCGACCTTTACGCCTGGAAGATCATCGGTGAAGGGGGTGACATCGCATATTGCTCGGCCGGAACCGGTTTTAAGCTGGACGGTGATCTGGACGAGTTGACGCGCGACGACGTGGTGATGGTCTGCGGTGGGATCGA
Source organism: Pseudomonadota bacterium (assembly GCA_039179785.1). Classification (GTDB taxonomy): domain Bacteria; phylum Pseudomonadota; class Alphaproteobacteria; order Rhodobacterales; family Rhodobacteraceae; genus Tateyamaria. The sequence continues at coordinate 40,227 of JBCDEK010000016.1, read as the reverse complement.
CGTGCAGGCGGCGACCACCAAGCGGCTGCTGGGCTGGCTGCGGCGCGAAGCCCGGAAGGGCGTGCCGATGGCGGGGCTTTGCACCGCTGCGTATTCACTGGCCAAGGCCGGGTTGCTGGATGGTAGGAAGGCGACGATCCATTGGGAAAACCAGGACAGCTTTGCCGAAGAATTTCAAGATGTTGAGCTGACCAAATCTGTCTTTGTTGTTGACGAAAAACGCCTGACGACGGCGGGAGGCACGTCATCCATTGATCTGATGTTGAAGCTGATCGCGGATGATCAGGGCGAAGAATTGGCCAATGCGGTGGCCGATCAGCTGATCTACTCTTCGATCCGCACGGATCAGGACACGCAGCGCCTGTCTGTGCCCACGCGTATTGGCGTGCGGCATCCCAAATTGAGTCAGGTCATCCAGATTATGGAGCAAAACATCGAAGAGCCGATCAGCCCATCGATCCTGGCCAAGGATGTGGGCATGTCCACGCGACAGCTTGAGCGACTGTTCCGTCGCTACCTGAACCGCAGCCCCAAGCGGTACTACATGGAATTGCGTCTGCAAAAGGCGCGTAACCTGCTGATGCAGACGGATATGAGCGTCATCAACGTGGCACTTGCCTGTGGCTTTGCTTCGCCCTCGCATTTTTCGAAGTGCTATCGCGCTCATTATGACACGACACCCTATCGCGAGCGCGGTACTCATGCCGCGCGCCTGTCGATCTGACGCGCCTCAAGGTTACCCTTCGGAAACCATACTGCTGCCTGAATCCAGCGGCATGCTGCATGCATGTCACACTATACTTCTCAGTTGTCGCCGCGCATGCGTCTGTTTGAACTGATCCGTCAGGAGCGGATCGCGTTTTCCGCGCCGAAATCTTCGAGGCGGGCCGATTTGTCGGAAGCAGAACAGGCCGGGGCATTTCAACAACTGGCGCTGCGGTCGTTCCGCTAGCCTGCGTCGCCGCCCCGGAAGCCGGTTGCCACCACGAATTTCTCGGAACTGTCTGCGCGGGATGCAGGCGGTTTGACGTTCGCCACCTTGGCAAAGCGTTGCTTGAGTAGCTTTTGCAGGCTGCCCTCGGCACCACCGGCCAAGACCTTGGCGACAAACGTGCCGCCCTCGTCCAGAACATCAAAGGCGAAATAGGCCGCGGCCTCGCATAATGAGATGATTCGCAGGTGATCGGTCTGCTTGTGGCCCGACGACGCGGCGGCCATGTCGGACATGACCACATCGGCCTTGCCGCCCAGCCAGTCCTTGACCTTCAGGTCCGCGTCATCTTCCATGAAGTCCAGTTGGTGCAATTCGCAGCCCGCGATTGGCTCCATCTCTTGCAAGTCGATGCCCAGAATGGTGCCCACGGCCTTGCCTGGCTTTTCACCCAATGCATTCACCCGTTTTACGGCGACTTGGCACCATCCGCCCGGCGCCGCACCCAGGTCCACCACACGCGCACCGGGCACGAGGAACCGGTACTTGTCATCAAGCTCCATGATCTTGAACGCCGCGCGCCCGCGATACCCTTCGGCTTGTGCACGCTTGACATAAGGATCGTTCAACTGGCGCTGCAGCCAGCGTGTCGAGGACAGCTTGCGCCCGCGCGCGGTCTTGACCTTGACCTTCAGGTCACGCTGACCGCGTCCGGATGTATTCTTGCCTGTCGGGGTCTTGGCCACGGGATCACCTTATCTTTGCCGCGCGCCTAACGTGCTGCGCCATCGGTTTCAAGAGAAGTGCAATATAGGCGTTGTCAGTCAGCAATGCATGTCTCGCCCGCCAATTTCCCTCAGTCACACGTGTTTGGACCGCATAGCTCTCACGCACCCGGCCCGAACCCCTCGCCCTTTTGACCCAAGAGGGCGATAGACGTCAGATCGATTGATCCTCCAGCACCCCATCCGCACTCATTTGCGCGTACAGCAGCCCCTCACGCAGCCCGCGATCTGCCACCGACAGGCGGTTCGTGGGCCAGCACCGCATGAGCGCCTGTAGAATGGCCGCACCTGACATGATCAAAGCGTGCCGATCCGACCCAATGCGTGGGTCGGCCCTCCGACCGCCCGGCCCCATCGCCAGATACGACCGGATGACCTTGTCGATCTGATCCGACGTCATGCGCAGGCCATCCACCTTCGTCCGGTCATAGCGCTTGAGCCCCAGATGCGACGCCGCAACGGTTGTGACGGTGCCGGATGTGCCAATGATCTGGAACCGCTCGGTTGGTTCGGTCGCGTGATAGGGCGAGAAGTCGGCGAGGTTCTCTTCGAAAAACCAACTCATCAGCGCAAATCGTGCGGCATCGTCGTCCACGTCGTTGAACTGTTCGCGTAAGGTAGCGACCCCAAGCGGCACGCTGATCCAGTCGACGACACGCGCCTCGGGCACATTCGTCCCCTCTTGCTTAAAGCCCGAATGCAACCGCATGATCGCCTGTGGACGGTCAGGCCCGGGCACATTTGACAGGTCCAGCCAGACCAGTTCGGTTGACCCGCCCCCGATATCCACAACCAACAGGTTTTCTGTTTTCGGGCTGACAAGCGGCGCGCAGGAAATCACGGCAAGCCGCGCTTCTTCCTCGGGCTCGATAATATCGAGCCGCAGGCCCGTTTCGCGGTGCACACGCTGGACAAATTCGCCCGCGTTCAGCGCGCGGCGGCAGGCCTCGGTCGCGACAAGCCGCATCCGACCGACCTTGTGGCGTTTCAGCTTTTGTTGACAGATACGCATGGCCTGAACGGTGCGCGTCATTGACCCGCGCGACAGCTTGCCCGACTTCTCAAGACCCAGGCCGAGTTGGACAGATTTGGAAAAACTGTCAACAACGTGGAATCCCGCGCCTCGCGGCTCGGCTATCAACATGCGACAAGAATTCGTACCCAGATCAAGCGCGGCATACAGCTCGGGCGATCCTGGGGCACGCGGCACGGGCTTGGCCCCGGGCGTGGGGCCTTTGGTCTTTGTCGCGCCCGCACCTTCGGGACGCTGTGGCGCCATCTTTTGCGCCTTTCATAACGGGTTAGCCCGACGATATGTCCTGTGACGTAATCACGCAAGAGACTTGATGCGCCCAAGCGCGATGCACCGTCCGCCGTTCAGCGCAGCACGACAGCGCGTCGCAACAGCCATGTTCTTTGTCGAAAACAGGCCGTGCACCCCTTATGTCCTCGCGTATGCAGAGCGCAGGTATTGCGGAGGAATCAGATGCCCGACGTCACCATCGTATATTGGCGGGATATTCCGGCCCAGGTGATCGTGGGCAAGGGCCGCCGCGGGGCCAAACGGCAGCTTGAAGAACGGTTTGAACAGGCCATCGACCGTGCTGCCATGAAGGTGAACGCCAAGGACGCCGACGCCTATCTGGCGGAATGGCGCAAGGCGGCCCCCTACCCGGTCGACGGCGATCCCGCCGAAGTGGCCGAGGCCGAAGCGGTACGGCTTGAGACGGAATATGACCAGGCGCGGATCAAAGCGCTGATTGACAACGAAGGGTGGGCCTGAGGCCCCAGCATCTGGGAGGTGCCGCAATGGCATTGCTGAACTTCAAACGTGATGATGGCCCCGTGGCAGGCACCCTGTCCCCCGAGGTCGAGGCGTTCTTGCAAAGCTATTCGATCGAGGTCATGCCCCGCACCGCACAGAAGGTCGATGATTTCCGCGCGATCCTGCCTGCGGGTACTCGCGTGTACATCGCCCATATCGAAGGCACGCCGATTGAGGACATGGTGGCCACGGCCAAGCGCCTGAATGCCGAAGGTTTCCATGTCATGCCGCATCTTCCCGCGCGCATCATCAAAGATCAAGCCACGCTCGAAGACTGGATTGCCCGTTATCAAGGCGAAGCGAATGTCGATCAGGCGCTGCTTCTGGCCGGTGGCGTGGATCAGCCCCACGGCGACTTTCACAGTTCGATGCAACTGATGGAAAGTGGTGCGTTCGATCGTGCGGGCTTCAAACGCCTGCACGTGGCCGGCCACCCCGAGGGCAACAAGGACATCGACGCTGATGGCGGCATGAAGAACGTCGATGAAGCCCTTCAATGGAAACAGAAATTCTCTGAACGCACGGACGCGGATATGGCCATTGCCACCCAATTCGCTTTTGAGGCGGGTCCGATCATCAAATGGGCCAACACTTTAAAGGCAGCGGGCATCGACCTGCCCGTTCACATCGGCATCGCGGGGCCCGCCAAATTGCAGACCATGATCAAGTTCGCAATTGCCTGCGGCGTCGGCCCATCCTTGCGCGTCCTGCAACGCCGGGCCAAGGATGTGACCAAGCTGCTCTTGCCGTTCGAACCGACCGAGGTGATTTCCGAACTGGCCGCCCACAAGGCTGCCAATCCGGATTTCAACATCGCACAGGTCCACTTCTTTCCCTTGGGTGGCATCAAGACGAACGCGCACTGGGCCATCGAAAACGGCGGCACCTCGGCCATCCCTGCCGTCGCAGTCTAAGCCCCGTTCATAACAGTCCTGAAAAGGTTTCAAGCCCCGCCCTCTCGCGCAGATGACCGCTGCGCGCTAGGTGTCTTATCCAATCCGCAAGATGTCGTTTTGTCGGGCGCACCCGCGCCGGAATCGGCCCAACACTTTGCGAAACACATGCACAAAGGCAGCGCCAATGACCCGCACCGTCGTCGAATCCAAAACCAAGACCGCCCTGATCGGTTTTGACCAACCCTTTTGCGTGATCGGCGAGCGGATCAATCCCACGGGCCGCAAGGTGCTGAACGAGGAGCTTGAGCGCGGCGACTTTTCCCGCGTCGAGGCGGATGCCGTGGCGCAGGTCGCCGCGGGGGCCACCGTGCTCGACATCAACTCGGGCGCTGTGTTTTCGAACAAGATGGCCGAAGACCCGCGCTATGCCGACAACAACTTTGTCGAACCCGAATTGATGAAACAATTGGTCGAACGCGTGCAAGCCGTCACCGATTGCCCGCTCTGCATCGACAGTTCGGTGCCAGGTGCGCTTGAAAACGGGCTCGCCGCGGCCGAAGGACGCCCGCTCTTGAATTCGGTCACCGGTGAGGAAGAGCGGCTCGACCTCGTGCTGCCGCTGGTTAAGAAGTACAACGTGCCAGTCGTCGCCATTTCGAATGACGACACCGGTATTTCCGAGGACCCTGACGTGCGCTTTGCTGTCGCCAAAAAGATCGTCGAGCGCGCCGCTGATTTCGGCATCCCGGCCCACGATATCGTGGTGGACCCGCTTGTCATGCCCATCGGTGCCATGGGCACGGCGGGCCTTCAGGTGTTCACCCTGGTGCGCCGTCTGCGCGAAGAATTGGGCGTGAACACGACATGCGGTGCCTCCAACATCTCGTTCGGCCTGCCCAACCGTCACGGCATCAACAATGCCTTCCTGCCCATGGCGATGGGTGCTGGCATGACGTCCGCCATAATGAACCCGGTCGCCCTGCCCGTCGGTCCCACCAAGATCGCAGAAAAGCGGGCCGAGGTCGAAGCCGCAGGCATCGTGTTGCCCGATGGCATGGATGACGAGGCGTTTGTGCAGTTGTTCGGTATGGGCTCGACCAAGCCGCGCGCGGGCAAGGAGATGGAGGCCATCCGTGCGGCCAATTTCCTGACCAACAACGATGATGGTGGCGGTGAATGGATCAAGTTCAACCGCGTCGCCCCCAAAGCGGGCGAAGAGGGTCGTGGACGCGGTGGTCGCGCAGGTGGGCGCCGCCGTCGCGCCTGATCGAGACAGACAGCAAGGTCCAAGATACCGCGCGAAGGATGCTTCGCGCGGTTTTTTTTGATGCGAGGCGCTAGGGTCGTTTTCTCACTTGGTAACGCCGTCTTAACAGACCGTCCGCTAGAGCATGCGCACGCAACGCAGTCAGGAGGGAACGGATGTACCGGCGGTCACTTGCAGTTTTTCGGGTCCTGGCATGAGTGTGGACATCGCCCTGCCCCGCCGTCTTGATGCGGCAACGGTGTCGGATATGGCCGCTCAACTGATTGGCGCGGCGCTACATGACGACATGACGCTGGATGCAAGCCAGACCGTACATATCGGGGCCTTGGGGGCGCAGCTGCTGCTCAGCGCGCAGCTGACCACGCAAGGCAACGGCGGCACGTTTCGCCTTCGCGCTCCGAACAGCCGCGTGCGCGATCAGCTGTCTGTTATGGGCCTGTCCCAATTGTCTATGCCGGAGAATGATAGATGAGCCTGCAAATCCTTGCTGTGGATGACAGCCGAACCATGCGTGACATGATCCGGCTCGCGCTCGAACCGGTGGGGTTCACCGTACATACCGCCGATGATGGTGTTCACGGGACCGAGGTGCTGGAAGGGATCGATCCCGACGTGATCATCACCGACATCAACATGCCACGCATGGACGGCTTCGGATTCATCGACGCCGTACGTGACCGCGGCCAGCACAAGACAACGCCAATCCTTGTCCTGACCACCGAAGCCGCCCCGGAAATGAAGATGCGCGCGCGCAATGCCGGGGCGACAGGCTGGATTGTCAAACCCTTTGATCCCGCCAAACTGGTCAAGGCCCTGCAAATGGTTGCCGGGTAGGTCACCGCCCATGACCACGCCCGACCCCATGGCCGAAATCCGCGCCTCGTTCTTTGTGGAATGCGAGGAGTTGCTGGAAGCGCTGCAGGATGGTCTGCAAGCGCTTGAGGGCGGCAGCGATGACCCGGAAGTCATTCACGTGGTGTTTCGCGCGGTCCATTCCATCAAGGGGGGCGCAGGGGCATTCGGCCTGAGCAACCTGGTCGAATTTGCCCATGGGTTCGAAACCGTGCTGGATGACGTGCGCAGCGACAGAACGCCGGTGACACCCGCCCTGCTCAAATTGTTTTTCCGCGCGGCTGATCACCTATCGGATATCGTCCATGCGTCCCGCGAAGGCGTAGCGGTCTCTGACGCTCAAAGCGACGCCCTGCTTGCCGAGCTGAGCACACATTCAGGCGAAGTACCCGACACCGACACCCCGGAAGAGATCGCGTTTGCGCCGCTCAAACTCGATCTGGGGCTTGAAAGCGCACCGTCGCACGAAACCACCTACGACATTGTCTTCACGCCCGAACCGGAACTTTTCGACACCGGCAATGATGTCCCCCATGTCTTTTCCGCCTTGTCAGAACTGGGGCAGCTTGAGGTGCGATGCGACACCAGCAGGGTGCCCACCCTGGACCAATTGGCGCCCGAAGTCGTGTATCTAAGCTGGTCGCTCACTCTCACCACATCGGTGGACCGGGCCGAGGTCGAGTCGCTGTTCGAATTTGTCGAAGGCCTGTGTGAACTCCATATCTCCGAACGCACCCCTGACATAGCGCGCGCGGACAAGCCAGCGCCGGAGGCCGCCGAAACGACGCCCGCGCCCGAAGCGCCCGCGCCTGCTGCCCAAACCAAGAGCGTCGTGCGCGTCGACATCGACCGTGTGGAACGTCTGGTAAATCTGGTCGGAGAGCTGGTGATCAACCAGGCTGTGCTTGCGCAAAGCCTCCAGAAGTCGGGGCTTTCGCCCCACAGCGAGGCGATGAACGGCCTTGAGGAATTCCAAAGACTGACGCGCGATATTCAGGACAGTGTGATGATGATCCGGGCCCAACCGGTCAAATCGCTCTTTCAACGTATGTCACGCATCGTGCGTGAGACCTCGGCAGCGGTCTCAAAGGATGTGCGGTTGGTGACCGAAGGCGATGCCACCGAAGTCGACAAAACCGTCATCGAAAGGCTCGCCGATCCCCTTACACACATGATCCGAAATGCGGTGGATCATGGGCTCGAACCCATACAAACCCGCCTGGACAATGGCAAGCCAGCGCAGGGTCAAGTGCATCTCAGCGCGGCACATCGGTCTGGGCGCGTGATCATCGAAGTGTCCGACGATGGTGGCGGCATCGATCGCAAACGCGTTTTGGACACCGCGATAGATAAGGGTCTCGTTCCCGCAGACAGCGCCTTGTCGGAGGCGGAGATTGACAATCTGCTGTTTCTGCCGGGTTTTTCGACCGCATCAAACGTCTCAGACCTGTCTGGCCGCGGTGTCGGTATGGATGTGGTGCGCGCCGCCATTCAGGAATTGGGTGGGCGCATCTCGATCATCTCTGCCCCCGGTCAGGGCACCAAATTCACGATTTCTCTGCCGCTCACCCTGGCCGTGCTTGATGGCATGATTGTCGAGGTGGCCGGCGAAACCCTGGTGCTGCCGCTCAATGTCGTGTCCGAGACGCTGACACTGTCCGCGGGCATGATCGAGGAAATTCAGCCCGGCATGTCGGTGTTGCGCGTCCGCGATGGGTTTGTGCCGCTGGTCGATCTGGGCGCCGCGCTGGGATATCGCGCGCCGTCGCCTGCTGATCAGGATGGCATCGCGCTTCTCTTGGCGCTCGAGGATGACACGCGCGTGGCCTTGGCCGTCGACGAAATCCAGGATCAGCGGCAGGTGGTCATAAAGGGGCTCGACGACAGCTTCTATCGCACGCCGGGAATTGCCGCCGCTACAATCCTTGGCGATGGTCAGATCGCCCTCATTCTCGACCCGGCAGACATCATCGCCAGCATCCGCACACAAAGCGCCCCCCGCCAAAGACAAGAGGCTTGACCATGACCCGACACGATACAGCCCAGCCCATGGAATTGTTGATTTTCAAACTTGGAGAGCAGGAATACTCGCTCGACATCATGTGCGTGCGCGAAATCCGGGGCTGGGCACGGGCCACTCCGATGCCACGCGCGCCCAGCTACATGCGGGGCGTGATTAACCTGCGGGGCACGGTTCTGCCGGTCATGGATCTTGCCGAGCGGCTCGATCTGCCGAAATGCGGTCAAAGTGAACGCAGCGTGATCGTCGTGGTCAAACACAATGGCAGCCTGACCGGGCTGCTGGTCGACGCCGTTTCTGATATCATTGCCCTTGGTCCGGATGATCTGCAGCCGCCCCCCGAAGGCGCATTGCAGGACGGACCCAATGTGATAAGCGCGCTGACATTGGTCGATGACCGCCTGGTGCGCATCCTTGATTTGACCCATATCGTCGTTCAACCGGAAAGCGATGCCGCCTGATGCGCCATCCGCCCAGTCAGCCCACACTCGACGATCGCGCCTTTGATGCAATTGCGGCCCTGGCTTATCGCGAAAGTGGTATCCAGCTTTTGCGTGAGAAGAAGCTGATGGTTCAATCTCGCCTGCGCCATCGCCTGCGCGCGCTCAAGCTCGATGCATTCTCGGCCTACACAGAGCATGTCCTTTCAGAGCAAGGCACCAACGAACGGCGCTTTATGATATCGGCGCTGACCACAAACGTATCCCATTTCTTCCGGGAGGCGCAGCATTTCGATGTGTTGACGACATGCCTGCTGCCTGTGTTTCGCGATCGGGTTGACCAGGGCAAACGGATCCGTATCTGGTCGGCCGGGTGTTCAAACGGGCAAGAGCCATACTCCATCGCCATGCATCTGCTGGCCTGCGAACCGGCGCTGGAACACGCAGATTTTCGCATTCTTGGCACAGATATCGACCCGCATGTCATCACGCACGCGCGCGCGGGCATCTATAGCGGGGCCCAGATTGCGGGCATTCCACCCCGGCACCGCGCGCACTTCCTGGCTGCGATGAACGACAGCGACGACGCCTATGCCGTTTCCGCATCGGTAAAGCGTGTCGTGTCCTTTCAGGAACTGAACCTCTTTTCGCAATGGCCCATGCGGTTTCCGTTCGACGCTATTTTTTGTCGCAACGTGGTGATTTATTTCGACCAGCAGACGCAAGAACGGCTCTGGCCTCGGTTCGGTGATGCGCTGGCACCCGGCGGCCTTTTTTTTCTTGGCCATTCCGAACGTGTCGCAAACCCGGCCCGTTACGGTTTTCGCTCGGCTGGACCCACCGCCTATCACAGATCAGGCGACCCGCTGCACGCAGCGGTACAGTAGGAGGCTAGAATGGCTCTGCGAGATCAGATTAGAATTATGGTGGTCGACGATATGTCGACAAGTCGCGGCGTCATTGTGCAGGCGCTCGAGGCGCTCGGGGTCCGGCATATCTCGACCGCGGCGGATGGGGCCAACGCCCTGACTTTGCTCGCGCGCAATCCGGTTCACCTGGTGATCTCGGATTACAACATGCCAAACATGGACGGCTTGAAGTTGCTGCATTCATTGCGCGCAGGACCCAAAACGAGGGGGCTGGGCTTCATCCTTATTACGGGGCGGGCCGAGCAACAGATTATTGATCACGGGCGCAAGATGGGCATGAACAACTACCTGAAAAAGCCGTTTGAAGCCAACCAGCTGCGACACTGCATCGAAGCGGTGGTTGGTCCACTTTAATGTCAAAGCCTGCGCGACGGACGGACCAGACCGGTCCAGCGCTCCTGCGTATGTCAGCGTTGCTCGACACCGTTGGCAACGACATGACGAAGGTGTCACTGCTTGTCGCTGCACTGACACGGCGCCATAAACTTGCCCTGACGGCGGATGAAATCACCGCATTGCAAACCATTGATCGCATTTGCCAAACCCTGCGGGACCTGTCCGTCATCTCGGAAATGCTGACAAAGGGCGACGTTGTCGACGCTGATATCAGGCGGTTGCAGTTGCTGGAAACCCGGTCGATCCTGTTTCCAGATATCGACGGATCCCGTTCAAGCGCCGCGGGCGAGGTCGAGTTATTCCAGGACATCTGAACCGGACAAAGTCCTGCCTTTGCGAGGTCTCAACCCCGGAGCAGAGGCTTAAGACCCCCTTTCCTTCATCCCGCGTGACTTCGCGCCATATCATCGCCTCGTTGCGTTTCTTCAAAAAATCGACCTGACCCAAGCAGCGGCAATGACCGAAGAGACACCCAATGCACAAAAAAGCGTACACACTTTCAAAGATCGCGCGCAATTGATGCAAAAACAGGTTTTTCAGATGCCCGTTTACACAGGACAATCCGACGCACTGAAAGTGCCTCACCCATCGTCCCTCGCCACGACCGTTGCCATAGCCAGCACACGCAATGACCGAAGGCTTAAAACAGCTCAAACCCGTTGCCACGCGCGGCTGGAGTTACAACCTCGACGTCACGCACTTTCACATCTGTGACCTTTTGCATCACGCGTCCGGTGCCAGGCCAGAACCTTAGATTGCGGGCGTTTTGACCACCAAGCGACTGGGTCAAAAGCGGAATATCTTCCTGGGCCAGATAGGACACGACAAAGGCGGCGTTCTGTGCACCGATATCGGAAAAGCCAGAAATCATGCGCGCGCCCCCAAAGGCTTTGGCCTGCAAGCGTGACCGCACGGCCCCAAGCTTGACCAGATCGTTGATCAGGATTTCCATTGCCGCAATGCCGGACAAGGCGCGCGCGGTCTCCCCGGTCGACACCTGTGTGAGCAGCATGTGGTTCATGCCCCCCACGCGCGCCACAGGGTCCCAAAGGCAGCACGCAACGCAGGACCCAAGCAGCGTTGAAATCACAAGCTCCGGCCCGGCACCCGTGGCATGTTCACCCTGAGTGATGTGGAGGGTCTGTTGCATCACCCTGCCCGCCCCGCGTCTTGCAGCAACTCCATCATACGCGTGCCGATCTTGTCTGGATCGTGCTCTTCCTCAACCGCGTCCATGGCGAGCGCGGCCGCAGGCATGCCGTAGACGGCACAGGTCTGTTCGGACTGGCCGAGCGTGCGCGCCCCATTTCGGCGCAACATCAACAGCCCCTTCGCGCCGTCGTTTCCGATGCCAGTCAACAGCATTGCTCCGACTTTTGGTCCCCACGGGGCGGCGGAGGCAAAGAGCACGTCAACCGATGGACAGAACCGATCCGCCTGCCCGCGCTGGGTCGGATGGACATGCCATGCCCCCCCGTACCAGGCCAGCGCGGTTTGCCTGTCCAGCGCCGGGGCAACGCGAATCTGTCCCGGGGCCAATCGTTCGTTGGCTCGGGCAAAGTCGATGCTTTGCACCAATTGACGGTCCAGCCGCTCGATGAAGCGCTCAAGAAATCCGTGAGGCATGTGTTGGGCAATGACGACCGGCGGGCCATCATCGGGGAATTGCGGCAGGATCTGTTCAAGTGCGGTGACGCCGCCGGTCGACGCGCCGATCAGGATCACCTGATCGGTTGCGAACCAATGCTGGGGCTTGGCGTTCGCATCCTGTCGCGCCGCGGCCACGATGCCATCGCAGAGCAGCGCCAGCGCTTCGGGCGTTGGGATGGTCGGCTTGGACAGGCAGGCCACAGCCCCCAGATCGCGCGCACGTTTGGCGTAGTCTTCGTTGCGCCGCAGCGTGCCAGAGAGCATCACCACAGGCATAGGACGCAACCGCATCAGATGCGCCAGAAATTCCAGCCCATCCATTTCGGGCATATCGACATCAAGCGTCAGCACATCCGGGTTGGTCTGCTTGATGACGCTGCGCGCCTCTTGCGCAGAGGCGGCAACGCCAACCAGATCAAGACGCGGGTCAGCGGCCACCATGCTGCCCAGCCAGCGGCGCATGGTTTTTGAATCGTCGACGATGACAACCCGATGCGCCGCGGGCGCTGGCGATGACGGCGCGTTCATCACGCCGGGTTAGCTGACCAATTGCGTCTGCAGGCCCGCGTGCTCAATGATCCTCATACGCGGCATGAATGCGCCTCCACCAAGACCGATCTTGGCGGACGCTAGCGCACCAGAGGTGAAGGTCACCTTAAGACGGATGCACAAACGGGTTTGCTGAGGCTAGGATGCCACCGCCTGCATGAACCGATCCTTGATCACAACCGGGTCCATCGTGATGACCGGCATCTTGGCATTGCCGCTGTCGCATTTGACAATCATCACCGTGCCAACCTGAGCATCGATAGCGTCTTGCAACGCCTTGCCCGTGTCCACATCCTGCACCTCGACCACGTTGTCGCAGCCAGCGGCGCGGGCCATGCTTGCCAAGTCCGTCTTGCGCCCCGTATAGGTCGGCTGATCGCCGGTCGAGCCATAAGAGCCGTTGTCGATGATCATCAGGATGAAGTTCGGGGGCATGTTGTTCCCGATGGTGGGCAGCGTGCCAAGGTTGGTCAGAACCGACCCGTCCCCATCGATCGAGATGACGGTCTTGGACTGCGCCAGCGCAAGCCCGAGGCCAATCGAGGATGCCAGACCCATGGTGCCCAGCATGTAAAAATTCGTTGGCTGATCGTCGATGGCGTGCAGTTCCTGGCTGGGAATGCCGATGTTACAAATGATGAGTTGATCGCGCAGGATCGGTGCAATTTCCTTGAGGATTTCAGAACGGATCATTGGTCGCCATAGCCTCCCCAGAAGTTGGCGTCGGTCAGGATCGCCACGGGTTTCGAGCACATGAAAGTGTATTTCAGGATCATATCCAGTTCTTCCACGTCCGACTGTTTGTGGAAGTGGTAGGTGGGGATGTTCATCTGCGCCAGCAATGCCTTGGTATGCACCGCCATTTCAACCTGACAGGCCACCGGTTCACGCAATTCGCCGCGGTATGAGATCAGCATGGGCAGCGGCATCCGGTAGTACTGGATCAGCGTGGCCAGCGTGTTGATGGTGACGCCGATGGCTGTGTTCTGCATGATGATTGCGGGACGTTTGCCGCCCATCCAAGCACCCGCGCACAGGCCCATCCCCTCGTCTTCCTTGTTGGACGGGATGTGAAAAATCTTGTCGTGCTGGTCGATCTCTTCGATGACGCCTGCAAGCTGCTTGCAGGGCACCGTGGTCACGAACGAGATGTCGTTCGCGACAAGATCATCGGTGATCTTCTTGTCTATGTTCATGTGTTTGATGTCTCCGGCATCAGGGGTGCAGAATGATTTTCGGGGCGGCGACGCGGCCCGCGCGCAGATCGGCAAAGGCGGCGGCCCCTTCGGACAGCGGGCGCTGTTCGGTCCAGTCAAGCGGACCCAGGCGACCGTCAAATATGGCCGCGCAAGTGTCGCGGAAATCCTGGGGCGTGTAGGTGTAGGTGCCGATAAAGGTGATCTCTTGCAGGGTCATGCGGCGGATGTCGAGGCCGCCGAGGTCCTCACCCAGACCGATATGCACGATCACGCCACCCGGTTCGGCCAATTGCGAGGCAATGTCGCGGCTTCCTGCATAGCCCACAGCATCCACAACCAGCCCGAATTGACCTGTCCCCGCGGGGACAGATGGGATAAGGCATTGATTTTCCACAAACCGGCGGCGCGTTTCGTTGCGCTCCGCAACAGTTACATCTTGAAACCCTTGGCACTTCAGCGCCAGTGCGGCCGCCACCCCAATGGCCCCTCCGCCCAGAACAAGAGCTGTGCGGCTGGCACCGGGATCAAGCGCCGCCAGACCCAACCGTACGGAATGCCAGCTGACCGCGAGCGGTTCGGCCAAGGCAGCTTGGTCCAGCGGGACGTCGTCCGGGACCGTGACCAGGTTTTCGGGCCGCATCGCGACCAATTCGGCAAAGGCCCCTTCGCGCGGAGGCATCGAGATGATCTTGCGTTCGGGGCAAAGGTTTTCGCGGCCGGTCCCGCAGGCTTGGCAGGTGCCGCAACTCACCAACGGGTTGATCGTCACCCGCTCACCATCACGTGGGCCACCGACGATCGTGCCTGCGGCTTCGTGCCCGAGGATCAGAGGCGCAGGACGGCGGTCATCGTGACCCAGGTAGGCGTGCATGTCCGACCCGCAGACGCCCGAAGACGCGATGCGCACCAGTTCCTGATCCGGGCCCGCAACCGCGTCCGGCACATCCCGGAAATTCAGCGCCTCAACGCCGTCATACACCAGTGCTTTCAACGGCTGACCCTCCCGCTGCTATCGTAGCAGTGAAAAGAGCCGCTTGAAACGGGATCACTCATCGGCACTGAGGTCGAAGTTTTCACCGGGGAAGTATTTCGCCAGTCGCACATCTGCGGCGCGGGCGTGCCCTTCCATGCCTTCCAGGCGCGAAATGCGCGCCGTCGCTTCTGCCACCGCCTTCGATCCTTCGCGGGTGGAGCGCTGCCAGGTGACGATCTTCATATACTTGTGCACGGACAGACCGCCGGTGTAGTTGGCAGCCCCCGAGGTGGGCAACACGTGGTTGGTACCGGCTGCCTTGTCGCCGTAGGACACAGTGGTTTCCTCGCCCAGAAAGAGCGAGCCGTAGCATGTGAGCCGGTCGAGCCACCAGTCCAGATCTTCGGCCTGCACGGTCAGGTGCTCCGGCGCGTAGTCGTCAGAACAGGCGGCCATTTCCTCGCGGTCGGCACAGACGATCACTTCGGCATAGTCGCGCCAGGCGGCGGTAGCGTTTTCGCGGTTCACCTCAGGCAGATCATCGATCAGCTTGGGTACCATTTCCATCACGCGTTCGGCCAGATCACGGCTGTCTGTGACCAGCCAGACGGGCGAGTTGTAGCCGTGTTCAGCCTGACTGACCAAGTCGGTCGCCACGATGTGCGCGTCGGCTTGCCCGTCGGCGAGGATCAGGCTGTCGGTCGGGCCTGCGATCATATCGATGCCCACGCGGCCAAAGAGGATGCGCTTGGCTTCGGCCACGAACTGGTTGCCGGGACCGACGAGGATGTTCGCCTTGGGCAGGCCGAACAGACCGAATGTCATCGCCGCGACCCCCTGCACACCGCCCATCGCCATGATCTTGTCCGCGCCACAGATATGCGCGGCATAAATAATCGCTGGGGCCACGCCGACACCGGGGCGCGGCGGCGAACAGGCGGTGATGTGCTTGCAGCCCGCAACCTTGGCGGTGGTCACGGTCATGATGGCACTGGCCACGTGGCTGTAACGGCCACCGGGGGCGTAACACCCGGCAGCATCCACCGGGATGGCCTTTTGCCCCGCGATCAGGCCGGGTACGACCTCCATCTCGACATTCGCCACCGTCTTTTTTTGCATCTCTGCAAAGCGGCGCACGTTGTCATGGGCAAACTGGATGTCCGCCTTCAACTTGTCGGGCACCAAGGCGCAAGCGGCCTCGATCTCCTCCGGTGTCAGCAGGATGTTGCCTTCGTATTTGTCAAATTTTGCGGCATATTCCAACGCTGCCGCATCGCCGCGCACCTCGATGTCGTTCAGGATGCCGGTGACGATATCGTGGACATCGGACGCCCCCGATGTTGACGTCAGCGTTGCTTTCTTGAGGTAGTCTCGTGCCATCGGGTGCCCTGATCATCCTTGCATTCGGGCGCACGCTAGGGCCTTGCGATGGGGCGACGCAAGGTCAGGCGGGGCAGCGCACAAGACATTCCGAAAGAGATTGGCCCACCTTTCGAAAATCAAAAGATGGGCCGACATTTTGTCTCAGTTTCCGCCTGAAATTCCGTACGAGCATTCACAACCTGAATACTGTGCGGCCATCGACTCAGGCATCGATCAGCCCGTTCAGGGTGGCCGATGGGCGCATCACAGCCGCAACTTTCGCATCGTCGGTGTTATAGTAGCCACCCAGGTCCACCGCGCTGCCGCGCCCGGCCATCAACTCGGCGCTGATGGTGTCGCTTTGTGCGTTCAGGGCGCTTGCCAGATCGGCAAAGTAGGCGGCCAGTTCGGCGTCATCCGTTTGCGCCGCCAGTGCTTCGGCCCAGTAGAGCGCAAAGAAGAAGTGGCTGTCGCGGTTGTCCGGCTGACCCACCTTGCGGCCCGGCGATTTGCCCTCGCCCAGCAGTTTGATAATGGCCGCGTCAGCTGCGTCGCCCATGATGGTCGCCTTGGCATTGCCATGCGCCTCACCAAAGAAACGCAAGCTTTCGGCGATGGCGCAGAACTCGCCCAGGCTGTCCCAGCGCAGGTGGTTTTCCTCCATCAACTGCTGCACGTGCTTGGGGGCCGACCCGCCTGCCCCGGTCTCGAACATGCCGCCGCCGTTCATCAGTTTGACCACCGACAGCATCTTGGCCGAGGTGCCCACTTCAAGGATCGGGAACAGGTCGGTCAGGTAGTCACGCAACACGTTGCCGGTGATGGCAATGCAGTTGTCGCCTGCCGTGATCACCTTAAGGGCGTGCTGTGTGGCCGCCGCCGGGTCCATGATCTGGAACGTGTCCGACTTGCCCTTTTCGGCCAGGATCGGGGTGATCATCTTGATCAGTTCCGCATCGTGCCCACGCGTTTCATCCAACCAGAAGGCCGACGCGTAACCCGTTGAGGCTTCACGTGAAATCGCCAGATCAACCCAGTTCACCACGGCCTCTTTGCGGGTCGAGGCCATGCGCCAGATGTCACCAGCCTCGACATCGTGGCTGGTCAGCACGTCGCCATTGGCTGCGATCACCTTGACCGTGCCATCCGTAGGGATTTCGAACGTGGTCGGATGCGAGCCATATTCCTCGGCCTTCTTGGCCATCAGGCCGATAGTCTGCACGGTGCCTGCTGTGGTCGGGTCCAGCGCGCCGTTGGCTTTGAAGAAATCCACCGTCTCGGCATAGACAGGCGCATACGAGCTGTCGGGGATTACACAGTTCGTGTCCCCCTCTTTGCCGTCAGGGCCCCAACCCTTGCCGCCCGCGCGCAGCACGGCGGGCATCGACGCGTCGATGATGACGTCAGATGGCACGTGCAGGTTGGTGATGCCCTTATCGGAATTGACCATATACATCGGCGGGCGCTCTGCCATGACCGCCTCGATCTGGGCCTTGATCTCTGCCCCGTTGGGCATGCCGCTGATGACGTCCAGCATCGTGCCAAGGCCCGAGTTTGGATTGGCGCCAGCGGCGGCGAGGTCATCGCCGTATGTGTCAAAGACGGGTTTGAGGTATGCGCGCACGGCATGGCCAAAGATGATCGGGTCCGACACCTTCATCATCGTGGCTTTCATGTGCAGCGAAAACAGCGTGCCGTCGGCCTTTGTGTCGTTAATGGCGTTCGCAAGGAAGTCCATCAGGGCTGCGCGCGACATGTATGTGGCATCCACGATCGCGCCCTCGGGCATGTCGATGCCGTCCTTAAGCACGGTGACGGTGCCATCCGCCGCAACATGTTCAATCTTCAGCGCGCCAGCTTGTGCGCCGGTCAAGGTGACTGATGTCTCGTTGGACCGGAAGTCGCCTGCGCCCATGGTCGACACTTTGGTCTTGCTGTCGGCGGTCCAGGTGCCCATGGAATGCGGATTGTCCTTGGCATAGGCCTTGACCGCTGCAGGCGCGCGCCGGTCCGAGTTGCCTTCGCGCAGAACCGGGTTCACCGCTGACCCCTTGATGGCGTCATAGCGGGCGCGCGCCTCTTTTTCCGCGTCGGTCGCGGGCGCGTCCGGGTAGTCAGGGATATCGTAGCCCTGCCCCTGCAATTCCTTGATTGCGGCCTTGAGCTGCGGCACCGACGCCGAAATATTCGGCAGCTTGATCACATTGGCTTCGGGCGTCGTCACCAGCGCGCCGAGCGCCGCCAAATCGTCGCTTTGTGCCTGTGCTTCGGTCAGCCTTTCGGGGAATGTCGCCAGTATGCGCCCGGCTACCGAGATGTCGCGCGTTCCCACGTCAATCCCTGCTGCAGAGACAAACTTGCGGACAATCGGAAGCAGTGACGCGGACGCCAGCTGCGGGGCCTCGTCTGTGACGGTGTAAAGGATGTCGGGGGCGGCGTCTTGGGACATGAGGCAGTCTTTCGCTTGTTTCAAACACGAGGGTCAGGCGCAGCAGCGCACGGCGCGCCGTTCTGCACACAATTGTATGCCGTGCAGATAACGGGTCGGGCCACAAGGCTCAATGCCGGTCGCGCAAGCGCGACAATTGTGTCCGTTTCCGGCTCTCTGCGTCTTGGTGGTACGACGAAAGCCTGCGCAAAACATATCAAAAAGCTGGCAAAACCGGCCTTTCATGCGCCAGCACCCTGCAGAGGGGTCGGTTTTGGTGCTGCCCAAGTGGCCAAGTCCGGGAGTATTCGCTCGACTTTTGCAAACCGCACAGTTGACGCACGGCAAAAACGACTGAATGCTCAAAACATGAGCAGAATAAAAATCCTACTGGCGGCGGCGACTGTGACCGTCGCTTCGCAGGGACTGGCATCGGACAAGGACACCATTGCTTACGCCTTTGCCGCCTGTGCCGGTCGGTTTTCGGCCGAGATGGAACACGCCTGGCTCATGAACGACCCCGCCACGGACTCAATCGCTCAAGAACGGAGTGCCTTTGTGCACTTGACCGATGCCGCTCTGCCACCCGGTCAGGGCCGCGCAATCCTGCATCACAGGATCGAGGTCAAGCTGGCCCACGCCGCATTGCTGCAGCAAGCCAGCTTTGCCACGCATCCCGGCAGGGCGAGAAAGGCACATCGGACAGCCGACACGCATCTTGCAACCTGTCGTCGCCTGTTGCTGGGCAGCTGATCGCGCTGCACCTTTTGCCAAAACGCGTGGGCGACGCTTGAGCCTGCGCGAACAGACCCCACTATAAGTATATCTTTCGAAAGCGAAGGGGCCGGGCATGACAGCAGCCGCGCAAATCACCTTGGGCAGTGCGCTGATCACCTTGTGCGCACTGATCCATATCGCCGTGATCGCAGTCCTGGTTCCAATGCTGACACGTGCTGCGCAGCGGCTGCACCCCTATCAGCCGCGATGGCGCACCTTGATGCTGGTCAGCCTTGGTGTGGTCTTGCTGCTCGGGGCCCATACGATCCAGGTCTGGTCGTGGGCCCTGGCCTTTTACGCAATGGGAGCATTCGACGATTTCCCCACCAGCTTTTACTTTGCAACCGCCACCTACACGACACTGGGCTACGGTGATCTGATCCTGTCCGACGGCCTGCGCATATTCGGCACCTTCGCCGCAATCACCGGGCTGTTGACCTTTGGCCTCAGCACCGCGCTGCTCATGGGCATGATCACGCGGCTACTGCCATCGCTCAACCGACCGGACTGAAAGGGAGTGGCGGACAGGAAGGGATTCGAACCCTCGAGACGGTCTCCCGCCTACGCACTTTCCAGGCGCGCGCCTTCGACCACTCGGCCACCTGTCCACCGCCGTCTCTATCGAATGAAGGCACGGGAGTGCAAGCCGGAACCGCGCAAATTTTTCAACTGTCCAGATGCAGATAGACGCGGCGGTTCATTCGCCCCTTCTTTTCAATCTTGCCGATGCGCAAGGTGCCGATTTCGCCGGTGCGCGCCACGTGCGTGCCGCCGCAAGGCTGCAGGTCAACGGTATCCTCGCCCTCGCCTATGCGGATCAACCGAATGCAGCCCGCACCGCGCGGCGGGCGCACCGACAATGTCTTGACCATCTCTGGCTTTGCCTCCAGTTCCGTGTCGGTAATCCACTCGGCCTCAACGGCCAGATCCGCCGCCACATGGGCATTCAACGCGGCCTCAAGTGCGCCCTTGTCCTCGGGCGCATCCGCCATGTCGAAATCCAGCCGCCCGCGCCCCGCGCTGATCGACCCGCCCGTCACGCCAAAGGGCAGCACAACCGACAGCAAATGCAGCGCCGTGTGCACCCGCATATGCGCGTAGCGTCGGTCCCAGTCCAGATGCTGCATGACTTGCGCGCCAACCGCGGGCAGCGGGCGCGGCTCGGCGGGGACCAGCACCACGCGCTCCCCCTCGCCCTTGAGTGACGTCGCAATCCGCAGCGCGCCACCCTCCCAATCCAGCGCGCCACTGTCGCCCGGCTGACCGCCCCCCGTGGGATAGAATACCGACCGGTCCAGCACGATCCCACCCTCAGGCGTATGCGCCACCACCGTCGCGTCGGCGTCCTTTGCATAGACGTCTTCGCGAAAAAGTGGCTCGGTCATCGTCCGTCCCCCTCTTCCGTCGCGCCATCGGGTGCGGCGTCCATCTCCCCATCCTTCAGATGCGCGGGCGCGACCGCTTCGGTCGTTGCAGGGGCCGGTTCGGCCTTGGGTTGCAGCACCTCCGGGTTGCGCAGCCACACATCGCGTTGGGCAAAGGGTATCTCGATCCCCTCCTGCTCGAACCGCTCGGCGATCTGGTGATTGATCTCGTTCTTGACGGCCAGCATCCAGTTCACATCACGCAGGATGATGCGGATTTCGAAATCGAGACTATCGGCCCCAAAGCCCATGAACAGCACCGCAGGCGGCGGGTTGGCCAGCGCCATGGGATGCGCATCCGCAATCTCCTTCAGAATGCGTTCGACGCGCCGGGTGTCGGTGCCATAGGCAACGCCCACAGGCACAATCACCCGGCCCACAGTGTTGCCACGGGTATAGTTGGTCACCGTGCCGGAAATCAGATCGGCGTTGGGCACAATCACATCCGTCCGGTCAAAGGTCTCTATCCGGGTCGAGCGGACAGAGATGGACCTGACATAGCCCATCTGGCCGCCAACCTCGATCCAGTCACCCTCGGAAATCGGGCGCTCGATCAGCAGGATGATGCCCGAGACAAAGTTCGACACGATGGTTTGCAGGCCAAAGCCGATGCCGACAGACAGGGCACCCGCCACGATGGCCAGGCTCGACAAATCGATGCCCGCCGATGTGATGGCAACAAGGGCCGCAAGGAAAATCCCGACATAGCCCAGCCCCGACACAACGGCGACCTGCCCGCCCGGATCAATCTTGGTCTTGGGCAGCACAGATGTCTTCATCGCGTTCTGCACGGCGCGGGTCAGCAGATAGCCGATGGTAAAGACGATGATCAGGGTGAAAAAGCTGCCGGGCGAGATTGTCATGTCGCCGATGGTCAGGCCTGACCGCAGTGTCGCCCAAACCTCGGTCAGGTCGGTCACCCGCGCGCCCCAGATCAGCGCCAGCGGGATCAGCGCCAGCAGGACGATCAGGAACCCCAGAAGCGTCGGGACCAAGCTGTCGCGCGCGCCCTCACCCGGTCGCAGCGCGGCATAGGCGTCGCGTACAAAATGCTGCAGCAACACCACCGTCCCGATCAGGGCCAGTGTCAGGATCGTCGGGTAGATCAGGAACTTTGCCGCGGTCCCGAACCCAAGGGCGGCCAGCACCGGCGCGACCAGCCCCACCGCGATTACCGCACGACCAAGCGTGCTGAAGATACGGTCGGCATAGGCTGTGTCCACCGCGTCGTCATCGGCCCGTTCGCGTACGCGGCGGCGCAAAAGCCAGCCGAACCGGATCAGGATCAGTCCCGCAACAACAAGAAGGGGCAGGTTCAGAACCGCATCCCCTGCCGCGGTGTAGCGGTCGAATTCGGAAAACCCGGTCAGGATGATGAAAGCCGCAAACACCAGGGCCAAAAGCACCGTATACAACCGGCCTTCGGCCCGACGGTCCTGCGGAACGGCCATCGGTGCACTCAGCGCGTCATCCCTGGGAAACAGGCGACTGGCCAACCACAGCGAAAAGAAAAGCACCAGACCGGCGCTCTCGAGCGAGTCGAGCAAGACCCCGCCGCGCGGACCGTACATCTGCGACGCGCGTATCGCCCGCACGATCGCAAACAGACCCATCATGGGCAGGATGATCTGGCCCAGCGATACGATAAAGCTTGCCACGCGCGCCCGCGACCGACTATCCCCTTTTTGGATGCGCACAGCCAGCAGTTCGGACCAATAGCGCGACCGCGCTACCAGGATAATCCCGATGACCAGCAGCACCATGATCAGAGGCAGGTTGTCGCTTGCGTTGGCGCGACGGGATGGGCTGTTCCAGGCCCGTTGCGTGCTGGCGACAAGTGCGACGACCGACTCCTGAAGATGCCGCAGCGCTCCGGGCCAATTGGCCGGGTTGATCGGCCACGGCCCCATGTTCAGCAATTCTTCGGTCTGGCGTTCCCGCAGGATACCGTCAATTTCGGCGATGATGCCGTTGGCCCGGCTGAAGGCCTCCTCGGCGGTCCGGCGCGGCGTGCTTAGGCGTTCCAGCTGTTCGTTCAGTGCTGCCCGCCGGTCAGCAATTTCAGCGGCTTCGGTCACACCTTCTTCGGGCGCGGGGCCCAATGTCGCAATCTGATCGCGCAGTGTCTGCAGGCGACTGTCGTTGGTGTTCAACTGGGTTTGGAACTGCAGGCGCCATTCGGCAATCTCCGAGCGCAAGCTCTCAAGCGCCCGGTCAGAGGCCTCTGCCGCCTCCACGGCACGTTCCGCGCGCATCGCTGTTTCCTGCCAAGCGCTGTAGTCAGGTCCGTTGTTTTGAGCAAGCGCCGTGGCAGCCCAGAGTACGGCACATAGACTCAGCAGCGCAGCGCGACACCAGGCACGCAACATCACACGTCCTCGAAAACGCCGGGAATACTGGATGGCCCCTGCTCAAGCCAGTCCGGCACCGGCAGGTCCTTGCTGCGCAGGAACTCAGGGTTGAACAGTTTCGACTGATAGCGCGTGCCAAAGTCGCACAGGATGGTCACGATGGTATGGCCCGGCCCCAAATCCCTGGCCAGCCGGATGGCACCCGCGACGTTCACACCCGACGAGGCACCCAAACACAGACCTTCATGTTCGAGCAGATCAAAAACGATGGGCAGCGCCTCGGCATCCGAGACGTTGTAGCTGAAGTCGGGCCGGAACCCTTCTAGGTTCTTGGTGATGCGCACCTGACCGATCCCTTCGGCAATCGACCCGCCCTCCATCGCGATCTCGCCCGTGGTGTAGTAGCTGAACAGGCCAGCCCCGTCCGGGTCGGCAAGGCCAATCTTCACCCCTTTGGACTGCAAGACCTCGGCCACACCGGCCAGCGTGCCGCCAGACCCGACAGCGCAGATAAAACCGTCCACCTTTCCGTCGGTCTGTTCCCAGATTTCGGGGCCGGTTGTCTCAATATGCGCCTTGCGGTTGGCGACATTGTCAAACTGGTTGGCCCAGATCGCGCCATTCGGCTCCGTCTTGGCAAGTTCTTCGGCCAAACGCCCGGAATAGCGCACAAAATTGTTCGGATTGCGATAGGGTGCGGCGGGCACCTGAACCAGCTCGGCCCCTGCCAGCCGCAACATGTCCTTCTTTTCCTGGCTTTGTGTCTCGGGGATGACGATCACCGTCTTGAACCCCATGGACGCCCCCACCAGAGCCAGCCCGATCCCGGTGTTGCCAGCCGTACCTTCAACGATCGTGCCGCCCGGGCGCAGCGCGCCGCTGGCCACCGCCTCCTGAATGATCGACAGCGCCGCGCGATCCTTGACCGATTGGCCGGGGTTCATGAACTCGGCCTTGCCCAGAATGGTACAGCCCGTCTCCTCACTGGCGCGCCGCAGCTTGATCAGGGGGGTGTTTCCAATGGCCTCGGCCAGATCAGACGCATAGCGCATGGGACATTCCTTTCGTCACTTGCCCGCAGGTGTAGCGGGGGTGCGGGATGACCTCAAGCCGTCGCACTCCGCAGCCGATCACGATGGCGCGCCAGCCAGTACACCAGCACCGCCAGCGGCGCATTCACCACCCGGCCCTCATCCGCCATCTCCAACAGCGCCTCAAAGCCCATCAGATGGCTGCGAATGTCCTCACCCTCACTCGGCTCGCCACCGATCCCAGCACTGCCATCGGGCAGATCGCAAACACCCACAAACATGTGAAAGAAATCCGTCGCCGCCCCCGGCGACGCATAGCACGCCCCCGCAGGCTCAAGCGTCCGAAACGCCAACCCCGCCTCCTCGGCGCCCTCGCGTCGCGCAGCGTCCTCCGGTGTCTCTCCGGGATCGATCAGCCCCGCCACCGGCTCCATCTGCCAGCACACCGGATCATTGCGACCGATCGGCCCCAGCCGGATCTGTTCAACCAGCAGCACCCGATCCCGCACCGGATCATAGGGCAGCACAATTGCCGCGTCGGTCGAAATGAACACCGACCGCTCCAATACTTCCGACATCTCCCCGGCAAAGGTCTCGTGCCGCAGCGATATGTCATCCATGGCAAAGAAATTCGTGTGCACCCGCCGCCGTGATACGATATCGACCCGCCCGTCCAGCACCCCTGTCCCGCGCCGCCCCTCCCGGGCCAGCACCTTGCTCCAGGCGCGCGCGCGGATGCGCGGAAAACGCGCGGCCACTTGATCCGCCGACAGCGTGCCATATCCGGCCATCACCTCCTCGGCGGCCCATAACGTCATCGCAGCCCAGCGGGCCTCCCATGTCGCCAAATCCCACTCGGTATCGGCCGCCTGCACCCCTGGACCCGGCAGATAGACACACGCCGCCTCACCCGACTGCACCGTCACCTCGCGCAGATCGTAGTCAAACCCGCCTTCGTAAAAATCCAGCCGCGCGATATCGTCCTGCGTCAGCCCTCGCACCAGAACGCCGCGCGCCTCACCGCCGGGATGCGCCCGCAACACCGGGTACACCCCATCGGGCGATGACCGGGCGACAAAGCCGGGCAGCACCGCCTCTGTCACATCCAGCGCGGTCGCCTCACGCCCCAGCACGCACTGCAACAGCGGCGCATGCCGCATCGTGCCATAGAAAAACAAAGAGGTCACCGCCAGGTGCGCCAGGCATATTCCGTTGCGATACCGGTGATCACACCCCCCACCAACAGCATGGCCCAGATCGGCACCGTGCTCATCAACAACGCCCATTCCGCACCGATGGTGAAAATATCCGTCAGCGCCTCGAACGCGCCATCATAGCGGTTTTTCATCGCGATGCGCACCATCTCGTTGCAGGACTGGATAAACAGCGCCCAGAACACCAGCACCACAGGGCCCGTCAGGCCCACATTGATCGCCGATGTCATGCCGCGCCCCGCCCGCGTGCCGATCACCATCCATCCGGTAACCAGACCCACCACGATATTGACTTGGGTGAACCAGCCGAAATTCGTCTCGGGGTCGAACAGCGGCATGATCATGCGCGAGGCGATGAATGCAACGATCCCAAGGCCCAAAGCGGCCACCAGTTTGGCTGCGTCAGGCATGGCTTTGATCTTTCATAGCTATCCGGGTCGTTTGATCGTGATCTGCGTCACGTCGCAGTTGGCACTTTCAAAGGTCGCCGCGCAAGAGGTCAGATAAAAATTCCACATCCGCCGGAACCGGTCATCAAATCCCATATCCGCGATCTGATCCCACTTTTCATTGAAGGTCTCGTGCCAGCGCCGCAGCGAAATGTTGTAGCTTTGGCCAAACTCGATGGACCGTTCGATGCCCAGACCCGCCTTGCCGATCTGGTCCCGCAGCGCGGACGGGCTGGGCAACATGCCGCCCGGAAAGATGTATTTCTGGATGAAATCCACACCGCGCTTGTACACTTTCCAGCGCCGGTCCTGCACGGTGATGATCTGCAAGGTCGCGTTCTTGCCGGGCTTCAGGCGCTGTTTGAGGGTGTCGAAATAGACGGGCCAGTATTTCTCGCCCACCGCTTCGAACATCTCGATGCTAGCGATGCCATCATAGGTCCCACGCTCGTCGCGGTAATCCTGCAGTTTGAAATCGACAAGATCAGAAAGCCCTGCCTTCTCAATGCGTTCCCGGGCGTATTTAAACTGTTCCTCACTGATGGTCAGGCCCGTGACCTTCAGGCCGCGCTCTTTGGCGGCGTATTCGGCAAAGCCCCCCCAGCCGCAGCCGATCTCCAGAATATGGTCGCCCGGCTGCGCGCCCATCTGATCGACCATGCTGGCATATTTCGCGATCTGCGCCGCCTCATGGCTTTCCTGCCCCGTCTCAAACAGGGCCGAGGAATAGGTCATCGTGTCATCCAGCCACAGGCCATAGAACTCGTTGCCCAGATCATAGTGATAGCTGATGTTCTTGCGCGCCTGATCGCGGTGATTGCGTTGCAGCCAGAACCGGAACCGCTCGAAATGGCGCACCAGTCCCATGCCGGGAAAGCCGTCATACAGGCTGTCATTGTCTGCATGTGCCCAATCCATGAAGGATTGCAGGTCCGGCGTGCTCCACCATTCGTCCAGATAGGCGTCGCAAAAACCCAGATCGCCCTCGCGGATCAGGCGGGCAAAGACATCATCATTGTGAATATGGACCTCGGCCACCGGGCCGGGATTCGGTCCCTCGGCGCGGAACCTGCGGCCATCGGGCAGGACAAAGTCCACGCGGCCCGTATTCATCCCCTGCGCCATGCCAAAGACACGGGTGAAATAACGCGGCAAGTTCGACTGGCCGTCGGTTGTTGTCAGGATCATTCGCGCTCCCCATTCGCGTTTTTGTCAAGCTAGCTTGACACTTTGCGTCACGCAAGCGTGCGCACGGTGTTGTTATCAAAAATCTCGGTTTTCATATGCACTTAGCGCCCGTTTGCGCCCCTCGTCCGCGGGCACGATCGGATCGGGATAGGCATCATCCGGCGACATGCCCCAGTGCCGGGGAATGGCATCAAAGAACGACAGCGCCTCCTTGGCCTTGTTGCTGCGCCCTTCGGCGATCCAACGGCTGACATAGTCCCGGTTCTTGTCGAACTTGTCGAGTTGCGTGACGGGGTTGAACACGCGGAAGTACGGTGTCGCATCGGGGCCGGACCCCGCGGACCATTGCCATCCCATGGCGTTCGAGGCGGGGTCCCAATCAATCAGGCAGTCTTCGAACCACTGCTGGCCAATCCGCCAGTGGGTCATCAGGTGTTTGCACAGATACGACGCCACGATCATCCGCCCCCGGTTGTGCATCCGGCCCGTGACGTAAAGCTCGCGCATCGCCGCATCGACAAACTGGATGCCCGTTCGCCCTTTCTTCCAAGCCCAGACTTCGGAGTTGCGCGCGTCTTCCTTCCAGGGGAAAGCGTCCCAATCCTCTTTCCAGTTCTGGTCCACGATGCGCGGGGTGTGGTGCATAAGGTGATAGGCAAACTCGCGCCAGACCAATTCTTTCAGAAACGTTTCGGCACCGCGCTTGCCTTCTTTAAGGGCGCGAACGCCCGCATGCCAGCACTGGTGCGGGCTGATCTCTCCAAGCGCGAGGTTTTCAGACAGGTTCGAGGTCCGGTCCTCACCCGGAATATCCCGGCCTTCATCGTAGCTGGCGACCTTCGACGCCATGAACGCCCCCAGCCGAGATTGCGCGGCGCTTTCTCCCAGTCGCACATAGGGGCGCACAATCTCCGCACCGCGGTTCATCGCCGCGCTCAGGTTCCAATCGGCGAGGTCTTCGGTCTCAGGCCATGTTTCGGGCGTCTTGAATGTCCCGGGCGTGGAGAGCGGCACATCCACATCCCGATCTTTCACCGATTTCCAGAAGGGCGTGTAGACCTTGTAAAACCCTCCTGTCTTGGTCTCAGCTGTCCATGGCTCGAACATCAAGTGCCCGCCATAGCTGCGCGCATCGATATCACGGTCCTTGAGGGTCGACTTGATTTTGCTGTCCCGCTCGACCGCATGGGGATCATACAGCCGCGACCAGTAAACGGCCCCTGCCCCTGTCTCTTTGATCAGCGTTTGCAACACGTCGAGCGCATCGCCCGAACGGAAGATCAACCGGCTGCCCTTGTCCTTGAGCGACTGCGCCAGATGATCAACCCCCAGCCCCCAGCGCCATTTCGGAGCGGCCCCCAGATCGTCCACGCTTTGATCGCGAATGACCAAGGGGATGACGGGCCGCCCGCTGTCGCAAGCAGCTTTGAGTGCGGGGTGATCGCTCAGCCGCAAGTCGCGGCGAAACCACATGATGATCGGTGTGCTGCTCAACGCCCCGTTCCCTTTTGTTACCGAGGCTTACGTAGCGCACATGCGGTTGGATCAAGATGTCGCAGGCTGCCCTTGCGTCAAAGCACGCGGTCCAGTGCTGTGATCAGCTGATCAATCTCTGCATCGCTTGTGTAGTGCGTGAAACTCAGCCGCAGAACCCCACGCTCGGGATCCACGCCCATCGCTCGCAATGCTCGGACGGCGTAGAAGTCGCCACCCCCAGCCATAATGCCGTGATCTGCGAGTTGTGCTGCAACAGCGACGGGATCGCGGCCCAGATCAAGCGCCACAGTCGGCGCGCGCTGCACTGCATCCGTGGGGCCGATGACGCGGAGGTCGTTGCGGTCTTTGAGGGCAGACATCACGCGGGTCAGGGCGTCGATCTCGCGGGCGCGCATAAGGTCGTGGACGGTTTGTCCCCGCGGGGACACTTGTGCCTCACCCCCAGCTATGTGGTGATCGTAGAGGGCATCCACATAATCTGCCATGCCCGCACAGGCTGCGACCTGCGCATGGTCTGGGCCTGCGGGGGTGAACCGTTTGTACAGAGACCCTTCATTGAAGTAGTGGCCCTGGTTCGGAAGCAATGCGCCAAGCGGACGGCGGATCACCATCAGACCCTGATGGGGCCCGTAGGTCTTGTAGGCGGAGAACAGGTAAATATCGGGACCCAGATGGCCCACATTCGGAAAGCCGTGAGGTGCGTAGCTGACTCCGTCAACACACACAAAGGCACCGGCGGCATGGGCAAGCGCGGTGATCTCGGTCACGGGATTGATCTCTCCCACCACGTTGGAACAGTGCGGAAAGCAGACCAGCCGCACTTTTTCGTCGAGAAGGTCCTCAAGCGCCGCGGGGTCGAGATGACCCGTCCCGGGATCAACCTGCCATTCACGGATCTCAAACCCCCGCTCTGCGAGGCGCCGCCACGGGCCGGTGTTGGCCTCGTGGTCCTGGTTGGTGACGATGATCGCCTCGCCCGGCTGCATCATCTGGGCAAAGGCCTGCGCCAGCACATAGGTGTTCTGGGTGGTGGACGGCCCAAAGCTCAGCTCGTCCGTTTCAACACCCAGAAGCGCGGACATACGGGTGCGGGCCTCGTCCATCTCTTCCCCGCCCAGGCGCGACGCCTCGTAATCGGCATAGGGCTGCACCTTGCGCTGGGTGTAGAAGCGGAACAGACGGTCGACCACCTGCTTGCAGGTATAGCTGCCGCCCGCATTTTCGAAAAACGCCTGCCCTTTCAGGGAGGGTTCGGAAAACGCAGGAAATTGCGTGCGGACAAATTTGAGATCGAGGGACATGAGCCAAGCCTTTCAAAGTCTGGCCCAGATTAAGAAAAAGGCCCCGGCACGCAAGCGCCGGGGCCCAGGGTTCACGCGTGTGACCGCGTCTTATTCAGCAGGCAGACCGTTGCCGGTTGCCCCCGGAATTTCCGAGTGCACCGCAGGCACGCCTGCCGCCTCGCGGCGACCGTCATTGTAGATCGCCTTGATCAGCGCGATGCACATCAGCGCCATCACGATCGAGAACGGCAAGGCCCCGATCACCATGGCGGTCTGAATGGCCCCGGTTCCGCCCGAGATGAGCAGACCCGCCACCACAAGCCCAAGGGCCGACCCCCAGAACAGGATGTGCGGACGTGCTTTCGGTCCTTCGTCCCCCGCGGCGTTGATGGTGTTCACGATCAGCACGGCCGAGTCAGCCGAGGTCACGAGGAACGTCATCAACAAGACAACGATCACGACAGCCATGCCCCAAGCAAGAGCCTGAGCGATGGGGGCCAGCATAAACTCGGTCATGGCAAAGATCTTGTCGCCATTGGCCGCATCCAGAATGACGCCGTTTGCGTCGCCGTTCAGTTCAAGGTCGATGGCGGTGCCACCGGCCCAGGAGAACCAGACAAAGCACATCAGCGACGGCACGATCATGGCCCCCAGCACAAACTCGCGGATGGTCCGACCGCGCGAGATGCGCGCCAGGAACAGGCCCACGAAGGGGGCAAAGGCGATCCACCAGGCCCAGTAGAACACCGGCCACCAGCCCTGCCATTGTGCCAGCAGGAACGCTTCGGACCCTTCGACACCATCAGAGGCGTAGACGTTGAAGCTGAGCCAAGGAAGTGCCACCAGGTAGTCCCAGATGCCGACGAAGAAGGCTGCCGCGCCGAAGAAGGTCGCGCCGAAGAGGATGAAGAAGCCCAAGAGGAAGATCGACAGCACCATGTTGATGTTCGACAGCCACTTGATGCCCTTGCCCACGCCGGACAGCGCCGACAGGGTCGAGGCCCCCATGATGACCAGGAGCGCCACGACGATACCGAGTGTGGTTGCCGATCCGCTTTCTTCCATCAGGCCACCGATACCAATCCGGGTCAGACCGGCCACGAACTGTTCCACACCGAAGCCAAGGGTTTGCGCCACCCCGAGAATGGTTGCCACAACGGCCACGATGTCGATGAGGTTGCCGAGGAACCCCGACAAGCGCGCTCCAAAGAGCGGTGTCAGCGACGACCGGATGGTCAGCGGCAGGCCCCGGCGGTAACTGAAGAAGGCAAGGGCAAGGCCGGCAATCGCATAGCAGGCCCACGCGCCCAGACCCCAGTGCAAGAAGGACCAGACATAGGCTTCGCGCACGTTGTCTTCGCCCAGGGCTGTAGTGGCCCCTTGGATCACGGAGGGGTTATTTTTGAAGTGTGCAACGGGTTCAGCGACGGCCCAGGTGAGCATGCCCACGCCGATGCCGGCCCCGAACATCATTGAGAACCACGAGAAGTTGCTGAATTCGGGCTTTTCGCCGGGTTGACCGAGGTTGAGCCGGCCGGCCGTCGGCCAGAGCGCAAGGCCTAGGCAGACAAGCACAAAGAACGTCACGACCCAGATGTACCAGGCGGCAAAGTTTTCGAGGATGACGCTGTTCCAGTCGCCCAGAATTGTGCCTGCCTCTGTGGGCCACACAATACACCAGACGACCAGCATGCTGATGATGACCTTACTGATCACCGCAACGTTTACGCTGAAGCCGCGATAGAAACCGCTGTCGGCGGTTTTGATCGGCAGCTCCGTCAGTGGAGGTTGAATTGACATGGTTACCTTCCTGTTGTCGTTTTTATGACCGCAGAAAAGCACGAGTGTCGTTTTTGGCGAAGTGTTAATTGTCACAGGACATGTCGGATTGGGCCGAGGATCGCCGTTTCTGGCCCTGACGTGAAAAAAGCCCGGCGAGATTTCAGGATTGTGAAGTTTTGGGAGGCGCTCAGTGCTGAAACTGTGGGCTCTGACGCCGTTCGACGTCTCATTTTTTGCAGATTCGGATGGCCTGCCTTTGAGCGGAGGCGGCGAGACAGGTCTGAAAGTTTGGTCTTGAAACGGCCCAAAAACGTCAAAACGGCCCAAGCTGCTGTGGCGAAATCACCAGTATTCGGGTCCAACCCTGGCACGCTTGAAGCGACAAGCGCGCAATTTCGCGCGTGGGCGCGGTCTCATTTCCCGCAAATGGCGAAATGATGCACCATCGCCCCAGGGCCCAGGACACGAAAGATGCCGGGCCGCATCTGGAACAGGCAGCCAACAGATGTCGATAAAGGAACCGTTCACGGACCTTGAAATCAACAGGCAGGAAAACAGGCTTTTACAAGGGCTACAGCCTACCCATTGCGCTTAAGTCCAAGGCGATCATGGTCGCGCTGGTGTTGTGGGCGATCATTTTCCCAGCCAGTGCGAATGGCACGCTGGACGGTTGGAACTGGGCGTGGTTGCGACAATTCTGGGGGTGTCGGTGACCATCGGCTATGGCGTGAGCCAGTTCGTGGACGGTGTTTATGCGGTGACGGGGATGGAGTGGCTGATGGGCGTGGCCGAGGGGGATGCACCGCCGACGCCCTCGACCGTGGGTCTGCTGTCGGCGTTGTGCGTGATCATGTTCCTGTCGATCCTGTCGGCGGTGTCGGGTGTGGGGCGCGGGATCAAATACCTGTCGAACCTGAACCTGGTGTTGTCGATCATCCTGCTGATGACCTTTGTGGTCTTTGGCTGCTTTGTGTTTGCGATGACGACCTATGGCACGGCACTGTTGGACTACATTCTGCAGTTCATTCCGCTCAGCTTTGAGGCCTATAGCCCGTTGGGGCAGGATGCGTTTGCGGCGGGTCTGCCGGAGGAGGCCGCACCACTGGCCGCCAACCTTTACGGAGGTGCCACCAATGCGTGGGGCAGCCAGACGACCTTCACCGAGGGGCTCGAAGGGGCGGCGGCGCAGCTGCCAACGGATGCTCAGGTCGCGACTTATGCGGCGGGCACGCAGGGGCGTCTGTTTGGCTGGCAATCGGGCTGGATCACGTTCTATTGGGCGTGGTAGATCGCCTTCTCGCCTTTCGTGGGCCTGTTTCTGGCCCGCATCTCCAAGGGGCGCACGATCCGCGAGTTCATCCTGGGCTGCGTGTTTGCCCCGGCTTTGGTCTGCTTTGCGTGGATGACCATCCTGGGCGGCACGGCCATCGACCTTGAATTGCAAGGCGTGGCGGAGGGCGCGATCATCGGTGCGTCGAACACCAACAAACTCTTTGTCACGCTCAGCTATATGATCGAGGGCGGGTTCCTGTCGGCCATCACCATCATGTGCGTGGTGCTGATCATGACCTTCCTCGTGACCTCGGCGGACTCGGGCATTCTGGTGATGAACACGATCATGTCGGGCGGCGAACAGGAGACGGGGATCAAGCACCGGATCATCTGGGGCCTGATCATGACCGGTGTGATTGGCGGGCTGATCATTGCGGGCGCGTCCGGGTCCGGTGCGGACCCGCTGGCGTCGCTTCAGGACGCGATGATCATTGGTGCCCTGCCCTTTACCATAGTCATGGTCCTGATGATGGTGTCGCTGGTCAAGGCGTTGTTTAATGACAGTCGCCGGGTCAAGGCGGACGACGCCATCGGTCAACCAGCGGAATGACGGCATAGGGTGCGCAGTCCCCGCGCACCTTTCAGCCTACGGAAGGCGCGCAGTGAATGCGCACCCTACAGGGCCGCGCTGATCTTTTCGGCGTGGCCCTTGATCACATCCATATCGCCCATCTTGCCGGGTGGGCGCATTGACACACCTTCGTGCCGCGGATGGATGTGAAAATGCAGGTGAAACACCTCTTGCCCGCCGGCCGTTTCGTTGAACTGCTGGAGCGTAATGCCGTCGGCGTTGAACCCCACCTTGGCCGCGTTCGCCACCTTCTTGACCGTGGACATCACCGCCGCCAGCTGCGCGTCAGACGCATCCAGCATGTTGCGGCAGGGCGTCTTGGGGATCACCAGGCAGTGCCCGTCCGTGCGCGGCATGATGTCCATGAAACACAAGGTCTCATCGTCTTCGTAGACTTTGAAACAGGGGATCTCCCCGCGCAGGATCTGGGCGAAGATGTTGGTGTCGTCATAGGCGGTCATGGGCATCTCTCAACTGCTGTCTGGCGGTATAGCTAGAACATCCAGCGCGTTCTGTCAGGGTGTAGCGGGCGATCCATCGCGGCGGGTCAGTGTACCATCGGACTGCGCGATCAGGTCGATATCCGCGTAGTGGCAGGTATCGCCCTCTTTGCGCGTGCCGATCACCACGAATGTCGCATCAAACGCGCTGCGGTTTTCCAGGCAATGGCCATTGCCGTCATTGGCCGGAAACACGGCCACGTCGCCCACGCATAACTCGGTTGCGCCGCTGTCGTCGATCAGGACCAGTGTTCCGTCCGTGACAACCACCACTTCTTCATTTGTATCGTGCCAGTGCCGATGGGACGACGCAGCCCCCGGGCGCAGGGTCTCGATATTGATGCCCAAAAGGTGCAGGCCGTGGGCCACCGAAACGGCCCGCCCGATATAGTCCCCGAGAGGACCGGCAAAGGGCGCCGCTGCATCAGGTCCATCATAGGTGGGCAGCGCCGCAGGATCGACGCGCGGCATCAGGCGTTGACGTCGACAACGACGCGGCCCTTGACCTGCCCCTTGAGAATATCCGCACCCAGCTTGGGCAGATCGGACAGCGTCGCGGGCTGCACCATCGCCTCCAGCTTATCCATGGGCAGGTCCTTTGCAATGCGGCCCCAGGCGCGGACGCGGTTTTCGTAGGGTTGCATCACACTGTCTATGCCCAGCAGGTTCACGCCGCGCAACAGGAAGGGAATGACGGTGGCGGGCAGACCGGCCCCGCCCGCCAAGCCAACGGCAGCGACGGAGGCGCCATATTCCATCTGCCCCAGAACACGGGCCAGCATTTCGCCGCCGACAGCATCAACACAGCCGCCCCAGGTCTCGGATTCGAGCGGGCGCTTGACCGTCTCATTGACCTCTTCCCGCGTCACGATCTGGGTTGCACCGAGCGACGTCAGGTAGTCCGCCGTCTCGGGCCGCCCGGTCACGCCAGCCACCTTGTGGCCCAGATTGGCGAGAATGGCGGTAGCAATCGATCCCACGCCGCCCGCAGCACCCGTCACCAGTACGGGGCCGGATTTGATCCCGTGATCTTCCAGCGCCATGACAGCCAACATCGCAGTAAACCCGGCGGTCCCCACGGCCATAGCCTGCCGTGTGTCCAGACCGTCGGGCAGCGGCACAAGCCAGTCGGCCTTGACCCGCGCCTTTTGCGCATAGCCGCCCCAATGCGCCTCGCCCACGCGCCAGCCGGTCAGGACCACCTTGTCTCCGGGTTTGTAGCGGTCATCGTCCGAGGCCTCGACCGTGCCGGCAAAGTCGATGCCCGGCACATGCGGATATTTGCGCACCAGACCGCCGCCCGGCCCGATGCAAAGACCATCCTTGTAGTTCACGGTTGAGTATTCGACCGAGACCGTCACCTCGGCCTGCGGCAGATCCTCCAGCGACAGCTCCTGCACCGCGGCGGAAGTCTTGCCGCTTTCCTCGTCTTTGCCTACCACCAGTGCATTGAACATGTCGCTCTCAGTTTTGCGAAGGGACCACCCCCTCATTGTTCTTCAAATATGCCGGGGTCCGGGGCAGCGCCCCGGTCCGACGGATCAAATCCAGAAGGCGTCCTGCACCGTCGCACGACGCATACCGTCCAGGGTTTCAACTTCCAACTCTGTGCCCGGATCCCAATGGGTCATGCGCACCATACCGATGGATACGTTTGTCTTGAAGTCCGGCGACCAGGCAGCAGATGTCACCTGCCCCACGCGCTTGCCCCCGGCATAGAGCGGCCAGGGCCGGTCGCAGGTGGGCACGGCGTCACCGTGAATGGCGATCGGGCGGATTTGCTGCACTGGCCCTTCCTTGGACACGCGCAAGAGCGCGTCACGCCCGATACAGCCAATGGCCGTTTGCGTGTCACAGAAGCGACCCAGCCCGCATTCATGGGGCGTGTTGTCGTCGGTCATGTCGTTGCCATAGGACAGCAACCCGCCTTCGATCCGTTCGATCCCGTTGGGGCAGCCTGCGCGCACCTGCAGGTCCTCGCCCGCATTAAACAACGCATCCCACAGCGGCATACCCTGCGCGCTGTCGGGCACGTAAATCTCGAACCCGCCCTGTTTGGAATAGCCTGAGCGGGCGATGGCCAGGTCGCACCCTTCGAACTGGAACATGTCGAAGCGGAAAAAGCGGATGTCGCGCACGCGTTCGCCGAACACCCGCTCCATCAGTGCGTCTGCCTTTGGGCCCTGGACGGCCAGCGGCGACACATCGGGTTCGTCCACCAGCACATCGAGCCGGTAGCCATTGGCGATGCCCTTGACCCACAAGAGCAGGTCGGAATCCGCGATGGAGATCCACCAGCGATCTTCGCTGAGTTTGACCGCCACGGGGTCATTCAGCATGCCGCCCGTTTCGTCGACGATGGGCACGTAGTAGCATTGGCCCGGTAGCATCCGGCGCAAGTCACGCGGGGTGAGCATCTGCATCAGGCGGCCCGCATCGGGGCCACGCAGTTCGACCTGGCGTTCCACCGAGACGTCCCAGACCTGCACATGGTCCTTCAGGTGGCGATAGTCCGCCTCGACGCTTTCGAACACGGTGGGCAACAGCATCCGGTTGTAGATGGTGTAGGCTTTGACGCCTGCCGCCTCGACCCCGTCGGAAAAGGGGGTGCGGCGCAGGCGGCGCGATGGAGAGATAACGGCCATCACTCGTCCTTTGGCATGAATACGATATCTGTGACCGGCGCGCTCAGTCCCGCCGCGGTCATCATGGCGTGGACCTGACCCCGGTGGTGGGTCTGGTGGGTGAACATGTGGGTCACGCAGACTTCAAGAGACATCTCGAAATCCTGCTTCAACGTACCGGAATACCAAGACAAATCACCCTTCAGCGCCACGGTGTCGAGGCTGTCGCCCCACAACCGGATCGTGCCGTCCATACGAAAGCGTTCTGCGCTCCAGACGGCGAAGGTTGGCGTGAATTCCTTGTGCTGTTGGGGCGGCACCGCAGGCTCCGGCACGTGGTTTGCAAAGCGGCTCATCCACATCGTGTCGCCCCACAGGATATGGTTGAGCGTCGCCATGATGGACCCGAAGAACGCGCCACGATCCTTGCGCAGCTCGTCATCCGGCACGCCCGTCAACATCTCCGTCAGCTGGCGGTTTTGCCAGGCGTTGTAACGGGCCATGGTACGTACATAACCCGCATCAATCACGGTTTTGGACCTTTCCAGTCGATGGGGCAGATTTCAGCGGACTTGCCGCCAAAGTCCCAGATACGACCATAATCACGCACTTTGGATTTCACCCCACGCGCCGCGATAATGTCGGGACCCATCCAGTATTTGGAGTTGGTGATCATCACCGGGTGATCTTCGGACTTGCCGGTGATCATCTCGATCTCGCCCTGGATCTTGCGCCCGATATACAAGCCCCGTTTCTTGCCCTCGCGCACGATCTCGACCTTTTCACGCTCGGCCCCCACGATGTCACTGACAAGCATGGTGAACAGGCCCGTTGTGCCGCCCGCCGCACCCGAGAAGATTTGCAGGATGCCGTTATAGGCTTTGCCCGATGCCCGTTCATCGACATACGCCGCGACGCGCCAACCGCCCTCGCCCATGCGGCCGGGGATGTCGACCATCAGGCCCACGTTCAGACCCGACAGGTCCTCGCCCTCGAAATGGCCCTCGTCAATCGCGATGGCCATCCAGGCGTGGCAGTGCCCTTCGGTGGGCGGATGCGCGCCCAGCGACACAACACAGGGACAGAACAGCTCGCACGAGCAATTGAGGAACAGCTCGCCCTTGATGGCCCATTCGGTGGGCGACATCTGGCGCCTGCCCGGGTTGGGCATTCGGCTGTCAATGCGCTGACTGACCGGCAGCTTGTCCGCGTCGGGGCGTTTTTTCACGGCCATCTTATCCTCCTGCAACAAAGGGATATGCGAGAACGCCAATGCCACCCAGCACAAGCAGAACCCCCATGGGTTTTGTGACAACATGCCCAATCTGGGGCAGCTTTTCGATCACCATAAAGAGCGTGGCGAGGCCCATCCAAAGCAGGCTCATCACCCCGCCGACAAAGCCAAGGGCCATAAAGCCCCAACAGCAGCCCACGCAGAATGCACCAAGGCCGAGGCCCATGCGCAGACCGCCCGCAAAGCCGGTGCGCCAGTGTCCGAGGTAATAAGTCATAGGGCTATGGCAGACGCCATGGCAGATTTCCTTCGCTCGGGTGAATTGGAACAGACCAACGGCCAGCAACAGCAGGCCCGCAAATGTGGTGGTCTTTGATATGCCCAGCATGTCGATGATGCCGCCATAAAGCAAGGCCAGTTGCACGCCGGTGATCAAAGCAGCGAAAGCGACCCAAACGACGAAATAGCCCAGAAGGACACCCAACCACCCTGCCCGCGTACCATCCGCAGATACCATCAGGTCCTCGTAACTGCGCAAGGTGGGCACCAGCGTGGGCAGCATCATCGCGGCCATCATGATCGCCCACATCGCAAACAGCGGTCCGAAATTTGCCATGGGCATGTACATAGGCATGCGCGGGTCCATGGCCGCCATGCGTGCGCCCATCTCTCCGGGTCGTCCGATCAGGTCGAGGTCCATATCCATCGACATGGAATACATCACCCACCACGACGCCAGAATGGCGCCGAAGAACCCAAGCCAGAGCGTGGACCTGACAAGATGCGGCATGTGTCCTCCCTGAACGCATACGACTCAATGCTTGCCAGATTAAATGTCAGACATTAAAATGTAAGACAAATGAAAATTGATCCCGACAGCACAGTTGATCTCTCTGCCCAGATTGCCAAGGCGATCAGGGATGCGATCATAGCGGGTGATTTGATTGTGGATCAAAGGCTTCCCAGTGAAGCCGAGCTTGCAGATCACTTCGACGTGTCCCGGCCCACCGTCCGCGAGGCCCTGAAGCGCCTCGCCGCGCAGTCACTGATCCGCACCCAGCGCGGGGCCACAGGCGGCGCGTTCGTCAACCGGTTGCGGTTCGAGGACGCCTATGCCCAGCAGGTCACCACCTCGACCCTACTTTTGTCCATGAATGCTGTCAGCTTCGATGTGGCTTGCGAAGCACGCTATGCGCTGGAACGCGCCTGTGCGCCGCTCTCTGCCGAACGGCGCACGCCGGATCATCTGGCGACGATGCGGGCCGAAATTCACCGGCAGGGGCAACCGGGCCTCACGGATGAGGCGTTCTGCGCCTCTGACGTGACCTTTCACCGGGCGCTGGTCGATGGCGCGGGCAACAAGGTGCTCAGCTATCAACTCGCAGGCGCCGTCGAAGCCATGCAGCCCCTGATGAACATGATCACCTTCACCGCGCGGTCCCGCGAAGAGATCGTCGCCCTGCACACCGACATCGCCGACGCGGTCGAGGCGCAGGATGCCACCCGCATTGACGCGCTGCTTGTGAAACTCGAAGCCTATACGCGGCTTTTGGCCCATTCCGTCGTCGCCGCGCGCCAGAGCAGAAAAAACAAGGAGAAGACCGCCTGATCCCTCACAAACAAGTCGCAAAGACAGCCGAGGGGCCGGGCACCGATATTCACATCGCTTCAGGGAGGAAGCCCATGAATTTAAGACCAGACCCCACATTTTACCCATCCCCCAACGATGCCATGCAGGCACCGGTCGAAAAGCTGGCATTCACGCTGATGCTCAGCCCGGATGGGACCAAGCCCGACGGATTGGCCGTCGTTGATGTGGACCCAACAAGTGACACCTACAGCCAGATCGTGCACGAGCTTTATGTGCCGAACCTGGGCGACGAATTTCACCATTTTGGCTGGAACGCCTGTTCTTCGGCGCTGTCGCCGCTCACCGGGCACGCATTCCTCGAACGCCGCTATCTGATCATCCCCGGCATTCGGTCGTCTCGCATCTACATCATTGATGTCAAAGACCCGATGGACGCCAAGATCCACAAGATCATCGAACCCGAAGAGTTGATGGCGAAAACCGGCTATTCCCGCCCCCACACCATCCATTGCGGGCCCGAAGGCATCTATGTCTCGACCCTTGGCGGCGGTGGCGAGGATGGCACTGACGGTCCTCCCGGCATTTTCATCATGGATTGCGAGAGCTTCGAAATCCTGGGCCGCTACGAAATGGACCGCGGCATTCAAGACAAACACTATGATTTCTGGTGGAACCTGCCACGCGACTACATGGTGAGCTCCGAATGGGGCCTTCCGCCGCAGTTCGAAAACGGTGTGGTGCCCGAGGATCTGCTGTCGAACACATACGGCCACACGATCCACTTCTGGGACCTGCGTGGGCGCAAGGTGACCAAATCCATAGATCTGGGCGAAAACCACCAGATGGCGCTGGAAATCCGGCCCGCCCATGATCCGGT
>JBCDEK010000075.1:0-16633 GCA_039179785.1 Pseudomonadota bacterium | reverse complement strand
GGTCGGCGTTGATCTGGACGGCTTCGAAAAAGGCGTCGATGGGTTGGCGCAGAGTGGCCATGGCCTGCATGGCGGTTGTGAAGCCCTGTTCGAAGCGCTGGACAAAGCCGAAACCAAAATCGCCCCCGCGATGGACGCGCAGGACTTCACAACCGCCATGCAGGCCATGGCCACTCTGCGCCAACCCATCGACGCCTTTTTCGAAGCCGTCCAGATCAACGCCGACAACCAGACCGTCCGCCGCAACCGCCTCAACCTGCTCAGCCGCATCCGTACGCTGTGCCTGTCGGTCGCGGACCTCACCAAGATCGAAGGATGATGATCCCCCCTTCATCTTGCCAGACAAACTCCGGGGGGCCCGCAAGGGCGGGGGCAGCGCCCCCTCCAAATCGCGTCTCTGTGCCAGAACGATGCCGTGGCACACAATCGGTGCACGGGGTGTGCATACATTGTGCACAGGTTGTGCATGCCCGTTTAACACAGCCGCGCCGCTGACCTCACATTGCGGCGCGCAAGCCTCTTGTCACACAAAGTTTACAGTTTATGGTGCGCGGCGAAAGGATTGCCGCAGTGCAGAATAACCCGCATACGACACTGGTGACACCCAGCGCCCCCATCGCCACGGACACCCATGGTGGTCGCGCGAAATGTCTGCAGCGTCTGGCCCGGCTGGACCTGCCGGTGCCTGCAACAGTGGCGCTGTCCTTTGACGCGGTGCACGATATCGCGAGCGGCCATCTCCCTGATATTCCAGCAATTCTTGGTCAGTTCCCGGATGAGGCGTTGCTTTGTGTGCGCCCGTCCTCCGAAGACCCCGATTGGGGCGGCCCGTCTGCCATCCTCAATATCGGCATGAACGACACGCGCTACGATGCGCTCTGTGCCTCGCTTGGCACCGATGCTGCATCCGCACTCTACACCCGCTTTGTACAAAGCTATGCGATCCACGTGGATCGGCTCGATCCCGATATGTTCGACGATGTCACGGGCGAGGGTCCGACGGCCCTGCGGCAAACTCTCGAAGCCTATGAAAACGAAACGGAAATTCCGTTTCCAGCCACCCGCGCCGAACAGCTCGCGGGCGTGCTGAAATCCATGGCCCGCGCCTGGGAAGGCACCTCCGCCCGGCTGCTCAGACAGGCCAAGGGCGCCCCTGCGGATGCGGGTCTGGGACTGGTGGTGCAGCAGATGGCCTTTGGCGTGGGGCAGGGCGAAAGCGGGTCGGGCGTGCTGCAACTGGTGTCGTCCAAAACCGGCATGCCCCAGATCACCGGGCGCTACCTGCGCCAAAGTCAGGGCCGCGACGCCCTGCGCAGCGACGCCAAAAGCCTCTATATCACGCGTGATCCCCGCGGCCCCTCGCTGGAAGAAGGTGTGCCGGATTGCTTTGCGCAACTGGTCGATCATGCCCGGCTGATGCGCACCAAGCTGCGCGAAGAGATGCAGGTGGAATTCACCATTGAAAACGGGCGCTTGCACATCCTGGATGGGGTGCGCGTCGCCCGCTCCTCGCGCGCGGCGGTGCGCATCGCCGTTCAGCTTGCCCGCGATGGCATCATCCCACGGCAAGAGGCCCTAATGCGGGTTGAACCGCGCACATTGAACGAACTTCTGCACCGCCAGGTCGACCGCCACGCCAAGCGTGACATCCTCGGCACCGGTATCGCCGCCAGCCCTGGTGCTGCCACGGGTCGGCTGGTGTTTTCGGCCCACGAAGCACAGGCCAGCGCCGCCCGGAACGAAGATTGCATTCTGGTGCGCCGCGAAACGTCGCCCGAGGATATCCGCGGCATGCACGCCGCCAAGGCGGTGATCACCGAACGTGGCGGCATCACCAGCCACGCCGCGGTCATCGGTCGCGGCATCGGCTTACCTTGCGTGGTTGGGGTCGGCGACATGCGCTTTCAGACCCGCAAGGGCATGCTGACCACGCAAGACGGGCGCACCGTCTATGCCGGTGACGTGGTGACCGTTGACGGCACCAACGGCACCATCCTGCTGGGCGCGCCCGGGATGCAAGAGGCCGCCCTCGACGACGCCTTTACCGATCTGATGGACTGGGCCGATGCGGAACGCGACATCGACATCCGCGCCAATGCCGACACCCCCGCAGATGCGCAAACGGCCAGCAATTTCAAGGCGCAAGGCATCGGTCTGTGCCGGACCGAACACATGTTCTTCGAACCTGGCCGCCTGACCGTGATGCGCGAGATGATCTTTGCCGCCAGCAGCGACGACCGACGGGCCGTGCTGGAACGGCTCTTGCCCATGCAGCGCGCCGATTTCATTCAGCTCTTCGGCATCATGCAGGGCAAACCGGTCTGCATCCGGCTGTTCGACCCGCCCTTGCACGAATTCCTGCCCACCGACCGCACTGGCCAGAACGAACTGGCCGACGCGCTGAACCTGCCGCTTTCGGATGTCAGCCGCCGGATCGAGGCGATGATGGAGTACAACCCCATGCTGGGCCTGCGTGGCGTGCGCTTGGGCGTCACAGTGCCCGAGATCTACGAGATGCAGGCCCGTGCCATCTTTGAGGCGACGATCGAGGCCAGCCAGGACGGTGATCCTGTGGTGCCAGAGATCATGATCCCGCTGGTCAGCGCCAAACGCGAGGTTGAACTGGTGCGCACCCGCGTCGACGCCGTGGCGGCGGCTGTATCGGCGGAAAAAGGCGTCGATTTCGACTACAAGCTGGGCGTGATGGTCGAAACCCCGCGGGCCGCCCTGCGCGCAGGCGATATCGCCCAGCATTGCAGTTTCCTGTCCTTCGGAACGAACGACCTGACCCAGATGACGTACGGGCTGTCGCGCGATGACGCGGGGCGCTTCATGTCCGATTACGTCCGGCAAGAGGTCTTTGTCGAAGACCCGTTCCACTCGCTCGACATCGACGGGGTGGGCGAGCTGCTCAAGCTGGGATCCGAACGCGGACGCGCCGCACAACCAGATGTCACCCTGTCGATTTGCGGGGAACACGGGGGCAATCCCGAATCAATCGCCTTCTGCCGAAATGCCGGATTCGACTACGTATCGTGCTCTCCGTTCCGGGTTCCGGTGGCTCGGCTGGCTTCCGCTCAACTGGCCATCGGCCACAAGATCGGGTAGTTTTGTCGACAGATTTCCACTGCATCTGTGGGTAAACCACAAGCCCTATTTTGCCGGTGCATGGCGGCTATGTGCCGCAGAAATGCCACAAAACTGGACGTTTAGCTGAATTTTTCCTAAATGCCCGGGATCAAAGACGATCCTGGGGTGATCTATGCGACATGTGGTGGGAATGCTGTTGGCGTGCGCAACGCTAACAGGAACGCAGCTTGCGGCAGCCGATCCGGGTGACCAAGCAGCGACGGGTGATGTATTGCGCAAAGCCGAAACACGCGGGCTGAACGGCGTCAGTCAAGCCCGGTTGGGCGATTTCTTGACCGAACCCCGAGCGGCGCAAAACGTGTCCTTCACGCGCAGCTGGCTGGATGAACAGCCCAAGGCCAAGGGCGGCGCACATTGGAAATGCCTGAGCGAGGCGCTCTATTTCGAGGCGCGTGGCGAAGCTGTGAAGGGCCAGTTCGCGGTGGCCGAAGTGATCATGAACCGGGTGCGCAGTGCGCGCTTTCCCGACAATGTCTGCGGGGTGATCAACCAGGGCACGGGGCGCAAATACCAGTGCCAGTTCACCTATACTTGCGACGGCAACCCCGAGACAATTCACGAACCCCGTGCGTTCGAACGTGTGTCCAAGGTGGCGCGCGCCGTGCTGGATGGCCGCGCGCCGGACCTGACCCAAGGGGCCACGCATTATCACACCACGGCCGTGCGTCCCCGTTGGAGCCGGGTCTACACCAAGACGGCTGCCATCGGGGTGCACGTCTTTTATCGGCATACCTTTCGCACAGCGTCGAACTGACGTTTTCGGGCGCTGGCGCGGCGTCTTTGCCCCTGTCCCCGCGGGGACAGGGTGGGTAGAAGGGCGCAACTTCTGCTGCAAGGGTCTGCATCCAATGGCGTCTGAAATCCGTCTCGCCTTTTCCCACCCGTCCGAACGGTCCGAGGCCACGGCCACATCGGCCCCGCTCGATCGCATCTCGGTGCGCGACCATCTGGTCGAGGTCGAGATCGGTGCCTTTCAGGCCGAGCGCGGGGTGACCCAGCGCATCTGCTTCAATATCGTGGTCGAGGTGCGCCCGCTGACCGGCCCCATCGACGACGACGTGGACCGCATCCTGTCCTATGACAAGGTGACCGAGGCCATCGCCTATGAGCTGGCCGCCGAGCGTCTGAACCTGCTGGAAACACTGGCCGAGCGGGTCGCCGACCGCATCCTGTTTGAGCCGCAGGCCATGCGCGTCTTTGTGCGCATCGAAAAGCTTGACCGCGGCCCCGGCGCGCTGGGGGTCGAGATCGTGCGCAGCCGTGGCACGACCCGACCCGTCGCGGCGGAGGATCTGGAAGAAGACGTGATGCACCCCGAACTGGTGTATCTGTCCAACGCGGCCATCGCCTCAGACCACTTGAGTGGCTGGA
Organism: Pseudomonadota bacterium; assembly: GCA_039179785.1. Lineage (GTDB taxonomy): Bacteria > Pseudomonadota > Alphaproteobacteria > Rhodobacterales > Rhodobacteraceae > Tateyamaria. Next base: position 12,112 of record JBCDEK010000075.1, on the reverse strand, counting down.
TTGACCAGCTTGAAGCGATGGGCCGCCCGCTCATCTTCTGCGTCGGTCCGGCAGACATCGACGCGCCTCAGGCCAGCCACCCGCTCGCACAGCGCCGGATCGACCTTTTGGCCATTGAACAAAACGCCTGGGTGCTGGCCGCCCGCGATGCGCGGTGCAAGGTTGTCGACACCCGCACCGAGCTTGATTGGGCCATGCGCAATGGACAGGCCTGCGTTTGGGCACCGTCCAAGATCGTTCTGGATGCGGTCGATGGCCCGTCGGCCAAAGGCGCGGACGCGGTGGCACTCGCCTCGTGGTTTGCCGCCACCTTTGATGCCCGCGAGATGCTGGTGATCGGGGATGAGGGGCCAACGGATGCGCCCGTCGCCTTGCGCTCGGTCCCGGTAGATCAAGCCAAGCTGTGACACGCTATATCCGGCCCCTGTTGCAGGTGGGCCCGGCGCGGCCCGAAGGCGCGCTGCCCTGCGGCGACGCGTGGTTCACCCATGTCGAAATCCTGTCACGAACGTCCCCTCCACGAGTTGTACCCGTCTGTGATTGTCCCGAGCCGGATCTCGCCGTATTCACGCGCGCCTCGTCACCGCCGACCCTCATGGGTATCCTCAACACAACGCCCGACAGTTTCTCTGACGGAGGCCGGCACAACAGCCGTGAGGCGGCGGTTGCACATGGCATATCGCTTGTTGGCCAAGGGGCGCATATCCTCGACATAGGTGGAGAGAGCACGCGCCCGGGGGCTGCGACGGTAGATGTCGCGGAAGAAATTGAACGAACAGCCCCCGTGATCCGCGACCTGCGCGCGGCGGGGGTGACCGCGACCATCTCTATCGACACGCGCAAGGCCGCAGTGGCAGAGGCGGCCTTGGACGCAGGCGCGGATATGTTCAACGACGTGTCCGGCTTTACCTTTGACCCGGGCCTTGCGCCGCTCTGCGCGGACCGTGGCGTGCCGGTCTGCGTGATGCATGCGCAGGGTGACCCGCAGACCATGCAGGACAATCCGACCTACGAGGATGTGCTGCTGGACGTCTATGATTTTCTGGCCGGGCAGATCGATGCGTTGCAGGAGACTGGCATCGAGAAACGCAATATCATCGCCGACCCGGGCATCGGATTTGGCAAGACGCTGGATCACAATCTGGCCCTTCTGCACCGTATCAGCCTGTTTCACGGGCTTGTCGTGCCGATCTTGCTGGGCGTGTCACGCAAGCGGTTCATCGGCACCATTGGCAAAGCGCCCGACGCCGCCGCCCGCGCGCCGGGATCGGTGGCCGTTGCGCTGGCGGCCATAGCCCAAGGGGTGCAGATCATCCGTGCGCACGATGTGGCCGATCACGCACAGGCCATTGCGCTCTGGCGCGCCTCTGTGGCACATCGCTGACATGACAAAACTCTTTGGGACGGATGGCGTCCGGGGCACGGCAAACGTGGCCCCTATGACGGCCGAGATGGCGCTGCGCATCGGTGCAGCTGTGGGGCGGTATTTTCGCAGGGACGGCGACAGCGTGCACCGCGTGGTCATCGGCAAGGATACGCGCCTGTCGGGCTATATGTTTGAAAACGCGCTGACGGCTGGGCTGACCAGCACGGGTATGAACGTGCTTTTGCTGGGCCCGGTGCCCACGCCCGCTGTCGGGTTGCTGACCCGGTCGATGCGTGCGGATCTAGGCGTGATGATCTCGGCCAGCCACAACCCGGCCCATGACAACGGCATCAAGTTCTTTGGTCCAGACGGGTTCAAGCTGAGCGATGCGGCGGAAGCCGAAATTGAAACCCTTGTTTCTCAAGGGGTTGAGCCTGTCCCCGCGGGGACAATCGGGCGCGCCAAGCACGTCTATGATGGGCGATACCGCTATGTGGAGCGGGTAAAATCCTCGTTTCCGCGGGCCATGCGGCTGGATGGGTTGAAGGTGGTCGTGGACTGCGCCAACGGCGCGGCCTACCGCGTCGCGCCCGAGGCACTGTGGGAACTGGGGGCCACTGTGATCCCGGTGGGCGTGTCCCCCAACGGGAAAAACATCAACGAAGGGTGCGGGTCCACGCATCCGCAAACGGCCGCCGAGGCGGTGGTGGCGCATGGTGCGGATGTGGGGATTTGCCTGGACGGCGATGCGGACCGCGTCATACTGCTGGACGAGCAGGGGCGCGTGGGCAATGGCGATCAGTTCATGGGATTGATGGCTGCGCGCTGGGCGTCCGAGGGGCGGCTGAACAACAACGCGCTTGTGGCGACGGTGATGTCGAACCTTGGGTTGGAGCGATATCTGCAGGGACACGGGCTGCGCCTTGAGCGGACCGGCGTGGGCGACCGCTATGTGGTTGAACGGATGCGGCAGGGTGGCTTCAACCTCGGCGGGGAGCAGTCGGGCCATATCGTGATGACGGATTATGCCACCACGGGCGACGGTCTGATGGCGGGGATGCAATTCCTGGCGGAACTGGTGCAGTCGGGCAAGCGGGCCAGCGAGGTGCTGCACGTCTTCGATCCGGTGCCGCAGCTTTTGAAGAATGTTCGCTTTGCCGCTGGTCAGGCGCCATTGGAATTGGATAGTGTTAAGGCCGCGATTTCGGAAGCTGAAGGGCAGTTGAATGGCAACGGGCGGTTGCTGATCCGCAAGTCGGGGACAGAGCCTTTGATTCGTGTGATGGCGGAAAGCGAGGATGAGGCGGTGTTGAATGCCAGCGTGGATCACGTGGTCAGCGCGGTTGAGGCAGCCGTCGCGACCTGAGGCAGGTCGACCCTCCGGGGGGAGTTTTTCTGGCAAGATGAAGCTGTGGATCAGCGGCGGAATAGACGCCGCAACGCGCCATATTGGCTGAGGCCCACGCCGATCAGGATCAGCGTCATGGCCAGAAGCAGGCTGGAGGGCAGGGGTTCGTTCAGAAGGAGCGCCCCCATGAGGACCGACCACAGCGGCACCTGGTAATTCGTGATCGACATGAACACCGGGCCTGCGCTGCGGATCACCAGCACCCGCAGCATATTGGCGGCGGCGGTGGGGATCAGGCCGAGAATGGCAATGACCACAAGGGTTTGGCGGTCGGGCAAGGGCGGTGGCCCTTCGACCATCCATGCCGCGGGCAGGACGATACAGGCGGCGATCAAGAGCAGGACCGTGGACAGGCCGATGGGGTCTACGGCCGGCAGGCGGCGCATCAGGATTGACGAGATGCCGTAGCAGCTCGCCGCCCCGATGCAGGCGATGCGCCCTGCGGTTTCAAGCTGCGCGCCGCTTGCCTCGAACGCCTGGCCGCCGATCAGGATACAAACGCCGACAAAGCCGATCACAAAGCCCAATGTGCGCCGCCATGTCATGCGCTCTCCGGGCACCAGGAAGTGCGACAGGGGCAGCACGATCAGGGCGACGGAGGCCATCGACACGCCCGCAAAGCCCGAGGTGACGTATTGCTGGCCCCACGCCAGCAGGATGAAGGGGATGGCGGAACTGAAGCCGCCGATGGCGATGAGAGAGGCCCAAGTGTTGGGGGTTATGCGCGTTTCGAACAGTCTGCCGCCCATCGCGCGCCAAATGGCCACCATGAGCACGGCGGCAAAGCAGATGCGACCGGCGGCCAGCCAGAAGGGTGTGATGCCCCGCAGGGCGAGTTCGGTGACCAGAAAGGTGCCGCCCCAGGTGAAGCCGAGGATGGCGACCATCAGCCAGCTTGCGCCGGTGATCCTTGGGCTATCGGTCATGCAGCGCCCTGCTGTCTGACGGGGCCTCGTCCCGTTCGGTCATGCCGTAGTCGCGGATGACACCGGCGACACGCAGGCGGTAGTTGTCAAAGTGAATGCCGCGGCCCGCGCTTTGGGCGTCGCGGTGTTCGGGCAGTTTGCGCCAGTGTTCCAGCGCGGTTTCGTCCTCCCAAAACGACAGGGAGAGCAGTTTGCCCGGCTCCATCAGGCTTTCGTAGCGTTCGACCGAGATGAAGCCGGGGATGTCGCTGAGATGTTCTTTGAGCGCGGCGGCGCGGTTCAGATAGGGGGTGCGGTGGCCCTCTTTCGGCCAGACCTCGAAGATGACAGCGATCATGTGGACCCTCCCTGTGGTGCGGATACATTGGTGAGCCAAGTCCTGTCTTCCTTGAGAATGAATTTCTCTGATTGTGCAAACAGGTAATTTTCCTGTCCCAGTGGGTCGGCAGCGAGGCGGGCGCGGTACGCCTCATAAGCGGCAAGGTTTTCAATGTGATAGATGCCGTAGGCGAGGGTGGAGGACCCCTCGTGCGGTGCAAAATATCCCACAAGGTTGGCGCCGCAGCGGGGGATGCACTGACCCCAGCGTGCCCCATATTCCGCGAAGGCTGCGCGTTTGGTGGGGTCGATTTGATATCGGATGATGCAGGTGAGCATGTATGGTCCTTTCATTGCTGTCTTAGGCTAGCAGTTTGACCGGCGTGAATGCTTCGGCTACGGTCGAACTATGAAAGAAGGTCCTGATATTTCCCGGATCGCGGCGCTGATCGGTGATCCGGCGCGGTCTAATATCCTGACCGCGCTGATGGATGGGCGCGCGTTGACGGCGTCGGAACTGGCGGAGGAGGCGGGTGTGGGCCTGTCCACGGCCAGCGGGCATTTGTCAAAGCTGACGGAGGCTGCACTGATCACGCCGCGCAAATCCGGGCGGCACAAGTATTTCCATTTGGCAGATGCCGAGGTTGCGGGGGTGCTTGAGGCCCTGATGGGGTTGGCCGCACGCCGGGGCGCCACACGGGTGCGCACGGGACCACGCGATGCGCAGATGCAGGTGGCACGGGTGTGCTACAATCATTTGGCCGGGCGCATGGGTGTGCAGATGTATCGCAGCCTGATCGGGCGCAACCTGCTGGTTGAGGCCGGTGAGGATGTGGCCCTGACTGGCGCCGGACGTGATTTCGTAGCGGGCTTTGGGATTGATGTTGCGAAATTGGAGCAAGGGCGGGCCGTGTTGTGCCGGACCTGTCTGGACTGGTCGGAGCGACGCAATCATCTGGCAGGATCGCTGGGCCGCGCGATGCTGACCCGCATGGAGGATCAGGAATGGATGCGTCGGGATGCGGGTAGCCGTGCGATTTTGGTGACGGGAAAAGGAAAGGCCGCCTTTGCAGCGGCCTTTCCAGGAGCTTGAAGAACCAAACTTAGTTCTTTGATTTATCGACCATTTTGCCAGCCGAAATCCACGGCATCATGCCGCGCAGGGTTTCGCCCGTGGCTTCGATCTGGTGTTCGTCGTTGATGCGTCGGGTGCCTTTGAAGAAGGGCTGGCCAACCGCGTTTTCCTGCATGAAATCGCGCACGAACTTGCCGGTCTGGATGTCGGTCAGGATCGCTTTCATCCGGGCCTTCGTCTCGTCGTAGGGCAGGACGCGCGGGCCGGAGACGTATTCGCCATACTCGGCCGTGTTCGAGATCGAGTAGTTCATGTTGGCAATGCCGCCTTCGTAGATCAGGTCCACGATCAGCTTTACCTCGTGCAAGCACTCGAAATAGGCCATCTCGGGGGCGTAGCCCGCCTCGACCAGTGTTTCAAAGCCCATGCGGATCAGTTCCACAAGGCCACCGCAGAGCACGGCCTGTTCGCCGAAAAGGTCGGTTTCGCATTCTTCGCGGAAGTTGGTCTCAATGATGCCCGAGCGACCGCCGCCGATGGCGGAGCAGTAGGACAGGCCGATTTCCAGCGCGCGGCCTGAGGCGTCATTGTCGACGGCCACAAGGCAGGGCACGCCGCCGCCTTTGACGTATTCGCCGCGCACGGTGTGTCCGGGGCCCTTGGGGGCCATCATGACGACGTCGATGCCGGGCTTGGGTTCGATCAGGCCGAAGTGGACGTTCAGGCCGTGGGCAAAGGCGATCGCAGCGCCCTCGCGGATATTGTCGTGCACATATTTCTTGTAGGTTTCGGCCTGCAATTCATCGGGCATTGTGAACATGATCAGGTCGGCCCAAGCCGCGGCTTCGGCGATGCCCATGGTTTTCAGGCCTTCGCCTTCGGCCTTGGCGATCGAGGGCGAGCCTTCGCGCAGGGCGACGACGACGTTCTTGGCGCCGCTGTCGCGCAGGTTCAGCGCGTGGGCGTGGCCCTGGCTGCCGTAGCCGAGGATGGCCACGTTCATGTCCTTGATCAGGTTGATGTCGCAATCGCGGTCGTAATATACGCGCATGTGTTCCCTCCGGAGTTGGTGTCTGTTGCGCGTTATACGCTTCGATATGCATCAGATCAGCGTTGTATTCTGCATATTTTTGGAACAATGAAGGTACGATCATTCATTGTTCCAAAAATATGCGGGGAAATCATGCTTGATGATATGGACCGCCGTATTCTGCGGCAATGGCAGGCTGATCCGACACTTGCGCCTGCGGAGCTGGCTGAACGGGCACGGGTAAGCCCCGGGCAACTGGCCCGTCGTCAGGCCAAGCTGCGGGACGCGGGTTTGGTGACGTCGGTTCAAGCGGTCATTGACTGGGGTGCGCTGGGCTATGCTGTTGAGGTGTCGTTGCGGGTCACCTTGGACAAGACGCAGGCGCGGGCCTTTGATGATTTTATCGTGGCGGCGCGCGCGGTGCCGGAGGTGATCGAAATCCAGACTTTTCTGGGGCGGGTGGATGTGCGCCTGTCGGTGATTGCGCGGGATATGAGCCATTACCAGCACCTGTATCGCAGCCGTATCCTGACCCTGCCGCATATCGCGGATATCGAGGCTTTGATGCATGTGGCGCGGATCAAGAGCGATGAGGCGCTGCCGCTGTGACAGGGCTGGACGACACCGATTTTGCGATCCTGCGCCTTCTGGCCGAGGATGCAGCACAAGGGGCGGGGGCCATCGGGCGTGCGTGCGGTTTGTCGCAGCCTGCGGCGTGGCGGCGGATCAAACGGTTACGCCAGATGGGCGTGATCCGGGGGCAGCGGCTGAGCCTGGATGCAGAAAAGCTGGGGTTTGGCGTGACCGTGTTTCTGGGGGTGAAGCTGGCGACCAAGGGCCGCGTGAGCCTGGAGGATTTCGAGCGGGCGGTGAGTGCCATCCCCGAGGTGCAGACGGTGGAGCATGTGCTGGGGCTTTATGACTACCGCCTGCGCGTGGTGGCGCGGGATCTGCCGGATTTCGAGCGGGTCTTGCGCCGTCGGATCATGACTTTGCCCGGTGCAGGAGAGGTGGAGGCCAATGTGCTGCTCAGCGAAGAGCGGCGACCGGGGCCGCTGGGATGAACGACGGGCTGAGCGCGCGGGAGCAGGTCTGGGTCGCGATGTCGGACATGTTTTTGGACTCGGATATCGCTTTCATGCTGGAGGGACCGGCGCGGGTGCTGGCGGCCTCTCCCTATGACATCGAGACACTGGACCGGATCCTTTTGGAGGACGTGTACCCGATCTGTGCCAACAACCTGAGATGTGCGGCGGGTATCTGGACTGGTTTCGATGCGCAGGCGTTGCGTGCCCGGATATCGGAACGGAATGCGCGGTCATATCCGTTGCTGCGGTTCTGGATACCCTTTCGCCGCCGCGCCCTGCGGTCGATGGTGCCGCAATGGCCGGACTTGAAACGGCAGGTGGTGGCGTTGCGGGAAGGCGCCCGCCGACCTATGAGCGCAGGATGACGCGGTGACGGCCGGGGGCGACGCCCATGATCTTGGAATAGGTGGAATTCATATGTGCCTGGCTTGAGAAGCCTGCATCATAGGCCAGATCGACCAGCGCTGTGTCGCTGTGCTTGAGCTGGTCGCGCACATAGGCGACCCGGCTTTGCAGGACGAACTGGTGCAGGCTGAGACCCACCTCTTTCTTGAACAGGCGCATCAGCCGGAAGGGGCCGACATTGAGGATGGCCCCGATTTCGTGCGCGGTCAGGTTTTCGTCGAGCCGGTCAAGGATCAGGTCACGGGTGGCCTTCACCAATTCCTTGTCGCGATGGTTGGCTTCGCGCGCTTCGGTGGCCACGACAATTTCGGACATGTTGGAATAGGCGCGCAGCATATGGCCCGCGATGACGGAATCGAACCCATCGAGCATGAGGTGTGTCTGGGGTAGGTCGGATTGCAGTTCTTGCAGGACCAAGGGGCCAAGGTGGTGCATGAACTTGTCTTCGACGCCCATGTGGTCGCGCATTTCCAGCCTGTTTACGTCAAAGCCAAACTCCGAGGCTGCGAAGTGCTTGAGGTCGTTATCGTCAAGATAGAGGTGCAGGACATCGACATCCTCGGGCAAATCCCAGCCGTTATCTTGAAACGCTGGAGCAAAGGTCGTCGCTCGCAGTTTTTTGATATGCCCGGTTATCTTCCGTCCGTCATAGCGATGCGCAGCGCCGCCTCCCAAATGATAAACGAGCGTATGGTCAACCGCGCCCATGACCTGTGTCAGTCCTTCGGTATGTTGGATCAATCTGTTCGCGCGCAAACGACGACCGACGAAGCCCTTGACAGTTTCTGTCTTGATCAGACGATCGTTCGCAATGCGGTCAATGAAACGCGTGTGTCGCGGATCTGTGGGGCCTTTGCCCTGAGAGATGTTTGAGTGTGTCATATCTGTCGGTACCTACCATGACATAAATGGCGACAGGTGTCTTGTGAGCCAATACAGTTTTATAAAATCGTGCAGTCTGGCCTGCAGCTTTTTGAAAGATCCGCCAATTCTTGCTCTGCTGCAGCGCCAAACAGCCCCTCGGTATACCGACATAGGCTTTGCCGTTGCGCGCCAACCGGGGTAACGGAGGGGAAACTGACGGAGAGACGATATGCCTGCACTGCTTGACACTGTGGACCCCACCGGGCTCGAAGAATTTTCGGTGGTGTTTACCGACCGGTCGCTGAACCACATGAGTGCTGCGTTTCAGGGCGTGATGAATGATATCTCTTCCATGTTGAAAGAGGTTTATTGCGCCGATGCCGTGGTCGTTGTGCCGGGCGGCGGCACCTTTGGCATGGAAGCGGTGGCGCGGCAATTCGGGCGCGGTGCGGACGTGCTGGTGGTGCGCAACGGGTGGTTTTCCTATCGCTGGTCCCAGATTTTCGAAACCGGTGGGCTGACAGCGAACACCACCGTTTTGAAAGCGCGGCAAACCGGCAATGCGTCGCCATCGCCCTTTGCGCCCGCACCGATTGATGAGGTGGTTGCTACCATTCGCGATCAGAAACCCGATGTCGTCTTTGCCCCGCATGTGGAGACAAGCGCAGGTGTGATCCTGCCCGACGACTATGTTGCCGCGATGGCAGGTGCCGCGCATGAGGTTGGTGCGCTGATGGTGCTGGATTGCATCGCGTCGGGCTGTGCCTGGATCGATATGCGGGCCCTTGGTGTGGATGTGCTGATCTCGGCCCCGCAAAAGGGATGGAGCGCGTCACCCTGCGCCGGATTGGTGATGCTGTCGGAGCGCGCGGTCGCGCGGATGGACGAGAAGACATCCGACAGTTTTGCCATCGATTTGAAGAAGTGGCATCAGATCATGGCGGCCTATGAGGGCGGCGGTCACGCCTACCATGCCACCATGCCGACGGATGCGCTGCGTGACTTTCGCGACACGATGAAGGAAACACAGACCTATGGGTTTGGGCGGCTCAAAGACGCGCAATGGGCGCTGGGCGGCGCGGTGCGCGCGCTGTTGGCGGACAAGGGCGTCACCTCGGTCGCGGCAGAGGGGTTTGGCGCGCCGGGTGTGGTTGTCAGCTATACCGCCGACCCCGATATTCAGACCGGCAAGCGGTTTGCGGCAGAAGGGATGCAGATCGCGGCGGGTGTGCCGCTGCAATGTGACGAGCCCGCGGATTTTCGCACCTTTCGGATTGGTCTGTTCGGGCTCGACAAGCTGTATGATGTGGATGGCACTGTGACGCGCCTGAAACGGGTCGTCGATCAGGTGCTTTAGCGGCTTGGACGCCGGGCGTTAGCTCTGTTGAAAGGGTTTGGGCAAGTCTGCGAACGTGCGGGTGCCCAACTGGCCCATATTTGACTTGAGGTCTTCGGCCAGGATGCGGGCCAGATGGTTGATGCCGCTGGGCCCAAGCGCTGCCAGTGCGTAGTGCCAGGCGCGGCCCAGCATCACGAAATCCGCACCCGAGGCCATCGCCCGCAGAATATCGAGGCCGCCTTCGATCCCGCTGTCGAAGAGGATGGGCAGCTTGGTGGCCCGACGGATGGCGGGCAGAACCTCGATCGTGGCGGGGGCGGCGTCGAACTGGCGCCCGGCGTGGTTTGATACCCAGATTGCATCGACGCCCAGCTGTTCGAGACGTTCGGCATCGGTGCCCCGCATCACGCCCTTGACCACGAACGGCCCGTCCCACGCGTCGCGCAGCCAAGACACATAGTCCCAGTCCGGTGAGGTGCGCAGCAAATAGCCCACATGCGCCGTCACCGGCAGGTTTTCGGTGGCAGCAGTGGTATAGGCATCAAGCATCCGCATATGCGGCATACCCTTGCGCGCCATGGCCGCGGCCCAGGCCGGGCGCGTGGCCACCTGGGCCAGCAGCCGTGGCGTGAGCCTCGGCGGATTGGTGAGGCCCGAGCGTGTCTGCCGTTCGCGACGCGAGGCGACGGGCACATCAACGGTGAGCACAAGCGTCTTGAACCCCGCGCGGCGCGCCCGCCCAAGCATGTCGCGACGGATGCCCTCGTCACGTGGCGGGTACATCTGAAACCACCCGTCATCGCCCAGCACGGGCGCCACATCCTCGGGCGAGGCGGCGGCTACGGTTGACAGCGTGTAGGGGATGTTCAGCCGCGCAGCCCCGCGGGCGAGATGGCGTTCGGCGTCGGGCCACATGAGGCCCGACATGCCGACGGGGGCGATGCCGAAGGGCAGGGGGCGGTGAACGCCCAGCACATCTGTGGACAGATCGGGTTCGAATTCGCCGTGCAGGATCGAGGGCATCAGGCCGACGCGATCCAGCGCATGGCGGTTGCGGCGGCGGGTGGCTTCGGTGCCGGTGCCGCTGTCCAGATACTCCCACACGAATTTGGGGATTCGCTTTTGCGCGCGCGCGCGCAGATCGCTGAGGGCGGGATAGCGGCTGTTGAGGTCCATGGCCGCGTTTATGGCGGGCGACATGCCGTCGGGCAAGCCGTTGTTTTTTTAGGGGCTCTGCCCTTGGCGCTGTGCGCCTCCCCCGAGGTTTTTTTATAACAGAGACGGGAGAACATCGCGCGAACATCAGTCTTTTCCTTTTGGGGGCGGCGCGGTAGATTGGGGTATGAGCAGTTTTGATGAATTTGACGCGTTCGAGGGCGCGTCCTTGTCGGCCCGCGCCATGGCGGCACGGCCGAAACCTTATCTGGACGGTCTGAACCTGGCGCAGCGCGAAGCGGTCGAACAGCTGGATGGGCCGGTCCTGATGCTGGCGGGGGCGGGCACGGGCAAGACGCGGGCGCTGACGGCGCGGATTGTGCATCTGCTGAACACCGGGCGGGCGCGCCCGAACGAGGTTTTGGCCGTGACCTTTACCAACAAGGCCGCGCGCGAGATGAAAAACCGCGTGAGCCAGATGCTGGGGCAACAGATCGAGGGGATGCCTTGGTTGGGGACGTTCCACGCAATCTGTGTGAAGCTTTTGCGGCGGCATGCGGAACTGGTGGGGTTGAAGACGAACTTTACCATCTTGGATACGGACGATCAGATCCGGCTGCTCAAGCAGTTGATTTCGGCGGCAAATATTGACGACAAGCGGTGGCCGGCACGGCAGTTGGCCAGCATCATCGATGGCTGGAAAAACCGGGCGCTGACACCGGACAAGGTGCCCGCGGCGGATGCAGGGGCGTATAACCACAAAGGGGTGGATCTGTACGCGCAGTATCAGGCGCGGCTGAAGGAGCTGAATGCCTGTGATTTCGGCGATCTACTTTTGCACATGGTCACGATTTTCCAGACCCACGAGGATGTGCTGGCGCAGTATCAGCGCTGGTTCGCCTTTATCCTTGTGGACGAGTATCAGGACACAAATGTCGCGCAATATCTGTGGCTTAGGTTGCTCGCGCAGGGGCACAAGAACATCTGCTGCGTGGGGGATGACGACCAGTCGATCTATGGCTGGCGCGGGGCCGAGGTGGGCAACATCCTGCGGTTTGAAAAGGATTTTCCGGGCGCGCATGTGGTGCGGCTGGAGCAGAATTATCGGTCGACCCCGCATATTCTGGGTGCTGCCTCG
>JBCDEK010000048.1:0-23334 GCA_039179785.1 Pseudomonadota bacterium | reverse complement strand
GTACGCCCGGTGCATCGCGCATCCCCCTTGTTTTGCGGGCGTTAACCACGATTCGCACCCGTTCGGGTCAAGTGACCCACCGAACGTTGCGCAACACTAGCCCTGTGGCTCGGTCACCTGCATCGACGGACGCGCCGCAAAACTCTCGTACCATGTCGCCAAAGCCTCCCGCCCCTTGCGCCAGTCGCGATCCCCATGCCGGAAATCCAGATAGCCCAAACCACAGCCCACACCGATATGGCCGATGTCCATGGGCCCCGCCAAATGGCTCATCCAGCGCGCGTTCAAAGCGTCCAGGGCGCCTTCGACCTTACCCCACTGCGCCTCGATCCAGTCACGCGACCATATCTCCTCTGGCCGGAACCGTTTTTCATAGATCATCAGCACCGCGGCCTCCATCAGCGCATCTGCCGTGGCCTCCAGCACCAATGTGTCCCACCCTTTGTCAGGGTACAGACCCGCACCCGCCCGATCGTCCAGATAGCGGCAAATGACCTTGCTATCATACAGCGTCGGCCCCTCTTCCCGCACCAGCGCCGGGATCTTGCCCACCGGATTCGCGGCCTTCAGCGTCGCATCTGTCCCACCCGGTGCCGCCGTCACAATCACCGTCTCGACATCATCCGCCTGCCCCGTTTCATGCAGCAAAACCAGCACTTTACGCACAAAGGGGCTGGGCCCCGCCATCAACAGCTTCATCGCGATTCTCCGTCTGAATTTGCGCGCAGCCTAGGCCCCGCGCATCAGCGCAGCAAGCAGCCGCACCTCCTGTCCCATGCCATAAGCGTCCACGTAGTCCGCCGCGCGCAAGCGCACCTCATCCGGCTTGTTCTGGTTCAGCTTCCAGGTGCCATCCACAGCCTCGATCGTCATGCGACACGGCACGATCTGGCGCATCATCTTGTCCAGCACCTCGGGCGTCATCTTATCCGTTTTCCAAGGTGTCTTTGGCAGCAACTGATCTTCGAAATGCTTCGACTGCCGGTCCAGCATGTCCCGCATCATCTCATGCGGCAGCAGCTCCAAAACTCCCGTGATATGCACCGCGATATAGTTCCACGTGGGCACCTGATCCGGCACCTCGTACCAGTCGGGCGAGATGTATCCGTCCGCCCCGCTCACCGCGATCTTCGCCGTCATCGGCACCTTCAAGGCGCGTGCAATCGGGTTCGACCGCACCAGATGCAAATCCAGCTGCGCGCCCTGTTCATCAATCAGAAAGGGGACATGAGACATCATTGGCCCCTCTTCTCCGTTCACCGCCAACACGCCAAACGCACGTTCCCGCGCAAACGCAATGTTCCGGTCGGCAGTCTGGTCATGAAAGATCGGGTTCGGGTGCATGGCTCTGGTCCGTGATACGTCACGTCCCTCTTGCCTCTGTGGCGTCAGCTTGGCAACCTGAGCCTGTTCTCAGGGCGGGGTGAAATTCCCCACCGGTGGTATGCAGGCCCGATCAACAGGTGACCTGTAAGCCCACGAGCGCCCCGCATTGCGGGGGTCCAGCAGATCAGGTGAGACGCCTGAGCCGACGGTCACAGTCCGGATGAAAGAGAACGCAGGTGACAGCGTCCATACGGATGCGTCTTGTCGCGTGCGCAATCGCCTTGGGTGTTTAAGTGTCTGAACCTAAAGGAGATTTCACATGACACACACCCGCTTCGCCTTTGTCAAAGCCCAGTGGCACGCCGCCATTGTCGATCAGGCTTTGCAGGGCTTCACCGAAGTAATCTCATCAAATCAAGTAGATGTCTTCGATGTGCCCGGCGCGTTCGAACTGCCACTCATGGCCCAGACCTTAGCGGAAACAGGCCAATACACCGCAATCGCCTGCGCGGCCCTCGTGGTCGACGGTGGCATCTACCGCCATGACTTCGTGGCCTCTGCGGTCGTCGATGGGCTGATGCAGGTGGGCCTCAAGACCGGGGTGCCGATCCTGTCGGTGTCGCTCACCCCCCACCACTTTCAGGACACCGAGCATCACCTGAAGATCTACGCCGATCACTTCGTGCTCAAGGGCCGCGAGGCCGCCCAAGCCGCCCTCGGCATCGCCGACACACGGCAAAGCCTTCGTTCAGCGGCCTAGATAGGCCCGCAAAGCAGGCGGGAGATCAGCGAGGACTGCGGCCACAGGCGCAGGAGGCGTGACCACCCCCGCCTCAACAAAAATCAGATCATCCGCCCGCTCCGCATCCTCGGGCGCGTGGGTGATCATCAGCATTGTCGCTCCCGCATCCCGCGCCACTTGGGCGGTGAGGTCCAGCATCTCCACCCGCAGCGCAGGCCCCAATGCGGCAAAGGGTTCATCCAGCAAAAGCAACGGCTTGGCCTGCACCAACACCCGCGCCAAAGCTGCGCGGCTTTGCTGACCTCCCGACACATCGCCCGGCTTTCGGTCAGCAAACTCCGCCAACCCGACCCGGCCCAGCGCCTCATGGACCTGCGAAGATTCATCGGCCGTCAACTGCAACGCAGGCCGCATCCCCAGCCCCACATTCTGCGCGAGCGTCAGATGCGGAAACAGGTTTCCGTCCTGGAACAGCATCGCGATCCCGCGCTTATCCGGCGCGGCATTGGTCACATCCTGACCGTCCACCTCAACACTTCCGGCGGCGACATCGATGTATCCCCCCAAAGCATTGAGAAGCGTGGATTTTCCCGCGCCCGACGGCCCAATCACAGCGACGCGTCGCCCGCCTGCCACCTCGAAATCCGCGTTGAGGGCAAAGCCCCCCTGCACGATCCGCAGTTTCTCAACCCGCAACATGTCGCCGTCCCCACGCATCGCATATCCAGAACATGCCAAAGGCCAACACCACCAACACCAGCGCCGCGCCCGACGCCGCCTCGGTGCGATAGCTGCCCATCAGGCGATACATCTGCAGCGGCAAGGTCGCCACATCCGGGTCCGCAAACAAGGTCACAACGCCCAAATCGCCCACGCTCATCGCCGCACCCAATCCCGCGGCAAACCCGATTTGCGGACGAAGACGAGGCACCAGCACGATACGCCACAGCGCAAACCCGCTCAGTCCCAGCCCCGCGCTCAGCCGCCCATAGTCATTGAACACCTGCCGCATTGGCGGCAGCAGAATACGCACAGCAAAGGGCAGCGCCATCATCGCGTTTACCAGCGCAGTCACCGGCAGGGCAAACGTCACGGGGGCTGCAAACGGATAGATCAGGATGAACCACCCCGTCCCGATCATCAGCGGCGACGCGGCCAGACCCAACAGCGTCAACGCCTCAGCCCCGCCCCAGCGCGCCTGCGCCAACCACGCTGCAATCGGCAGGGCCATGATCAGCAAAACAAGGGTGCTCACGATTGCGACCCAAGCCGACGTCCACGTGGCCGTCAGCACAGAAAGCGGCATCTGCCACACGCCAATCACACCCGAGATCGCGACGGCAAGCAGCGGCAGCAGCAAAAACGCCGCGGCGAGCGCGATCCAAAAACAGTCGATCCAGGGCGCAGGCGCATCCCAGCGCCGCACCACGCGATCCCGCCCACTTTGCAGCGCCAGCGGCGGCAACATCCAAAGCGCAACCACTGCTGCACCCCCCGCGACGACAAGTTGCAGCAGGCTCAGAACAGCGGCGCGCCCCAGATCAAAGTCAAAGCGAAAGGCCTGATAGATCGCAAGCTCAATCGTCGTCGCCCGCGGCCCCCCACCAAGGGTCAGGGCTACGGCAAAACTGGTCAGGCAAATCACAAAGACCAAGGCAAAGGCCCCCGGCACCACCTGCCGCAAAATCGGCCACTCGATCACGCGAAACACCGCGGAGGGCGGCAAGCCCAACTGCCCCACCACGCGGAACTGCTCTGCCGGAACAGCTTGCCAGCCTTGCAAAATGAGCCGCGTGGCCAGCGGCATGTTGAAGAACACATGCGCCAGCACCACGCCCTGCAATCCATAGATCGAGATCGGCGAAAACCCAAAGACACCAAAAGCGTCGCTGATCCATCCGGCGCGCCCGAACACCGCCAGAATACCCAGAACAGCGACGATCACGGGCAGGATGAACGGCGCACCCAAAAGGGTCACAAGCGCCCCACGCCCCGGAAACCGCCTCCGGGCCAGGGCCCGCGCAACCGGGATCGCAAACATCACGCTGAACAGCGCCGACAGAAGTGCCTGCCAGACGGTAAAGCGCAACACGGCCCAGTCAGCGGCGCCCATCGTCACGGGCCAATCGGCCCGCGACATCACGGCCAGCAGCGCGGCGAGGATCAAGGCAAAGACCGACCCCGCCGCGACAGGTCCTGCTATTGCGCCAGTGCGTCGCGCCATTCGGCCAGCGCCTCATCGCGGGCCGCCGCTGCATCTTCGGGCGATTTCAACAGGGCCTTGTCCGGTGTGATCAGCGTCTCGAACCCTTCGGGCAAACCACCGGCGGGCGTCACCGCCGGGTACATCCAGTTGGTCGTGGGAATGATTGCCTGGAACGCGTCCGACACCATGAAGGACAGGAACTGATCCGCCAATTCAGGCTGATCCGTCGCCGCCAGTTTCCCGGCCACCTCGACCTGCATGTAATGCCCTTCGTCAAAGGCGGCTGCAGCTTTGGACGCATCCTCTTCGGCAATCAGGTGATAGGCAGGGGACGTGGTGTAGGACAGCACCATGTCGGCTTCGCCCTCAAGAAACAGACCATAGCTTTCCGACCAGCCTTTGGTCACGGTCAGTACATTGTCCGACAATCCGTCCCAGATGGCCGGAGCCTCATCGCCATAAGCCGCCTTGACCCACATCAGCAGGCCCAGACCGGGGGTCGACGACCGCGGGTCCTGAATGGCGATTTTCAGATCACTGTCGGCCAGCTCCTTGAAACTCGACGGCGCGTCCATGTCCGCGTCGTGGACAAAGGCGAAATAACCCCAGTCATAGGGGGCAAAGGTATCATCGCTCCATTCCACCGGTAGGGTATAGTCCGCCTCAACCGAATGAGGTGCGAACAGGCCCGTTTCTTTCGCCGCAGCAACCAGGTTGGTGTCGAGACCCAGCACCACGTCCGCGTCTGACCGCGCGCCTTCCAGCTTGATCCGCGCCAACAAGGCGGCCCCGTCGCCCGCGCCAATCAATTCCAGATCGCAAGCGCACACCTCTTCAAACGCGGCTTCGACCGCAGGGCCCGGGCCCCAATCGCTCACGAAACTGTCGTAGGTATAGACTTTCAACACGGGCGTTTCGGCCCAGGCCGCGCTTGCGTACAGCATAGCGGCAGTCGTCATCAGATACTTCATCGCATCCTCCAAGTTCAGAGGCGGCGGGATAAGGCTCTTGGGATGATCCAAACCTTCCCTCCGCCGGTGTTAACCGGTTCAGGTTCAACGGGTTCGCATCACGCATCTCAGCCCAGTCATGGCACCCCGAGGTACGGCAATAGCTAGGGCGCGTATCGCCACGCCGCAAGCGGAAAACGCCTTGAGCGGCGGGCAACGCATCGCTAGACGGGTCCGGCAAAGGAGCAACCCCATGTCGATCAACAGTTTTGGCCATCTTTTCCGCGTGACCACATGGGGCGAAAGCCACGGGCCCGCGCTTGGGGCCACGGTCGATGGCTGCCCGCCGGGGGTCGCGCTGGACGAGGCGATGCTTCAGCACTGGCTGGATAAGCGCAAACCGGGTCAGAACAAATACACCACCCAGCGGCGTGAGCCCGATGCCGTGAAAATCCTGTCGGGCGTGTTCGACGGGCAAACCACGGGCACGCCCGTGCAACTGATGATCGAGAACACCGACCAGCGGTCGAAGGACTATGGCGACATCGCCGAAAAGTTCCGCCCGGGTCATGCAGACATCACCTATTGGCAGAAATACGGCATTCGCGACTATCGCGGGGGTGGGCGGTCTTCGGCCCGCGAAACCGCAGCGCGTGTGGCTGCAGGTGGTCTGGCGCGTGCGGCTCTGGACACGCTGGTGCCGGGGATTGAGATCAAGGGCTACATGACCCGCATGGGCACGCACGAGATTAACCGCGACAGTTTCGACTGGGACCAGATCGACCAAAACCCGTTCTGGGTGCCCGATGCAAAGGCCGCCGAAACCTGGGCCGATTACCTCGACGGGTTACGCAAGTCAGGGTCGTCCGTCGGTGCGGTGATTGAAGTGGTCGCACGCAACGTGCCGGCAGGTCTCGGCGCCCCGGTCTATGGCAAGTTAGACACTGATCTGGCCGCCGGGATGATGTCCATCAACGCCGTCAAAGGGGTCGAGATTGGTGAAGGCATGTCTGCAGCCATGCTGACGGGCGAACTAAACGCAGACGAAATCACGATGGGGCCGGACGGGCCTGAATACGCGTCAAACCATGCGGGTGGCATCCTTGGCGGTATCTCGACCGGGCAGGACATCGTGGTGCGCTTTGCGGTCAAGCCAACCTCGTCCATCCTACAAACGCGCAAGACCATCACGAAGTCTGGCGAAGCGGCAGAGATCATCACCAAGGGCCGCCACGACCCCTGTGTCGGCATCCGCGCCGTACCGGTGGGCGAGGCGATGATGGCCTGTGTGATCCTCGATCACGTGCTGCTCGATCGCGGGCAAACGGGTGGGGTGCGCGGAAAGATCGGTTAGGCGAGCATTACGCCAACAGACCGAACGATATTGTGCAGCGTATCGTGATCAACCCGGGCCCGCGCCATGGTGCGCAAGCCGACATATTGCGCAATGATCATGTCCGCCAAGGCGCCCCGCTCTGCCGGGGTCAGCGTCGCATGTTTGGGTGACGCGCCCAGCGCGGTATGTACCCCATCGCGCAACTCACCCAAACCCCGGGACACTGCCTTGGCAATTTCGTCATCATAGGTGCTTGGCCCCGCAGCGGCCGTACACAGCAGGCACCCGCGTGCGTCGCCATCCAACACCCGCTGATATGACCCTTGAAACATGGACATGATCCGTTCCGCCCCGTTGGGGATCGCAGGATTGCCCAGCATCGCAACACCCGCCTTGACGGCTTGCATTTCGTAGCGTTCCAGCACCTTCAGAAAAAGCGTCTTTTTGTCTGTAAACGCCTTGTAGAGGCTGCCGCGTGTCAGCCCCATCCCATCCAGAAGGTCCGGTAGGGATGCGCCCTCGTACCCGTGCGCCCAAAAGACGTGCATCGCTTTCTCCAGCGCGTCGTCGATGTCGAATGTTCTTGGTCTCGCCATGTGATGTCCCCGATGTCCGACGCTTAATATAGCATTAGGAACTGTATAGTCCAGAACTCACAGCTTTGTGTTTTGTATCGATCAGTTCCCAAAGGTAGTACATAGTTAGGAACCAAGTAGTCCAGATTGGAAGTCAACATGTTTAATGCTTTTAAAACCCTCGCCCTGACCCTCGCCATCATTCTTGGCTTTGTGGTGGCCCCCGCATCGGCTGGAACCCTGTCCAAAGGCACCTTCACCGGCGCATCGGACCACATCACCACCGGATCGGTCAAAGTGATCAAGAACGACGATGGCAGCCACACAATTGTGCTGGGCGAGGACTTCAGCCTCGACGGTGCCCCTGATCCTCGCGTGGGTCTGGGCAAAGACGGCCACTTCAATGGCAACACGGATTCCGGCAAGCTGGGCAATCTGACCGGCGCGCAGTCTTTTGTTGTGCCTGCGGGGATAGACGTATCCGAGTTCAACGAAGTCTACATCTGGTGTGAGAAGTTTAGCGTGCCCCTTGGCGTCGCCAAGCTGAACTGATCCCTTGCCAAACCTCTTCCGGCCCTACATGGATCGGAAGAGATGAAAGCCCCCACCACTCAGAACAAGCCCGGAACCGCCATCGCCTTGAAGCTGATGGCGGTTTTTCTGTTCATGGTCATGGCCGCGATGATCAAGGTTGCAACGCAGAACGTGCCATCGGGCCAAGCCGTTTTCTTCCGCTCATTCTTTGCCATGCCGATTATCATCGCCTGGATCTGGCGCGCCGGAGAGATGCGCGAGGCACTCACACCTAAGAACCTCAAGGGGCATATATGGCGGGGCCTTTTCGGAACGACAGCCATGGCGCTCACCTTTGCTGGACTTGGCCTGCTGCCCTTGCCCGAAGTGACGGCTATTGGTTACGCGACGCCCATGTTCACAGTTATCCTCGCGGCGATCATGCTGGGCGAGCGCGTTCGACTATTCCGTATCAGCGCGGTCGCTCTGGGACTGGTTGGCGTTATGATCGTGATCTGGCCGCGCCTGTCGCTTGAAGATATCGGAACGGCTGGGACGCTGGGCGCGCTTTTTGTTCTTGGTGCGTCGATCCTGCGCGCGTTTGTGCAAATTCACATCCGCACATTGGTCAAGACCGAGCATACGGCCGCCATCGTTTTCTATTTCTCGCTGACAGCCACGGTGTTGAGCCTGCTGAGCCTTCCCTTTGGCTGGGTTGTCCCCGCGGGGACAGACCTGGCGCTGTTGGTCGGTGCGGGTCTGATCGGCGGCGTGGCGCAAATTATGGTCACTGCGAGCTACCGCTTTGGAGCGGCGTCCATGCTGGCGCCGTTCGATTACACGTCGCTGATCTTTGCCGCCTTGATCGGCTATCTGATTTTCGCCGAAATCCCCACACTAGAGACGATTTTGGGCGCCGCACTCGTGGTGCTGGGCGGCGTGATCATCATCTGGCGTGAACGGCAATTGGGTGGCGGGCGCAGCAGGGCACGGGCGGTGACCGACCCGAAGGGTTAGGGCTTGTGGCACGCGGATGCCTCGACAACCAACCCGTCTGACCCAAAGCGCAGAGTTTCCGCCGCCAAAACGCTTCTTTGATTGCGGTAGGTCAGAACCATCATTCCATGCCCATGCATCACATCAACAACGACGAAAGACAGGTCAGGTTGTCGCTCTAGCGCACGCGACCAATAGGCGCGCAGGGCAGTCTTGCCGTGCAATTCACCATGCCCAACAAGTTGCATCGCCTTTCGTGAGCGAAAAATCACATCCTCAGCGTAGTGTACGAGGATGCGATCCAGATCGTGTGAGTTCCAGGCCGCCTCCCACTCAAGCGCGAAGGCGTCGTAGTCCATTTTATTCCCGCACCAGCTTCTCGTAGTCCTCGGCCACGTCCCGACACATCGTACCGACTTCGAAATTATACTCACCGATCTGGCCCACCGGTGTCACCTCGGCGGCTGTCCCAGTCAGCCAGCACTGTTCAAAGCCTTCCAGCTCTTCCGGCATGATGACGCGTTCGTGCACCTTGATCTGTTTGTCCTGCAACCGCCCGATTACCGTCTGACGGGTCAGGCCGTTCAGGAACACATCTGCCTTGGGGGTGTGCACCTCCCCATCTTTGACGAAAAAGATGTTCGCCCCTGTGCATTCGGCCACGTAGCCGCGGTAATCCATGAACAGCGCGTCAGAACACCCTTTGGCCTCGGCCGCGTGTTTGGACGTTGTGCAGATCATGTAAAGACCTGCCGCCTTGGCATGCACCGGGATCGTCTCGGGGCTGGGGCGCTTCCACTTGGCGATGTCGATCTTGGCGCCCTTATACTTGGCGTCGCCATAGTAGCTGCCCCATTCCCACGCCGCGATGGCCAGATGGACAGGGTTTTTTGCAGACGCGACACCCATGTCTTCGCCCGCCCCGCGCCACGCCACGGCACGCACATAGGCATCCGTGAGACCGTTCGCGGTCAGCACTTCCTGCTTGGCGGCCTCAATCTCGTCAATTGTGTAGGGGATCTGGAAATCCAGCTCTCCCGCGGAAAAGTGCAGACGCTCTGAATGCTGACGGCTGAGAAAAATCTTGCCGTTATACGCACGTTCACCTTCGAATACCGACGACGCGTAGTGCATGGCATGCGTCAGAATATGCACGTTCGCCTGGCGCCAGTCGACCAGCTGGCCGTCCATCCAGATTTTCCCGTCGCGATCATCATAGCCTGCCATGGCACCCTCCGAATTTGCATTTGTTGCGCCCTTAGGTCCGATACGGTCATAAAGTTGCGCAAAACCTGCGATTCGATATCGCTTCGCTGTTGGAATGTCAACAAGACTGACTTAAACTGCCACAAAAGACGGCACTCTATGGGGGCGGGAATGGACGACGGACGGGCAACCACCACCAGAGGTGGAGAAAATCTGCTTTTCCTCACCGACGAGCAATTGCGACAGGGGATCGAGGCGATGTTTTTTGCCTATCGCGGTTTCACCGCTGACCCGGACCGGATCCTCGCCGACATGGCATATGGCCGCGCGCATCACCGTGCCGTTCATTTTATTAATCGCGCCCCCGGCACGACGGTCAATAATTTGCTCAACATCCTTGGTGTCACCAAACAGTCGCTCAACCGGGTATTGCGCACGTTGATAGAAGACGGGCTGGTCGAAAGCCGCGTAGGCAAATCCGACAAACGCGAGCGGCACCTGTTCCTGACTGAGGATGGGCACGCGCTCGAAGGGCGGCTGTCAGACGCACAACGTGCCCGTATGCGTGCGGCCTTTCGCGACGCGGGACCCGAAGCAGTGGCAGGCTTTCGCACCGTGCTTGAGGCAATGATGGACACGGAAATGCATCGGACCTATCAAAGACTTAAGGAGAGCGGTGCATGAGTGACTTTGATACCCACCTGCTGATTGTCGACGATGATGAGCGCATTCGCAGCCTGCTGCAAAAGTTCCTGATGCGGAATGGATTCCTGGTCAGCGCGGCGCGCGATGCGGCCCATGCGCGGCGCGTGTTGTCGGGGCTGGATTTCGACCTCATCGTGCTGGACGTGATGATGCCGGGCGAAGATGGTTTGAGCCTGTGCCGGTCCCTGCGGGAAACGCACGCGACACCAATCCTGCTGCTCACAGCCAAGGGCGAGACCGGCAACCGGATCGAGGGGCTGGAGGCAGGTGCCGACGACTATCTGGCAAAACCTTTTGAACCCAAAGAGCTGTTGCTGCGCATCAACGCCATCCTGCGCCGGGTACCCGATGTGGCCCCGGAAGAAGCTGCGCCCAAAATCCTCACCCTCGGCCCCATTCGCTATGACATGGAGCGGGGCGAGATGTGGCAGGGCGAAGACCTTGTCCGGCTGACCGCGACCGAAATGCAGTTGATGAAGATCTTCTCCGCCAAACCGGGTGAGGCGATCACCCGTGCCAAACTGGTCGAGGATTTGGGCCGTGACCGGGGACAGGCGCAGGAACGCGCGGTCGACGTGCAGATCACGCGGCTGCGGCGCAAGATCGAAACCAACCCCAAGCAACCCCGCTATCTGCAAACAGTGCGGGGTGCGGGCTATATGCTGGCACCGGACTAGAGCACACATACCTTGGATTGGTCACTGATATATCTCCGCGACCACATGCGTCAGCATCACGCAAACGCACTCGACCAGATGCTCACGGATGCCCGTCAATCCACCATCGAACGTATCCTCGCGACCGAGCCTGACCGGTTGGAACTCATCGTTTTGGAAAAAGCTTGTGACGATCCACGACGCTTCCCGGTTCACGTCCTCGCCGATGACCGCGTAAGCGCTTGGGTCAAACACATCCGTGCCAAAGGAACAGGCTTGCCACCGGGCGGCCAAGACGGAGGGATATGACAAAGATGGCCACTGCCTTGCTAACCCACGCCGACGGCCTTTTGCACGTCACGCCACCCGGCATGCCCGAACAGGTGGCCCGGCTTGACTACATCCAGCGCGCGCTGGCTGATCTGGACCTCGTGCGCGTTGATCCGCCTTTGGCCGACGACGGCTCTATCGCGCTGTGCCATCCGCAGAACTACATCGACTTCGTGCGCGCCAAGGTGCCGAGCGAGGGCTATGCGGAGCTTGATCGGGACACGGATGCCGAGACCTTCCTGTCGCCCACATCAGAGCGCGCGGTTTGGCGCGCAGCCGGTGGGGCGGTCAAGGCCGTCGACATGGTGTTGGACGAGGAGGTCACCAATGCCTTTGTAGCCATGCGCCCACCCGGGCACCACGCAGAACAGTCTCTACCCATGGGGTTTTGCATCTTTGGGAACCTCGCCATCGCGGCCAAGCACGCGCTGGAGGTACATGGCTTGTCGCGGGTTGCTGTGGTCGACTTCGACGTCCATCACGGCAACGGGACACAGGCGCTCCTACAGGATGATCCACGCGCACTTGTCATCACCTCTCAGCAAATGCCGCTTTGGCCCGGAACCGGTCAAGCCTCGGATCGCGGCCCGCACGGCACGGTGCTGAACATCCCGCTGGCACCGCACACCGATGGTGCTCATGCGATTGCCGAATATGAACGGCAGGTCATCCCCGCGCTGATTAAACATCAACCAGAGCTTATTTTGATCTCTGCCGGGTTCGACGCGCATCAGGACGATCCGTTGGCGCAACTTAACTGGACGACGGACACCTATACGCACCTCACCGATATGCTCACGCAAGCTGCACAAACGCTGTGCAAAGGCCGGGTGGTGTCGGTACTGGAAGGCGGTTATGATCTGGACGCGCTGGCGGCCTGCGCCCGCGCCCATGTCCAATCGCTGATGAAGGCCTCCACATGACTGACCGCCCCGTAGACGAGATGAGCTTCGAAGAAGCGATGGCCGAACTGGAACAGGTGCTGGGCCAGTTGGAGCGGGGCGACGTGGCGCTGGACGACTCCATCAAGCTTTATGAACGCGGCGCGCTGCTCAAGAAGCGGTGCGAGACAAAGCTGCGTGAAGCCGAAGAAAAGGTCGCCGCCATTACCACCGATGCCGATGGCAACCCCACGGGCCTGAAACCGGTTGAAGGCCTCTGATCTTATGTTTCGACAACGGCTGAGTGACGCGGCCACCGCCATTCAGGCGCGCTTTGATGCTGTGCTGTCGGCGCTTGATGACGTGCCGGTCACCCATGCTATGATCCATGCCACCAAAGGCGGCAAGAGGCTGCGCGGTTTTCTGGTGATCGAAAGCGCACGACTGCACGACATAGACCCTAACAAGGCGATTTGGCCCGCGACCGGGATAGAAGCGCTACACGCTTATTCGCTGGTCCACGACGATCTGCCCTGCATGGATGACGATGATCTGCGCCGTGGTGAACCCACCGTTCATGTCAAATGGGACGAAGCGACCGCTGTATTGGCCGGCGACGCGCTGCAAACGCTGGCCTTTGAACTCAGCACGCATCCCGATGTCGGCAATGGCGACGTGCGCGCCGACCTCGCCCAATCGCTGGCCAAGGCGTCCGGCGCTCAGGGCATGGTGCTGGGTCAAGCGCTCGACATCGCCGCCGAAACGGCAAATGCGCCCCTGGCACTCGACGAAATTACGGCTCTGCAAAGGGGTAAAACGGGTGCCTTGATCGAATGGTCCGCCACCGCTGGTGCGCGCATGGCACAGGCCGACCTTGGACCGCTGCAATCCTATGCCCGCGCCCTGGGCCTTGCCTTTCAGATCGCCGACGACGTGCTTGACGTGACAAGTGACGCCGAAACCATGGGCAAGGCCACGGGCAAGGACGCGGACGCGGGCAAAGCTACGTTTGTGTCGCTCCTTGGTCTGGACGAGGCGAAACGCCGCGCTGACCAACTCGTGACCGAAGCCTGCGATGCCTTACATGTATACCAATCGGACGCCGACATATTGCGGGACGCTGCCCGCTTTGTCGTGACCCGCAAGAATTAGAGACGCATATGTCAAACCGCCCCAATACCCCGCTTCTCGACACCGTGCACCGGCCTGCCGACCTGAAAAAGTTCAGCGACGCCCAACTGCGTCAAATCGCGGACGAAGTGCGTGCCGAAACCGTCTCTGCCGTGTCCGTCACCGGCGGGCACTTGGGCGCGGGCCTTGGCGTGGTTGAACTGACCGTCGCCCTGCATGCCGTGTTCGACACCCCGCGCGACAAACTGATCTGGGACGTGGGCCACCAATGCTACCCCCACAAAATCCTGACCGAACGCCGCGACCGCATCCGGACTTTGCGGATGAAGGACGGCCTCAGCGGCTTCACCAAACGCTCTGAGTCACCCTACGACCCCTTTGGCGCGGCGCACTCTTCCACATCGATCAGTGCGGCTTTGGGCTTTGCCGTGGCCCGCGACCTTGGCGGCCAACCGCCCGAAGGATCGGGCGACGCCATTGCGGTGATTGGCGACGGGTCCATGAGCGCTGGCATGGCCTATGAAGCGATGAACAATGCGGGCCACCTGAAAAAACGGCTGATTGTCATCCTGAACGATAACGAGATGTCCATCGCCCCGCCGACTGGCGCGATGTCGTCCTATCTGTCGCGGCTCTACGCTCAGAACCCGTTCCAGGATCTCAAGGCAGCAGCCAAGGGCGCCGTCAGCCTGCTGCCCGAACCGTTCCGTGAAGGTGCCAAGCGGGCCAAGGACATGCTCAAGGGCATGGCGGTCGGTGGCACGCTCTTCGAAGAACTGGGCTTCAGCTATCTTGGCCCCATCGACGGGCACGACATGGACCAGTTGCTGCCCGTTCTGCGCACTGTGAAAGAGCGCGCCACCGGTCCCATCCTGATCCATGTGCTCACTAAAAAGGGCAAAGGCTACGCTCCGGCAGAGACCGCCCGCGATAAGGGGCACGGCGTGTCCAAGTTCGACGTGATCACGGGCGAACAGAAGAAAGCGCCGTCAAACGCCCCCAGCTACACCAAGGTGTTCGCCCAGCATCTGATCAAAGAGGCAGAGGCCGACGACAAGATCTGCGCCGTTACCGCCGCCATGCCGGACGGCACGGGTCTGAACCTCTTTGCCGAACGCTATCCCAGCCGATGCTTTGACGTGGGCATTGCAGAACAGCATGGCGTGACCTTCTCCGCTGCATTGGCAGCGGGTGGGATGAAGCCCTTCTGCGCCATCTACTCGACCTTCCTGCAACGCGGCTACGATCAGGTGGTGCATGATGTGGCGATTCAACGCTTGCCCGTCAGGTTCGCCATCGACCGCGCCGGGCTGGTGGGGGCCGACGGGGCGACCCACGCGGGCGCTTTCGACGTCGCGTATCTGTCGAACCTGCCGGGCTTCACCGTCATGGCGGCCGCGGATGAGGCGGAATTGGCGCACATGGTCGCCACAGCAGCGGCCCACACCGATGGCCCCATCGCTTTCCGTTTTCCGCGCGGCGAAGGCACCGGCGTCGACATGCCCGAACGCGGCACCCCGCTTGAGATCGGCAAGGGCCGCATGATCCACGAAGGCAAGGGCGTCGCACTGCTGTCCTTTGGCACCCGTCTGGAAGAGGTGCAAAAGGCAGCCGAGAACCTCGCTGCCAAAGGGATCACGCCAACCATCGCTGACGCCCGCTTTGCCAAGCCGCTGGACCGCGAGCTGATCCTTGGCCTTACCGCCAACCACGAGGCGCTGATCACCATCGAAGAAGGCGCAGTTGGCGGCTTTGGCAGCCACGTTGCCCAGCTTCTGGCCGAGGAAGGCGTGTTCGACACCGGCCTCAAATTCCGCTCGATGGTGCTGCCCGACATCTTCATTGATCAGGCAAACCCCGCCGACATGTATGCCGTCGCAGGCATGAACGCCGACCATATCGAAGCAAAGGTGCTAAATGTCCTTGGCGTGACGTCAATCGGTGAGGTGCGCGCCTAAGGCTTGCGTGCCAGGGCCTCAATCGGCCAGTGTTAGGGTCACATATTCAGAGGCCCACCCCCATGGACATCCACAGCCGCCCCGTTCTGATATACCGCTGGATCGTGTTCCTGCTGGCCGCCGGGTACTGCCTGCAGCAACTCTTGCTCGGTTCCTGGAGCGGCCCGGGCGGTCCTTTTCGCTACCTGACGATCTGGGCGCTGTTCCTGTCCTTCTTCGCCGCCAGCCGGATGCTTGCGCTCAGCGAGCACCGGATCACGCGCAGGCACGAGGTGACGGCCATGTGCGCCGCCGTGCTGAACATGATGGTCGTGTTCCTCTACTGGCGGCTCTACTTCACCGATCCATCTTTGGTGAATGGCAACGGTGCCATCGATTGGTGGCTACAGTACTACCTGCATGCGCTTGGCCCCGCCTTGCAGATCATCGACGCCCTGTTTTTTGGCCGTGTCTTCCGCCGGGTCTGGCGCGCCGCCCTGCCGCTGATGGCTATTGTGGCGACCTATGTCACATGGGCCGAGCTGTTCGTGCAGCGCTTTAACACGCGACCCGAAGGTGACGTGACCAGCGGCCTGCCCTACCCGTTTCTAAACTCCATGGAATGGGCTGAGCGGGCGGGCTTTTATGCGATGAACGGGGCCACGGCACTTGGCTTGCTGGCGGTGTTTGGGCTTGTCGGCGCCGTGCTCTACCGGATCTGGCGGCCCTACGTCGCTGCTTGAACCAGTGAAATCAGCGCAACACCGATCCCGCAGGCCACGGCATACCCAGCGATCAGGAAATACCCGTCCCGCGTGAGCAGACCAAACGCCAACAGCGCGACAGCGCCTGCCCCAAACGAGGTGAAAAAGGGGATCAACTCGAAAAAGGGCCAGGTGATCGGGATCAGCAGGCAAAACAGCAATGCCACCTGCCGCAGCGGGTTTAGGGCAAGGACACGCAGGCGCGGATGCGAATGTCGATCAAACCAGGACGCCGGACTGCGCAACCACCCCGTCGCTTTGTGCAGCTTGGCGCGCGACACCCGGCGCTGACTTAGAAAAGACGGCAGCCAAAGATGTCTGCGCCCGGCCAGCGCCTGACCGATCAGCAGCATCAGCACAATGGCCGACAGCGTTGGCATGCCGGGGATGCCCGACAACGGTGACACCAGCAAGATCGACACCGCCAACACGACGGGCATGATCGACCGATCTCCGATCTCGTCTAGAATGTTCTGAACCGACACCTTTTCTCCTTCGCCTGCCGCGTCCAGCGCATCCAGAAGGTGGTTCAAGGTGCGCGCATCGTCGAGGGTCATTCCGGGTGCCGCAGCAAGGCTGCCAGCCCTTCCTTGTAGCTGGGGTAGATCAGTTTCACACCCAACGCATCCTTGATCCGATCGTTCCGCACACGCTTGCTCTCGGCATAAAAGCTGCGCGCCATGGGGGTCATTTCAGCGGTTTCGAAATCCTCGGCCGGAGGGGCGGGCAAGCCCAGAAGATGTGCGGCATGTGCGATCACATCCTGCGGCGGCGCCGGGTCGTCGTCGCAGACATTATAGGCCGTGCCGGGGGCAGGCTGCGCAATTGATGCGGCGACCACCTGTGCAATGTCATCCACATGGATGCGCGAAAACACCTGGTTCGGCTTGATGATGCGCCGCGCCGTGCCTGCCCGTACCTTGGCAAAGGGCCCCCGGCCCGGTCCATAAATCCCTGCCAAGCGAAAGATGTGCAGCGGCAAGCGCGGAATGGCGGCCCAAGCGGCCTCTGCCTCCTTTCGCCACTGGCCGCGGCGTGTGGACGGGGCCAGCGCCGTCTCTTCGTCCACCCATGCGCCTTGATGATCGCCGTAAACGCCGGTGGTCGACAGATAGCCCACCCATTCGAACTGTGACGCCCGCGCCCGGATCGCATCTCCGACCTCGCGCAGCACCGGATCGCCCTCTGCATCCGGACCAGCCGAGATCAAAAGATGCGTCGCACTTTCAATCGCGCCCGTCACATCCGCACCGGGAAAGATCAGCGGCTCGACGCCCGTGTCCCGCAGAAGCTTTGCCTTTTCAGCGGTCCGCGTGGTGCCAATCACGCGCCACCCCTGCGGCAAAAGCAGTGTCGTCAACGCCTTGGCCGAATATCCGTGACCAAAGGAAAGTAGTGTCTTCGTCATGGCCCATAGGTGGCGCGCCGCGCGCTCGGGCACAAGACCCTTGCCAAGATGAGCGCGCCGCCGCCTAATCCCACCATGACCAAAGACCCCTCACTCGATGCCGCCTATGCGCTGGAAACACCCGAGGATTCGGTACAACTCTATGCCACCTGGGCCGACACCTATGACAGCGATTTCGCCCGGAATAGTGACTATATCCTGCACGAACAGGTCGCGCGACACTTCGTGAACATCGGCGGGTTCGGCCCGGTGCTTGACGTGGGTGCGGGCACGGGCCTGTGCGGGGCTGCGCTGCGGGCACGGGGGATCGAGGTGGTGGACGGCACCGACATCTCGGCCGATATGCTTCAGGTGGCGGCAACCAAAGAAATCTATCGCGCCACCCGCGTTGAAAATATCTTTGACGGGCTGGCGACACCGGATGGGCTTTATCAAGGCGCGGTCAGTTCCGGCACGTTCACCAACGGGCATGTCGGCCCCGAGGGGATCGACCACATGCTCGCAGCCGTGAAACCTCGCGGCTGGATTGTTGTCTCGGTCAACGCAAGACACTACGTCGCGACGGGTTTCGAGGCAAAGTTAGCCTTGTTAGAGCCTGATATCTCCGACCTCAGCACAACCGAAGTCGTTATTTACGGCCCCAATGCGTCGGGCGATCATGCCAAAGACACCGCGCTCTTGCTGGCCTTTCGCCGCGCCTAATCCTGATCGAAAAAGGGCGTCACCTGCGCCACGATGACGGCGTTTTCATCCAGCGCCCGCTGCATCAGCCCACGCTCTTCGCCATCAATCTCGTGCCCTTCCGCCAAACGCTCGTCCAACGTGCCGTACCCCGTCACATCCAGCGGCGCAGTGTCCGCCTGTTTCAGCAGCGCAACGGTTTCCCGCACCGCCTCCGCCTCGTCCACGCCAGAGGCAAAGCACATCAATGCCGCCCCCGTCGCGGCGTCTGGCAATCCATCACCTGCCTTGCGCCCGATTTGCACCAACAGCGTATAAACCTGCTGGCGAGATTTCTTCTTTTCACTCATGCCATCCCTCCGGCGGTTCAATCCATTGGCCTTTGGCATCCGGCGCCGACCAGAATGCGCGTTCCAACGCGTTCGATTCAGCGTGCAAAACGGCAAAACCAGTCAACAGCGCCGTCCGCCACGGATTGTCCAAGGCGCGAAACCACGCCTCACCCGGCGTTTGAAACCATCGGTAAGCCATGTGGTCATGTTCGGCACCATCCAACTCGGCGACCATCAAAAGCGCATTGCAGCACATTTCGGCCAGTTTCGAATACCCGTCGACCGCATAGGCTATCAACTCAATCGGCTCACTCGGATACCAAGTGTTTTCCGGCTGCCGCTCCAACCGCCAGCCATGATGATCACGTAGATCATCCAACGCAGCGCGATGTTTCAAAATGTCAGCTTCACCGGCGTAGCTGTCGCCGCACGCGACCTCGTTCAGCAACGCATCCGTGGCATGCTTGCGGATCAACGCCAAAAGGTCGTCGATCACCTGTTGGCGGCCCGCAGATTCAGAAGAGGTGTTCGACATCAAAAAGGGCTACCGCAGTTGAACTGCGCCAGCCCTAGCTGAATTCAAAAGCCGGTGAAAGCGTCAGGCGCTGCGCACCGCACGTCCGACCGCGATCAGAAGGCACGCACCAACGACGCCCACAAACAGTTGACCAATCCAGCCGCCCAGCGAAGACCCGAAGATAAAGGTAAGGATCGCGTTGAACACGACCGCGCCCAGGATCCCCAACACGATGTTCAACAACAGTGAATGATCCGTCTTCATGATCTTTTCCGCGATCCACCCCGCAAGCGCACCCACGATGATCGCTGCAAACCAACCCAGTCCCGTCATTGGGTATCTCCTTGTGCCAATCTGCACCGACAACGAATGACAGGCCCAATTTGTTCCGCCTAGTCGCGCAGCAACTCGTTGATCGAGGTTTTGGATCGGGTGCGCTCGTCCACACGCTTCACGATGACTGCACAGTAAAGGTTGATCCCGTTTTTCGACGGCATCGACCCGGCCACGACAACCGACCCACTGGGCACTTCGCCATACATGACCGCGCCGCTTTCGCGGTCCACGATCTTGGTCGACTGGCCGATGAACACACCCATGCCCAGAACCGACCCCTCGCGCACAATACAGCCCTCGACCACTTCGGACCGCGCGCCGATAAAGCAGTTGTCTTCGATGATCGTCGGGCCCGCCTGCATCGGCTCAAGCACGCCGCCGATGCCCACGCCACCTGACAAGTGCACGTTCTTGCCGATCTGCGCGCAGGACCCGACCGTAGCCCAGGTGTCGACCATCGTGCCCTCGTCGACATAAGCGCCCAGATTGACAAATGACGGCATCAGTACAACGCCCGGCGCAATGAACGCCGATTTGCGAACAACGCAGTTCGGGACGGCGCGAAATCCCGCTTCTTTCCAGCGGTTTTCGCCCCAGCCCATGAACTTGCTGTCGACCTTATCCCACCAGCCTCCGCCTTGCGGGCCACCGTCCTGCTGTTCCATGTCCTTGATGCGGAACCCCAGCAGCACAGCCTTCTTCGCCCACTGGTTCACATGCCAGTCGCCACTGTCCTGCCGCTCGGCCACGCGCAACTTTCCGCTGTCCAAAGCGTTCAGCGTATCCTCGATAGCCTCGCGCGCCTCGCCTGTCGTGGCGGGGGTGATGGTGTCGCGGGCCTCCCAAGCGGCTTCGATTGCGGTTTCAAGCTGTGCGTTGGACATCTCTGGCTCTCCGGCATTGGATTCGCCCCTCCATACCGCCGCACGTGCCGAAGGTCACGCCCAGTCTGTCGCGTATGTCGGCTTCAGGACCGCGCGGGCCATGTCATTCAACATCTGCCACATCGCCACCCCTGACGGGATCGACTGCGCCGCAAAATCCATCGAATAGGTGTCAAAGATCTTGGCAATGTCGGGGTTGTCGTCGTTGAACTCGGCCATCGCCCACTGGTCAAACATACGGTAGTTCAGCTCTTCGAACAACGTCATCGTCACACACGTGTGGCGTGGGTCGTCCATCAGGCGCGCAAACAAGCTCAGAAGCTCATCCTGCGGACCCTCCAAAACCTGAAAGAAGTGCTTTTCCTGCACGAACAAAGCGCCCGTGACCCCGCGTTTCGCATTATTGCTATGTGCCGTCTCAAAAATATCTTTGAGATCGTCAGCACTCTGCGACGCACGTCGCGAAGAATAGACCAAATGACACAAGCGCATAGTTCGCGTTCTTCCGATTTTCAAAACCACTACAGTCAGACTAGTGTCGTGCCTGAACACAAACAATTATATCATAATCGAGAGAAGCATATGAAAGACGACAACCGCAGTCCGTTCCGCGACGCGCACACAGACCGCAAAGCCGCCGAAGGCGTGCCCGACACGCCACAGACCCGGTCGCCGGCCTACGGGCTTGCCTTTGCCGACGAAGAGTTTCTGTGCCGCGACGAACTGCGCCCGGTGCGTCTGCAGCTTGAACTGTTGAAACCCGAAATGCTGATGAACGAACAGGGGATCAACTCCACCATCGTGCTTTTCGGCGGCGCCCGCATCCCGGACCCGGTCCACAAGGGCAATGCCCGCACCCAAACGCTCGCCGATCTGTCGCAGTTCTATGACGAGGCCCGCGAGTTTTCGCGCCTCATGACGCTGAAGTCCAAGGACAGTGGTTGCACCGAGAATGTCATCGTCACCGGCGGCGGCCCCGGTGTGATGGAGGCGGGCAACCGCGGCGCAGTCGACGCAGGCGGCCACTCCATCGGGCTCAACATCGTGCTGCCCTTCGAACAGGCACCGAACGCCTATGTCACACCCGACCTGTGCTTCAACTTCCACTATTTCGCCATTCGCAAGATGCACTTCCTGATGCGCGCCCGCGCCATCTGCGTCTTTCCCGGCGGCTTCGGCACGCTTGACGAATTGTTCGAAGCGCTGACCCTGATCCAGACGGGCCGGATGGAACGTGTGCCCTTCCTGCTCTTTGGCCGCGCCTTTTGGGAAAGGATCATCAACTGGGACGCGCTCTCGGACGCCGGCACAATTTCGGCCGATGATCTCGATCTGTTCCGCTTTGTCGACACCGCCCAGGAGGCGATTGACCATATCGAAAGCTGGGGCCCCACAGACAAGCGTGGCGAGGTGCCTGGCCGATAATTCGGAACCAATATGTGCCTGACCCGTTGACCTTTCGAACAGTTGATTGAACCGGAGGGCCGAAATGGCACACGCACGCAATGGCAAGGCTGACACCACAGATGTGACAGCGCAAATCGAAACCATCAAGTCTGATATCGCCACATTGACGGCGCTGATTGGCGACGTCGCAACACAAAAGAAAGACGACGCAGCCGCAGCGGCGTCCAACACCGCGGCCAAACTCAAGACCGCCGCCGCAGACCAGGCCACAATGGCTCAGGTGCGCGCCGCCGAGATGGGCGACGCCGTCCGCACTGCTGCCGAAGACGGCTATGCACAGACCGAAGATGCCATTCGCCGACAGCCCGCGATGGCCGTGGGCATCGCGGCAAGTGTCGGTTTTCTCGTCGGGTTGCTGGCCGCGCGTCGCAGCTGATGCTTCAAGCGCTCAAAGATAATATTGCTCAGACTGCCCAGCGCGCCGCGTTGGGTGGTCTTGGCGGTCTGCTCATGCTTGCGGGGGTCGGATTTCTGACCTCGGCACTGTTTCTGTATCTGCTGACGCAGACTGATCCGATCACCGCATGTCTTGTGGTCGGCGGCGGGTTTTCCGGGCTCGGCCTGATCTTGCTGGCGATCTCAAGCAGTGGTCGGCGCGTCAAGCCTCCCGCCCCAAAGGTCGCGCAACCCGATCTGCCACACTCTGCCATGACACCCGTGGTCGTGGCCTTCCTTGACGGGCTGCAGCAAGGCATGGCTGCGCGTCACGCCTCCAAACCTCCACCGCGGGTATAACTCACGCAGCGGCGCCCATTGGTAGCTTACAAACCACAACACGGTGCGGCAGCGTTTCGACAACGTCGCCCGCGTCGGTCTCGCGGATACCATAGCCGTACCCGGCCAGACGGTGTTTCCACTCGCGCCGCGACAACGCTTGGGTGCGCTCGCGCGTCACCAGATCAAGCACCTGCGCTTCCAGAAAACGATCTTGTCCAAAAACAATCGACATAACCTTACTCCATTTCCTTCCCCAAAATGTGTCATGCCGAAACACCAAGGCGCCATTGGCGCGCAAACGGGAAAAGATTGTGACCATTTCGAGAACAGTCGCCAAAGTAAGTTGGCTCTCAAGTGCCCAAGCCCGCCTCCGCCGCAATCTCCTTGCGGCTCTTGCGCGCCCGTTCGGTGGCGGACTTCAACTGCCCGCAGGCCGCCAGGATATCTTCGCCGCGCGGGGTGCGGATCGGGCTGGCGTAACCCGCCTGATAGATGATGTTGGCAAAGGCGCGGATACGGTTGTTCGAGGACCGCTTGTAAGGTGCGCCGGGCCATTCGTTGAACGGGATCAGGTTCACCTTGGCCGGAATGCCTTTCAGCAATTCAACCAGCCGATGCGCATCCTCATCGGTATCATTCACCCCATCCAGCATCACGTATTCAAATGTGATCCGCTCCGAATTGCGACCGCGCGGATAGGCCTTCAATGCCTCCAACAACGCCTCAATGTTCCAGCGC
>JBCDEK010000132.1:0-3874 GCA_039179785.1 Pseudomonadota bacterium | reverse complement strand
GCCCTCAGCTATATCCGCCGCGCCGGACGGCTGGATGCCACCCGCCTGCGCCGCATGGCCCCTGCCTTTTCCGCCGAACTCCAGTCTCGCGGCATCGATCTGGAGGCCGCATGACATCGCCTCAGACCCTCGCCCAGACCATCGACTTTGACCTCCCCGCGCAGTACAACGCATCGCGGCTGCTCTGGGACAACCTCGCCCACAACAGCGCACGCTCAGCGCTTTTGCACGATGACGGGGCATGGACCTATGCCGACCTCGCGGACGAGGCCGCGCAGATCGGCAATGCCCTTCTGGTGGCAGGCATCAGCCCGGGCGACCGCGTGCTGCTCTTCATGGACGACGAACCGGCACATGTGGCGGCCCTCATGGGCGCCATGCGCGCGGGCATTGTGCCAATGCTCATCAACACGCTGTCCCCACCGGACCTGATCCGGTTTTTCCTCGAAGACAGTGACGCAACCGCGGTCATCGTATCGGGCGCATTCACTAAACATTTTGGGTCTGAAATACTGGCTGGCACCGCTTGCAAGCGGGTCTTTGACGCCAGCGCGCGGACCTGGGCCACTGCCAGCACAAGACTTGGCGAATACCCGACCAAGCGTGGCGACATGGCCTTCTGGATGTATTCCAGTGGCTCTACAGGCAGGCCCAAGGGCATCGTGCACGCGCACGAAGACCCGGCTTACGTCGCCGCAACCTATGCCCGCCAGATCCTGAACATCGGCCCCGGCGATATCTGCTTTTCGATCCCGAAAATCTTCTTCGCCTACGGTTTCGGCAATTCGGTCCTCTTCCCATTGAGCGTCGGCGCGGCATCTGTCCTGCTGACGGGTCGCCCCACACCCGACCGCTGCTTTGACCAGATCGCCAAACACAAACCCACGCTGCTTTTTGGCCTGCCCACGGTCTACACGGCCCTCGCCCGCCACGATGCAGCCAAAACAGCGGATCTCTCCCCGATCCGCATGTGTCTGTCGGCAGCCGAAGTGCTGTCGGCAGATATCGCAGACACCTGGGCCGACCGGTTTGGGCACCGCATCGTCGAAGGGCTCGGCTCGACCGAGATGCTGCACATCTACCTGTCAAACGACGCAGGCACTCAGAAACACGGCTCGGCGGGCCGAGTGGTCGATGGCTATGCCGTGCGCCTGATCAAGCCCGACGGCACCATCGCCCAACCGGGCGAAGAAGGCGTCATGCACGTCACCGGCCTGTCGGGCGCCGAATACTACTGGAACCGCCCCGACAAGACGGCCGAAACCATGAAAGGCGGCTGGATCGACACCGGCGACCGGTTCGTGGCGGACGCGGATGGCTTCTATTTCTTCCGGGGCCGCGCCGACGATCTGGTCAAGGTCTCCGGCCAATGGGTCTACCCGCTCGAAATCGAACTGGCGCTCAACGAACACCCCAAGGTGGTCGAAGCCTGCGTGCAGGCCGTTGAGCTGCCGGATAAGCGCCAGACGATCACCGCCTGGATCACCCCGGCCACTGGATACACCCCCGACGCCACCCTCACGCGTGAGCTGCAGGACTACGCCAAATCCGCGCTGCTGCCCCACAAATACCCGCGCGACATCGTCTACCTCGACAGTCTGCCCAAGACCGGCACGGACAAGATCGACCGCCAGGCGCTGCGCCGCATGACGGCCCCACAGGAGACCTGACATGACCCTCGACGCCCCTCCAGCCACCAACCACGCGCGGCAGGCCTTCTATGACGCCATCGAACCGGAATCGATGCGCGCGCTCTGGTCGGTCATGTCCGGCATCATCACGCCCGAACCGAAATCCGACTGCGTGCCATACCTATGGTCCTTTGACAGCGTGCGCGCCCGTCTGATCGAGGCCGCTGACCTGATCACGGCAAAGGAAGCGGAACGCCGCGTCCTGATCCTCGAAAACCCCGGCCTCAAGGGGTCGTCCAAGGTCACAACCAGTCTCTATTGCGGGGTTCAGTGCGTGATGCCGGGCGAAGTGGCCCCCGCCCACCGGCACACCCAATCAGCCCTGCGCTTCGTGCTGGAAAGCTCGGGTGGCTTCACCGCAGTGGGTGGCGAAAAGACCGAAATGCAGTTCGGGGACTTTGTGATCACACCCAACTGGGAATGGCACGACCACGGCAACACGACCGATGACCCGATCTTTTGGCTCGACGGGCTCGACATTCCCATCGTGCAGTTCTTCGACGCGTCGTTTGCCGAAGGCTACGGCGAAGACCAACAGCCCATCGCCACCCCCTCGGGCGACAGCCTCGCGCGGTATGGCGCCAACATGCTGCCGCTGGGTTACGAGAAAACGACCCCCACAAGCCCGATCTTCAACTACCCCTACGACCGGTCCCGCGCGGCCCTCGAACAGATGCGCAAGGCCGAAGCCTGGGACCCCTGCCACGGGCTGAAACTGCGCTATGCCAACCCGGTCGACGGCGGCTGGGCCATGCCCACGATCGGCACCTGCCTGCAACTCATGCCCAAGGGCTTCACCTCCGCCCCCTACAGAGCCACCGACGCCACCGTGTTTGTGGGTGTCGAAGGGCGCGGGCGCACCCGCATCCGCGACACGCTGGTCGAATGGGGCCCGCGCGACGTCTTTGTCGTGCCCAGCTGGCACGAGGTCCGGCACGAAGCAGACGACGACGCTGTGCTCTTCAGCTACTCCGACCGCCCCGTGCAGGAAAAACTCGGCCTCTTCCGCGAATACAGAGGAGCCCAGGAATGAGCTACGTCTTTGCCCCACCCCCCCAGGCCAGCGCCGCCGTCAAGAACAGCGACGACCGCTTCCCGGTGCGGCGCATCTTCTGCGTGGGCCGCAACTACGCCGCCCATGCCCGCGAAATGGGGAAGGACCCGGACCGCGATCCGCCCTTTTTCTTCACCAAACCCGCCGATGCGGTGGTGGAGACCGGGGCCACCGTCCCCTACCCGCCCGAGACCGAGAATTTTCATTACGAGATCGAACTGGTGGTCGCCATCGGCAAAGCCGGGCGCAACATCGCCGAAGCAGATGTCATGGATCATATCTGGGGCGCCAGCGTCGGCATCGACCTCACCCGCCGCGACCTGCAACTGGCCGCACGGGACAAGGGGCGACCCTGGGACTGGGGCAAAGCCTTTGACCTCTCTGCCCCGCTCGCCCCGCTGGTGCCCATGGCGGATGTGCCCAGCCTCGAACAGGGCCGCATCTGGCTGGCCGTGAATGGCGACATCAAACAGGACGCGGACATCGCCGACCTGATCTGGTCCGTGCGCGAACACATCTCGATCCTGTCGCATTCGATGACTCTCGCCCCCGGTGACCTGATCATGACCGGCACCCCCGCAGGCGTCGGCCCGGTTGTGCCCGGCGATGTCATCACCGGCGCGGTCGACGGCCTCGCCGAGATCAAAATCACCATCGGGAACCGGGCATGAACCTGATTCTGCACAACTTTTTCCGATCCTCTACCTCGTACAGAGTGCGGGCGGCGCTGAACCTCAAGGGGCTCAGCTATGACTACGCCGCCTACGCGCTCCGCAAGGGCGAAACCCGCACAGCCGACTACCTATCGCTAAACCCCCAGGGCCTCGTGCCCACGCTTGAAGTCAACGGCCAACCCCTCACACAATCGCTGGCCATCCTCGAATGGCTGGACGAAACGCACCCCACACCACCTCTGCTCCCCACGGATGCGCTGGACCGCGCCCGCGTCCGCGCATTGGCCCACACCATCGCGCTGGACATCCATCCTCTGAACAACCTGCGCGTCCTGTTCTGCATCCGCGACGTGTTCAACGCCAGCGAAGCGGATCAGGCCGACTGGTTCCGCCACTGGGTCGCCCAAGGGTTCACAGCACTCGAAACCCAACTCGCCCGCGACCCGCAAACGGGC
>JBCDEK010000102.1:0-10561 GCA_039179785.1 Pseudomonadota bacterium | reverse complement strand
CCGCCAAAGCACGTCAGGCGGCGACAACACCCTCCTGCGCGGGCTGACCAAGGGCACAGGCCCCGACCCGTTCCAGAATGTGCACGGCGCTGGCTACCGGGGCGTCTATGACTTTGCCGACCCAAACTCTTCCGTCTTCGTGATATCCACTGGCCAGTCCGGTCACTTCCTGTCGCGCCACTACGACGACCTGGCGCAGCTGTGGCGGCGGGGCGAATACATCCCCATGTCGCTTGACGAAGGGCTCGCACGGGCCGCGGCTGTGGGGATCACACGGCTCGAACCGCTCCAGTGACGACGATCCTCTTCAACAAACCCTTCGGCGTGCTGTCGCAATTCACCGACAAGGGGACCGAAGGCTCACCGCGGCCGACGCTCTCGAACTTCATCGATCTGCCGGGGGTCTATGCCGCAGGCAGGCTCGACCGCGACAGCGAAGGGCTGATGGTGCTGACCAGCGACGGTAAATTGCAGGCCAAGATCGCGCACCCGAAATACAAGGCCCCCAAGACCTACTGGGCGCAGGTCGAAGGCACGATCACCGACGACGCGCTGGCCCAGCTGCGCAAAGGGGTGACGCTTAAGGATGGCGTCACCAAACCTGCCAAGGCCCGCGCCATCGCAGCGCCAGAGATCTGGGAGCGCGATCCTCCGATCCGGTTCCGCAAATCGGTACCGGACAGCTGGGTGGAACTGACGCTGACGGAAGGTCGCAACCGGCAAGTGCGGCGCATGACGGCGCATGTGGGCTTTCCAACGCTACGCCTGGTCCGGGTGCAGATCGGGGACTGGACACTTGGTGATCTGCGACCCGGCGCATGGCGCCACGCCTGACGCCGTTTTCTTACAAAGAAAACGGAACGGAAATTTTGAAAATTTCCGGGACCCGCTCAAAGCCCGTCAAACCGCGCTTTCTGGATGGCCGTCCAACGCACATCGAACTCGAACCCGTCCTCGCCCTGACGCTCCTGTTGAACAACATCCTGCTCAAACAGCCACGCGCGCTTACGCCCCTCTGCATAAGGCATCAGCAGCGTCTCCTCGACCACGGCCCCCTGCAGCGTCTCGGCCACATGGGCAAGCAAAGCATCAATCCCCTCGCCAGTGATCGCGGACATGGCGAACACATCCTCATCCCGCTCGGCCCGCGCACGCGTGGCCTCTGCCTCATCATCCGGCAACAGGTCGATCTTGTTCCAGACCTCGAACATCTCGCGCCCGGTCCCCACACCCAGATCGGTCAGGATCGTACGGACGTCCTCGGCCTGCGCCTCGCTCTCGGGGTGCGAGATGTCGCGGACATGCAGGATGATGTCTGCTGCCAAAACCTCTTCCAGCGTGGCCCGGAACGATGCCACCAGTTCAGTCGGCAGGTCCGAGATGAAGCCAACCGTGTCCGACAGGATCACCTCTGGCCCGTCCTCCAGCTCCACCCGCCGCATGGTGGGATCAAGCGTCGCAAATAGCATATCCTTGGCCATCACATCCGCGCCGGTCAGGCGGTTGAACAGCGTGGATTTCCCGGCGTTCGTATAGCCGACCAAGGCCACAATCGGATACGGCACCTTCGCGCGGGCAGCGCGGTGCAGGGTCCGGGTCTTGACCACCTTGTCCAACTGCCGCCGCAACCGCACCAGCTGCGTGTCGATCGCACGGCGGTCCGCCTCGATCTGGGTCTCACCGGGCCCCCCGACAAAACCCAAGCCGCCGCGTTGACGCTCAAGGTGGGTCCATGCACGGACAAGGCGCGTGCGCTGATAGCTCAGGGCTGCCATTTCGACCTGCAACACACCTTCACGCGTAGCGGCACGGTCGCTGAATATCTCTAGAATCAGGCTTGTGCGATCAAGCAGCTTGACCTTCCACGCCTTCTCAAGATTGCGCTGCTGTACCGGGGTGACAGGCCCGTCAATCAGGACCAGTTCAACCTCAGCATCCTTGATCCGTGCGGCCAGCTCCTCGATTTTGCCCGACCCGAACAGCAAGCCGGCGCGGACACGCGGCAACGGCACAATCTCGCTGCCGACCACCTCAAGTTCCGGCAGCGCATGGGCCAAGGACACGGCTTCAGACAGCGCGAATTTGGCTTCGCGCCGGCTCGGGTCGGATTTGATATCGGGGTGGAGCACCCAGGCACGGGTGAACTCCGGCATGTCACCCATCAAGAGGCGTCTTCGCCCTCATACAGGCTGATCGGCTGACTTGGCATGATGGTCGAAATGGCATGCTTGTAGACAAGTTGGCTCTGCCCATCACGGCGCAGCAGGACACAGAAGTTGTCGAACCACGTGATAACCCCCTGCAATTTCACACCATTGATCAGGAAAATGGTCACGGGCACCTTGGTTTTGCGCACGTGATTCAGAAATGCATCTTGTAAATTCTGTCGGTCCGAAGCCATGTCGGTTAACCCTTTTTTTCTTGCTTTGGCCTGCGGATCAGACCGTCCCTCCGGGCGGAGTATGTCGTGGGGTGTTGGAAGATTCCAGCCCAAAAAACAGTCCGTTACGGACCTACCGCAAAGGCCCGCCTACCCGCGCCACAAATCAGGGGTGAAAAGGGCAATGATGGCCAGCGTCTCAAGCCGCCCCAGCACCATGGCGGCCGTGAAAATCGCCTTGCCACTGTTGTTCAATTCGATCACCGCAATGGGCGCGTCAATCGCCACGTCCAGAAGCGGACCGGTCGTCGAAAGCCCGGACACAGCCAACACAAGTGCGGTGTCAAACGCCACGCCGCTCAAGGTCAGCAAAACGGTGATCAGCGCCAGCGTCAGCGCAAAAAGCATAAAGAAGATCCACGCGATGAACGCCCCGTCCTTCTGCAGCCGCCGCGCGCGCGGGCCAGCGCTGCTGACCGAGGACGGGTGCACCAGCCGCTCCATCTCGCGCACACCATTGCGATAAAGTGCAAAAACACGCAGCAGTTTCACCCCGCCCGCCGTCGTGGCAACACCACCACCGATCAGGGCCAGGCCCATCAGCAAAAGCCCCGGCGTCTCAAGCCCGGACCACGCCTGCGCGTCCACCCAATGCGCCGATGCAAACCCGGTGGTGGTCAGAAACGACAACACGGTGAAAGCGCTGCCCCAAAGCGCCCGCGCCGCCCCCAACAGATCGCTTTCGGCCGCGACATCATAGGCGCCCAGAAAATGGCGCAGAAACAGGAACACGGGCACCGCCACCACAACCGCAGCACCAATGCGAAATTCGGGATCCTGCCACAGCCCACCGGATTCAGCCGTGGTTGTGTCGGTTGAAAAGGTCAGCCGCGACAGTGCAAACAGCATGAACAAGAGCATCACCGCCTCGCCCGCCATGCCCGAACCGCCCCCCTCAAGCCCGCCTACAGGCGAAATACCCGAGGTGGCCATGATCGCCATGGCATGGCAGATGGCCACCAGCCCGTCATCGCCCCCCACAGCCAGCAGAATCCACAACAGCAGCGTCAGACCGGCATAGATCGGGATCAACACCCCGGCCACCTTGGCGACACGTTCGCGCACCTCGCGGGCAGACATGCCGATGTCGCGGCTGGAACTGCGGCCCGGCTCGGCGCGGGCCGTCACCTCGAAGCCCCCCAGGTTCAGGGGTGCCAGAATCGCCGATGCGGCAATCCACATCAGCAATCCCCCCAACCAGCCAACAATGGCACGCCACAGATGCAAGGTGCCGTTCAGCCGCCCGGGATCATCGAACATGGTGGCGCCGGTGGTGGTGATGGCGCTCACCATCTCGACATAGGCATTCAGAAAGCTGGTGGTCCGCACCCCTTCATAAAATGGCACGGCCAGAATGAGGGGCAGAATGGCAAAGGCACTCAGCAGCGACAGAAGCGGCCCCAACGTGCCATGGCGCGGATCGCGGCCCGCATGGGCGATACCAACAAGGGCAAAGATCACAAGACCCAGGATACCCGAGTAAAGAAATGCGCGCGCCGCCTCCAACTCGCGCACCACACCGCCATACACGGCAGGCACCAGCATCGCGGCCGAAAAGACACCGATCAGCAGCAAAAACAGCGGCAATTGCAGGACCGACACCAGAAACGGCTGCCGCTTCTGAACCCGTCCCGCCATCAGAAAAAGTCGATGGACACCTGCATCAGGCGCTCCACCTCCGGCACATCGGTCGCCAGGGCAAAGATGGCAATCACATCGCCCTCGTCGATACGGGTGCTGCCGACAGGGCGGCTGACCTGATCCCCTTTGCGGATGGCACCAATCAGCACACCCTCGGGAAAGTCGATCTCGTTGATCTTCTTGCCCGCAAGGGGCGAGGTCGACAACACCTCGGCCTCGATCACCTCGGCATCCGCATCCCCGATGGAATAGACAGAGCGCACGCGCCCATGCCGGATGTGGCGCAGGATCGAACTCACCGTGGTGGCGCGCGGGTTGATATAGGCGTCAATGCCCAAGGGACCCATCATCGGCACCAGCGTCGGGTCGTTGATCAAGGCGATGGCATAGGGACACCCCTCGGCCTTAGCGCGCACGGCGGCCAGCAAGTTGGTCTTGTCGTCATCGGTCACCGCCAGCATCGCATCTGCACGGCTCACGCCTGCCTCGGCCAGCAAGTTCACATCCAAACCGTCCCCGTTCAGTACAATGGTCCGCTCCAGCGTCTCGGCGGCCAGTTCGGCACAGCGGCGATTGCGCTCGATCACCTTGGCGCGCACACGGTTCGCCCGCTGTTCAAGGGCGCGCGCCACGGTCAGGCCCACATTGCCGCCGCCCACCAGCACGACACGCTCCTGCTTGCGCATGGTCTTGCCAAAGACCTCCATGGTGCGCGGCACGTCATCGACATGGGCAAAGACATAGGCCTCGTCCCCCTCAAACAGCTGATCCGACGCCTCGGGGGCAAAGAGCGTGCCCTCGCGACGCACGCCAACAACAACCACACGCAAGGTCGAAAACAGGTCCGTCAACTGGCGCAGGGGCGTGTTCAGCACCGGGCAATCAGCATCCAGTGCAATACCCAGCAACTGGGCCTGCCCATCGATGAACAGTTCAGTGTCAAAGGCCGCAGGGGCGCTCAGGCGCTGCAAGGCGGC
Source organism: Pseudomonadota bacterium (assembly GCA_039179785.1). Taxonomy (GTDB): domain Bacteria; phylum Pseudomonadota; class Alphaproteobacteria; order Rhodobacterales; family Rhodobacteraceae; genus Tateyamaria. Next base: position 5,503 of record JBCDEK010000102.1, on the reverse strand, counting down.
GGCGGCCACTTCCCGCTCGGGCGAAATCACAACGTCGATGGGCATGTGATCGCGACGATAGAGGTCGGAGTAAATGGCGTTCAGATAGGACTGGCTGCGCAACCGCGCGATCTTGCGGTTGATGCCAAAGACGGAATGCGCCACCTGGCAGGTGACCATGTTCACCTCGTCCGAATGCGTCGCGGCAATGACCATGTCGGCGTCCCGCGCGCCCGCCCGGTCCAGCACATCGGGGTAGCTGGCAAAGCCCGCAACCCCCTGCACATCCAGCGTGTCGGTGGCACGCCGCACCAGATCAGGGTCGCTGTCGACCACCGTGACATCGTTGCGCTCGCCCGAAAGGTGGCGCGCAATCTGCCACCCCACCTGGCCTGCCCCGCAGATGATGACCTTCATCCATGTCCCCGTGATGACGTGCTGCAAAGCGGCACACTCGGCCCCTTTGCATGACAGACAGGCGGGATGCGGTCAACGCTTGGCGCGGGGTCAGGGCGGTCGAGCATGCCTGAGGGGCAAACGCCCGGGTGCCGGGCGTGTGGGCATAATGGGTGCGGGCAGTTCCCCGGTTTGCGGATGAAGCGAAAATAGCGTGGAGAGCACTTCACTTTTGTGAGATGCATTACCGTATCTTTTTTTGGCTTTTAGGTGACCCTCATGCGGGACGAAGTGTGAATTCGCTGCACTTGCACCAATGACCGTTTTGCATCTGGCTAGACTTGTTCGAAGGACTTGGTACGCTTCACAATATTACCTAAGTGAGAACATTCTGAGAGGCTGGTATGGTGATAATCCCTGAAATTCTTAGTTTAACTGCTGATATTATTAAAATCAGCAAACAAGAGAGAGAAGAGGCGCGGACTGAGAAGAGGGATCTACTTGAAAAACTAGAAAACGCGTCTGGCGAAGACATTTTTAAGCTAATGAATCTGATAAGCTTTGCAAACATGGACGAGTTTGTTGCAGAAGCACGTTTGCATGCTCAGCAGAGTTTCAAGATCTGCATGTTTTCGGCCATCGCTGGGTTTATCATCATATGCGTTTCCGTCGGTTTTGGCATTTATTTCCAACTGTATGGCGTAGAGGGTCTTTCGGCCTCTTACCTGGGTGCAGCTGTCGGCCTGATTACGGAGGGCATCGCAGCCATTTTCTTTTCGCTCTACTCAAAGACAACTGCTCAAGTTAATCATCTTCATGACCGGCTTCTGGGTAGCCAATCAGCATATTCCGCTATGCTAAGTGCTTCGCTACTTTCAGACGAAAAGGCTCGTGAGGAGCAGGTAATTTCAGTCTCAAACAAGTTCATGTCGCGACTAGATAGTTTGGACAAGACTGGGAAAGGCTAAAGCACTGGTCGCGTGCGACCGCCGTTGAAAAGACACGAAATCCGTCATTCTTACGAACCGCAGCATTTTGCACTTTGGGCTCAAAGCCGACTTCCACGTTCTGACTATGCGCAATGTCGTCTCGCGCGTCTTGGCCCGGGCTCAAGCGCGCTCAAAGCAGACCTTGGGCAAAAGCCTGACGCAGGGCGGTCGCCTGACCGGGGGCTGGCGACAAAAGGTCTGAACGATGCGATTTATGGCAGCCAAGCACACCTCAACCGACAAGCGGGCAGCGCGGCATGCCCAAATCGCCAGACCGCGGGCCGGTCAGGCGATCGCCCGGCGCGCTGCGCGCTTGTTCCGGGCGGGATGGTGCGGATGATCAATGAGCGCAAAGGGCTCAACACCAGACCTCCAGCATCCTCGAACAACAAGGCCCGAGGCGCCGTTTCCTCTCATGCTCTACCCTAGGGCACAAAACGTTCCGCCCACAAAACCACGATTGTCAAAAGGCCCAAGCTGCGGCAAAATCTCCGCGATGCGCGCGCTCCTCACCCTTGCCCTGCCGCTGGCTCTCACCGGCTGCCTGCCGCTCTCGACCTACTACGCCGAGGGCGTCAGCTTTGCACAGTTTGAACGCGACAACACCAATTGCGATGTGCGGGCACTGCGCGACGCACCGGTGGCAAACAGAGTGCGCCAGGGTCCGCCCCATTTCGTATCGCGACGCTACTGCAACAAACACGGGCACTGCCAAAACCGCGGGTACTGGGCGCCCGGTCACATCTACACGGTAGACGTCAATGCAAACCTGCGCGCGCGGGTCAAAGGCCAGTGCATGGGCGATCTTGGCTACCGCCCCGTCGAAATCCCCGCCTGCTCGCCCGGCGTGGCAGACGCCGCACCACCCGGACCCTCAACCACCCTGCCCCGCCTCGATGGGCGCAGCTGCGCCATTCGCACCGACGATGGCCGTTTCCGCATCGTCACCCAAGGATAAACATGACCACCGATCTCGCCCGTGCCAAAGCCATCGTTTTGGCCCATCACGCCGCCCTTGCGCGCGCCGAACCGTCCTGCTGTTTCACCAGTCTGTCGCAGCATTTCCTGCCCGACACCCTGTGGCGCGGCATGCACCCGTTCCACGAACAGCGCGGCCCTCAGGCGGTGGCCGATGCGTTCTGGTCGCCCTTCCTGTCGGCCATGTCCCGTGTGCAGCGGCGGCAGGACATCTTCTTTGCCGGGCATAACCATCTGGACGAAAGCGGCGGCACCTGGGTGGCCTCCATGGGCCACCTCATGGGGCTTTTCGATGCGCCGTTTCTGGGCATCCAGCCCACGCGCAAGATCACCATGCTGCGCTATGCCGAGTTTTCAAAGGTCGACGGCGACCGGATCGTCGAACAGGCCCTCTTTGTCGATCTGCTGCATCTGATGGCGCAGGCAGGCCAGTACCCCCTACCCGGCATGACCGGCGCGCAATTGGTGCAGCCCGGGCCCTTGACCCATGACGGGCTGCTTTTTGACGATCAGGACCCGGCTGTCGGTCAGGCCACGCTGGATCGCATTCACGCGATGATGGACGCCATCACCCATGCCAACGCCTCAGACACGCCGCCCCCGCCCGAAGTGGAGCTGGCGCGTGACTGGCATGACGACATGCTCTGGTGGGGGCCAACCGGGATCGGTGCGACCTACACCATCGACCGCTACATCGAACAGCACCAGCGCCCGTTCCGCACGCAGCTTGGGGACCGCACATTCAACGGTCACATCTGCCGCATGGCCGAGGGCACCTATGGCGGGTTCTTCGGCTGGCCCAACCTGACGATGGAGTGCACGGGGCCTTACATGGGCTTGCCGCCCTCTGGGAAAAAAGCGGACATGCGGGTCGTGGACATCTACCGCCGCGACGGCGACAAGCTGGCCGAGAACTGGGTCTTCATCGACATCCTGCACTTTTTGAACATGCAGGGCCTGGACGTTCTGGCGCAGCTTGATGTGCGCAAAGGTTAACGTTTTTTAACCTTTGAGTTTTTCAAGCTGTTGATTTTATTTCAGTTTCCAAATCTGTCCCCGCGGGGACAGATTTTAGCTCGCCTGAGCTTCTTCCTCATCCAGATGCGCCACCCGCGCGCCCGCCTTGGACGAAGTCACGACGCCAAGCGACTTCAACTTGCGGTGCAGGGCCGACCGCTCCATGCCCACAAAATTCGCCGTCCGGCTGATGTTGCCGCCAAAGCGATTGATCTGGGTCAGTAGGTATTCGCGCTCGAAAGCCTCCCGCGCCTCGCGCAGCGGCAGGGTCGCCAGCGCGCCCGACAGCACCACACGCCCTTCCTCGCCCTCGGGCTCTTCCGAGCCGGGCAGCTCCTTGGCATCGATGGGACCTGTCCCGTCCCCGAGGATCAGCACCCGTTCCACCATGTTCTTCAACTGCCGCACATTGCCCGGCCACACCATGGTCTGCATCAAGGCCGATGCGTCCTCGGTCAGCTCGCGCTTGGGCAGGCCTTGTGCGGCATTGCATTCCTCGATGAAATGAGCCGCCAGCACGGGGATGTCCTCGCGCCGTTCTTCCAGACTGGGGACCGCAATCGGAACCACATTCAGACGGTGATACAGCTCCTGACGGAAGGTTTCGGCGGCGATGGCCTGTTCCAGATCGCGGTTGGTGGAGGAGATCACGCGCAAATCCACACGCACCTTGTCAGTGCCGCCAACCCTTTGAAATTGCTGATCAACCAGCACTCGCAAGATCTTGGACTGGGTGCCGATGGGCATGTCCGCCACCTCGTCAAAATAGATGACGCCACCATGGGCCTGTTCAAGCAGACCGGGTTCGATGCCGCGCTCACCAGACTCCTTTCCAAACAGAACTTCTTCCATGTTTTCAGGGGCTACGCCGGCACAGTTCACCGTGATAAACGGTGCATCCGCGCGGTTGGAGTTGGCATGGATATAGCGCGCCGCCACTTCCTTGCCGCAGCCTGCGGGGCCGGTCAGCATCACGCGGCCGTTGGACTTGGTGACCTTGTCCAGCTGCGAAATGAGCGCCCTGTAGCTGGCTGATCCGCCGATCATCTTGGCCTGTGCGGCCTCGGGACGGCGCAGGCTCTGGTTCTCGCGGCGCAGGCGCGAGGTTTCCATAGCGCGGCGAATGACAACCAGCAACTGATCGATATTAAAGGGTTTTTCGATGAAATCATAAGCGCCCTGCTTGATCGCTGCGACGGCAATCTCGATATTGCCATGGCCCGAGATGATGACCACGGGCACGCCGGGATTGTCGCGTTTCACGGCCTTGAGGATGTCGATCCCATCCATCTGACTGTCCTTGAGCCAGATATCGAGGATCATCAGCGCGGGTTCCGCCGTGTTGATCGCCGCCATGGCATCATCGGAATTCCCCGCCAGCCGGGTCGCATAGCCTTCGTCTTCAAGGATGTCCGAGATCAGTTCCCGAATGTCCCGTTCGTCGTCCACGATCAGAATGTCGCTCATACTGTTTCCTCTTCCTCAACTGCTTGTGTCGCGGCCATGACGGGCAGCGTGATGACTGCCATGGCCCCACTATGGGTTTGCCCCTTGAACAAGGGCGCATCTTCGAGGGTTAGGGTGCCCCCGTGTTCTTCGATGATCTTTTTGACGATGGGCAAGCCCAGCCCGGTGCCTTCGTCGCGGGTGGTGACATAGGGTTCAAACAGGCGCGCCCGGTCTTCGGGCAAGCCGATGCCATTGTCCGCAATCGTGATCACTGCACCTGTGGGACCCGTGGTCATGTGCACTTCGATGCGCGGGGCATGCCCTGCCGGAACTTCCTTTTTCTGCAGGCTTTCAATGGCTTCGCCACCGTTCTTCACAAGGTTTGTCAGCGCCTGCGAGATCATTGTGGCATCCACCTTGGCCGGGATCGCCATGTCAGGCAGATCGGCCACAATCTCTACATCCGGTTGACCGGACTGCTGCAGCACCACCGCATCGCGCACCAGCTGGGTCAGATCCTCGGACTTGCGATCGGGTTCGGGCATGCGCGCAAATTTCGAGAATTCATCCACGATGCGGCGCAAATCGCCGGTTTGCCGCACGATCACGTCCGTCATCTGGTCCAGGCTTTCGCTGTCATCACCCACTTTCGGGCTGAACTTGCGTTTGATCCGTTCGGCACTGAGCTGAATGGG
>JBCDEK010000094.1:0-11070 GCA_039179785.1 Pseudomonadota bacterium | reverse complement strand
TCGCGACCGTTACGGGATGAACCGCCTGCTTTTTTATGTGCCATGCGTCTCTCTCCTTAGCCTTGGGTCTTTTCTTTGGCCTGTTCGATCCAGCCTTCGCGCTCGATCCGACCTTTGAAAGACAGTTTCTCGTCCATAGCAGCAACGTCCTCGGGGGTCCATGCTGCGATCTGCGCGAAGGTGGTCACACCCGCGTCGTGCAGTTTCTTCTCAAGCGCGGGGCCCACGCCGGACAGTTGCTTCAGATCGTCCCCACCGGCTGCGGCCTTCTTGGGCGCTGCTTTCTTGGCTTCTTTCTTCGGCTCAGCCTTGGCGTCAGCTTTGGGCGCCTCGGCTTTTTTCTCGGCCTTCTTGGCAGGCTTGGCTGCAGCGGGTGCTGCTGCAATCCCAAAGCCAGCGCCGTTCTCGGCCGCCATCACGCCCGACTTGTCCGCGCCCGAGGCGAGGATGTCGGTGATTTTCACCAGCGTCAGTTGCTGACGGTGCCCCTTGGTGCGCTTCGAAGAATGCTTCCGACGGCGCTTGACGAAGTTGATCGTCTTGGGGCCCTTGATCTGTTCGATGACTTCGGCCTGCACGCCTGCGCCTGCCACAACGGGAGAGCCAACTTGGGGCTTGTCGCCGCCAACCATCAGCACTTCGTTGAATTGAACCTTGTCACCTGCATTTGCGGCCAGCTTTTCAACGCGGAGCGTGTCGCCCGATTGAACCTTGTACTGCTTGCCGCCGGTCTTCAGTACCGCGAACATTGCGTTCTTCCTTTGTCTGCCGCGTTCTGTGGCCCCGGTTACCCGGCGTTGTGGCATCTGCCGCCTCGAACAGCGCGCCCTGCGTGGGGCGTCATGGTCAAAAAAAGCACCGCCGGGACAACCCAGCGGCGATTGCGCGCTATATGAGCGAGGTCGGCCCCGGTGTCAACGGCAATATCTTGGGCGCGCAGTTACGCTTGCGCTTGCTGGCGCAGCGCCCCCGGGGTCAGCCCGATATGACGCCCCACCACGGTGGTCAGATGCGCCTGTGAGCTAAAGCCGCAGGCATAGGCCACCTCGATGATCGGCATGGTTGTTGACGTCAAAAGCCGCCGTGCCTCCTGCACCCGCAGGCGCGTGATATATTGATGAAAAGTCTGGCCCGTGGCTGACTTGAACGCCCGACCGAAGCCGTAGATGTCGCGCCCCATCAGGCCCGCAACCTCTTCCAAGCCCACATTCTGCTCCAAATGCGAGTGCACGTATTCACGCACCACGGCTAGATCAGCCCGCCCAAGTGGCCGCGCCACGCGTTCGACCGCGTTGGACAGCGATTTCAACAATTCGACAGCGATTTGCGTGTTGCAGGCGTCGGTCAAAGACCGCCATCCCATGTCTTGTTTCGAAGCAAGTTCGACCAGCGTGTTCATTTTGCGCATCAAGCGCGGATTGCGAAACGGAAAGCGAGGTTCATCAATTGGAGCTGTGCGAAACTCCACATTCTCCTCCCGCACTTTCTGAAGGATCGACATATCCAACGTAGTGAGCGTATTCCGAGTCGTGCCCTCAAACTCGTAGTCTTGGTGCACACCTGCCGGGACAAAGTACAACATACCCGACGTGGTTTCGTGAGGTTTCGCGTAACCGTCCACGCTGACATCTAGGTGACCTTCATTGTCGCTTGTCGCGACCAGAAGCAGCTGTTCCTCCAATGTAACCGAACACGCATGGTTCTCTGTATGAAAGCGCGCGGCCTGCATTTGACCGGTGTCATACACCGTGTTCTCTTCAAAAGCGAGAAAGCCATGATCCAACATGCTATTGAGCGCATCCTGCACCTCGAAATAACTCGACTTAGTGGTCTTTACATCGATCCCCGATGTCATGGCGCACACCTTTTTGTCTCAACCTTGCCCCTGTCAGCGTCACACTACTTTACACAGGCCGCATTCCTTTTCACATATCTGCACAGATGCCGCTAGGGCAGCGTTGCTGCCGCGCCTACAGCTCATTCTGCGGCGCCAGATGCCCCGCCGCCTGCCCCAGCGCATAGGACAAGGTGGTATAGCTTTGCCCAAAAGCCGCAAACAACGCGTCGTCAATCGCGCTGCCCACCTCAGTGTCCCAAAAGGCGGTATAGACCTCGATCTCGTCCTTGGTCATGGCCGATTGCACCAGTGCGTTGTACCCGCGCAGCCAGCTTTCCGTATCGACCAGAATACGCGCGCGCAGCTGATCCATATCGGGCGCATCCTCGGCCCGGCCCGACGTCTCCGAAAACCCCTCCAGAAACGCAGCCTGCGCCGCAACGGCCACATCGGTGTTGCGCTCAATCAGATCGCGGATCAGCAGGTACTCTGTCACCGCCGGACCTTGGGCACCCGGCGACGCCTTTGCGGCATCCTCGACCATATCATCCAGAAACGCCTGACGCGCCTGGACCTCAAGGTCGATGATCCGCGCGCCCATCTCGCTTTCAAAGAACAAAAGCGCCTGTGCGGCTACCTCGGGCTCCAACGCCTCGGCCATAACGGTGCGCACCTCGGCCTCCATCCGCTGCGCATTGTAAAGCCGCCCGACCGTGTCCGCCCACACCGCGCCGCCCTGACCGTTCAGAAACGCGTCATCGATGGATTCCCCGGCCTCGGCGCCCTCGGTCACAAAGGCTGCGATCAACTGGGGCACACCCATCGCGTCAATCAGACGATCGACATCCGCCCAAGCGGCCTGCGCCAACAGGCATAGCGACAGGGCAAGGGGAGCCACGCGCATCTACAGTTCCTGGCTGGGCTGCAGCGATTGCATCGCGCGCGCCAGCGCCTCGAACCGATTGGCCATGATCTCGTATTGCACCGCGTTCATCAGGTCATAAACCTTGCGCATCTTGGGGTGTTCCAGCGCCTCGGCATAATCCAACCCCTCAGCGTCCGAAAACGACTGATAGGTATAGGCCGCCCCGGTCAGTGCTCCGGCGGCGATCTCCTCTTTCATCGCGTCCTCGTCACTCGACAGCAATTCGCGCAGGTCCGCCTCATCAATGTCTTCGCCCTCCTCGTTGAGACCGAACTCGATCACTCCAGCCCCCGCAGCCGCCATCAAAAACCGCACCTGAATCTCTTGAATGGCCCGCACGCTCACATTCGCGGTGTCCGACGCCTCGTTCATGCGACGCAGATAGTCCAACCGCGGGCTCTCCAACTGCTCCAGCCCCGCCACAATCGCCTCACCACTCTCGTGCTTGAGGTCATCATCCTCTTTCATGTGGCTGGCATTTTCCGCTTCGACCAGACGCTGACCCAGATCGGTGGCATAGAACCCGGCCGCATGGGTCAGCAGATCGTCGTCCAGCGTTTCCTCAAGAATATCCAACGCCAGATTGTGCATCAACTCGGTCTGAAACACATCTGTTGTCAGCCGCGTCCATTCGGTGCCGAAATCCTCGGCCTCCAGCCCCAGCATCTGCGGCGCGGATTCCGCCGACAACCGGATGCTTTCCAACGCCACATCAAAGCCGGTGACTTCCAGAAAATCCTGCAACTTGGCGCGGTCGGCAGCCCATGCCATGACCGGCAGGGCACATGTCAATGCAAGGGCGGCAAAGCCTATTCGAAGGGCGCGCATCCGTAACTTCTCCCGATATCTGCTCTTTTGTCGTCTTGTCCGTCTGTAAAACTATGGGTTTTTGCCAGCGCGTCCATCAAATTTACCGTGTGCGCGGGATTGCGCGAAAACGGCCTTGCGCGTGGGGCGCGTTCGCTCTAATTGGGCGCACCAGACCCCCGCGGAGAGGTGCCGGAGTGGTCGAACGGGGCGGTCTCGAAAACCGTTGTGGGTGCAAGCCCACCCAGGGTTCGAATCCCTGTCTCTCCGCCACATATCCCAAAAACCAAAGCCCACGCGCCCCCGCTTGCGACCAATTGACAGCATCGCTGGACGCGACACCGCGCTTGGCTATGTGGGCCGCCATGCAGACGTCCCAACCGTCACCCTTCCAGCGCCTGTGGTCCCTTGCCATGGGCACGCTGCGCCCGCCACCCGGGCGCAAACGGATCGCGCTTGCGCTGCTCTACGGTCTGCTCTGTCACACCCTGTTCGCCGCCGCCGTCCTCGCGATGATCGCCGCGATGTTCTTCGGGATGAGCGAGAGCCGCGGGCAATTGCCTGCGCCATGGTCCTACATCGCCAACGCGCTCCTGATCCTGCAATTCCCGCTGGTGCATTCCGTGCTGCTGACCAAACGGGGCGGCAAAGCCCTCGGACGCCTCGCGCCGGGCACGCATGGCAAGACGCTTGCCACCACCACCTACGCCATTGTCGCGTCAGTCCAACTTCTGTTGCTCTTTGCCCTTTGGACCCCCAGCCGCATCATCTGGTGGCGCGCCGAAGGGGCGGCCTTTGTTGCCCTGTGCCTCGCCTATGCGGCAAGCTGGGCGCTGCTCATCAAAGCCAGCTATGATGCAGGGGCCGAGGTGCAGTCGGGTGCGCTGGGGTGGATGTCGCTGGCCCAGAACAAGGCCCCGGAATTTCCCGACATGCCGACCGGCGGGACCTTCCGTATCATCCGCCAGCCCATCTACGTGGCCTTTGCGCTCACAACCTGGACCGTGCCCGTCTGGACCCCGGACCAACTTGCCCTCGCCACCAGCCTGACGGCCTATTGCCTGCTCGCCCCCCGGCTGAAAGAGCGCCGCTTCGCCGCGCGTTACGGGAGGCGCTTCGCCGCCTACAAGGCGCGCACCCCCTACGCCCTTCCCCTCACCAAAGGCGACACATGACTGACATCACCCGCAACAATCTCGATATCTATGACGATGTGGCCGCCAACTGGTGGTCCGACGACATCAAATGGGTGCGCACGCTCAAGAATATGGTACCGGGGCGGCTCAAATGGTTCGACCGGCATATAGACTGGACGGATAAAGAGGTGCTTGATCTGGGCTGCGCGGGCGGGTTCATGGCCGAAGCGCTGGACGCCCGCGGCGCGCAAGTGACCGGCATTGACCCCGCCGCCGACGCGATCAAAGCCGCCCGCACCCATGCGCGCAACACCGGCAGAACCATCCGCTACGATGTCGGCGTGGGCGAAGACCTCCCCTACCCGGACGCAAGTTTCGACGCGGTGGTCTGCGTGGATGTGTTGGAGCATGTCGCGGACCTGACCCAAGTGCTGGCCGAAGTGGCGCGCGTGCTGCGTCCGGGCGGCATGTTTCTTTACGACACGATCAACCGCAATCCGATTGCGCGCTTCGCCACGATCACCGTGGCCGAAGACATCGTAGGGCTGTTGCCCAAGGGCACCCACGACCCCGCCATGTTCATCAAGCCAACGGAACTGACGGACGCCCTACGTGCCGCCGGGTTTGAAACGGGGCCGCAAACCGGCCTCGGCCCGCGCGGCCTGAACGCCCGGTTCGACTTCACCTTTGGCCCGCTGCCCACCAAGACGATCATCTACATGGGCACCGCCACCCGCCCCGCCAACGCATGACCGCCGAGCCAGTCACAGAGTACCTGACCCTCACCCGCGAGGTGATGCCACGCCTCGCCCGCACGGCCCACAGGCAATGGCCCGTGCGGCACGATCACTGCTTTCAACGCATCGTGCTCGACGCGATCTGCGGTGGCGTGTGGTACGATCATCTGGACCGCCCGGCCTATCGCCACCTGACCGAGACGCAGGCCACAGAGGCTGTCAGGCTCTGCCATGACATCATCGCGGGCACCGCGGATCTGCATCACCTGAATGACCAATCGCTCCGGTGGCGGGGCAAGCGCCCTAGCCGCTGACAAAATCCACGTGAATATGGTTGCCATCCGGGTCCCAGACATTGAATGCCGCCAACTGCATCGCCTCAATGCCCGACCGGCGGAAGGACACGCCCTTCTGCTGCAATCGCTCCTGAAACGCTTCTGCATCCCCGGACGCGCGAAAGGCGAAATGCTCCAGCTTCAGCGCCGTTTCTGAACCGGCAGCACCATCATCCTCGACCGCCACCAAGTGCACCACCGCTACATCCCCAGCATACAGCCACGCGCCCGCAAACCCGAAATCCGGCCGGTCCCCTGACGCAAGGCCCAGGATTTCCTCATACCACTGGATCATCTCGGCCAGGCGCGTCGTGCGCAGGTTCACATGATCAAGACGGTCTATCGCCATGAGCCACTCCCTCTCCTCTGGGTGCAGTCTAGCGGTGATCGTTCAGCGCGTCATCCGATACACAGTGCCATTGCCCACCGAAATGAACAGGATGCTCCCATCTGGCGCCTCCACGATATCACGCACCCGCAACGTTTCCTCACCCTCGATCTGTTCGACCTCGGAAACGGTGCCGCCGTCAACGGCCAGACGCGAAATATAGCTGAACTTGAGCGATCCCACGAACATGTCACCACGCCATTCCGGGAACATGCTGCCCTGATAGACCATCAATCCCGACGGGGCCATCGACGGATCCCAAAAGAAGGCGGGCTGCTCCATCCCGTCCTTGGCCGTGCCTTCGCCAATCTTCCCACCGGAATAATGCACGCCGTAGGAAATCACCGGCCAGCCGAAATTGGCGCCCCTTTTCACCTGATTGACCTCATCGCCCCCCCGCGCGCCGTGTTCCGCCGTCCAAAGCGTCCCACCAGCGTCCAGGCCCGCCCCCTGCGGATTGCGATGACCATAGGACCAGATATGCGGCTGCACACCATCCTGCCCAATGAATGGATTGTCAGCAGGCACCGTGCCATCCCGGTTCACCCGCACGATGGCCCCGTTGTGATTGGCCCGATCCTGGGCCGAAGGACGATCCCCCCGATCCCCGATGGTGACATAGAGCGTGCCATCGGGCGCCTCGACCACACGGCTGCCGAAATGGCGGCCCGTGCTGCCGCCCGGCGCGCTCTCGAACAGATCGCGCACATTCTCCAACCGGCTGCCATCGGCACTCAACTCCGCCGCCGCCAGTGCCGTGCCGGATCCACGCCCCTGCGGCTTGGAATAGGTCAGCCACAGCGTGCGCGTTGTCGCGAAATCGCGCGCCAAAGTGATGTCCAGCAACCCACCCTGCCCCTGCGCGGCCACCTCCGGCACACCGCGCACCGATTGCGCGGACCCGTTTGCCACATGGATCAGATTGCCGTCCCGCTCGGTCACCAGCAACCCGCCATCGGGCATCTGTGCCACGCGCCATGGCGCATCCAGCCCCGTCACCACCGGCGCAACACTCACTGTCCCGCTCTCGGTCTCCAGGGCAAGCGCGGCTGCGGGCCACGCGACAAGGACTAGGGCTGGGGCAAGGGAAACAAGCAAACGCATCTGACATCCTCCATCCGGGTACAACTGACCTTTGTTCCCTACCTAGGTACACACCCGGCGCGATCCACCCACATTCCCGTGGGGCAGGCCCGACTATTCGACTTTCCTTTTGACAAGCACGCGCTTAGTTTCCCGTCAGGACAACGTTCCACAGGGAGTATACACATGAAAAAACTGCTTATGGCTTCGGCCGCAACAGCACTGATGGCTGGCACCGCCTTCGCCGGTGGCCACGCCAAAGAAGTCAAGATCGGCATCATCCTGGGCTTCACCGGCCCGATTGAATCGCTGACACCGTCCATGGCCGATGGCGCCGAACTGGCGATGAAGGAAGTCACAGACTCGGGCCTCCTGCTCGACAGTGCCACCGTCACACCGGTCCGCGCGGACTCGACCTGCGTTGACGCCGGTGCCGCAACCGCCGCCGCCGAACGCCTGATCACCTCCGACCAGGTCGACGCCATCATGGGCGCCGACTGCTCCGGCGTGACCGGCGCGATCCTGAACAACGTGGCCGTCGCCAACGGCGTTGTCATGATCTCGCCCTCGGCCACATCGCCGGGCCTGTCGCACAACGACAATGAAGACAATGGCCTCTTCTTCCGCACAGCCCCGTCGGACGCCCGCCAAGGTGTCGTGATGACCGAAGTGCTGATGGAAGAAGGCATCAACGAAGTCGCCGTAACCTACACCAACAACGACTATGGCAAGGGTCTGGCCGACAGCTTCCAGGCCGCGTTTGAGGCCGCAGGTGGCACCGTGACTATCAACGCCGCCCACGAAGACGGCAAGGCCGACTATTCGGCTGAGGTTGGCGCACTGGCCGCAGCCGGTGGCGACCGTCTGGTTGTTGCGGGCTACGTGGACCAGGGCGGTTCGGGCATCGTGCGCGCCGCACTTGATTCCGGTGCGTTCGACACGTTCCACTTCCCCGACGGGATGATCGGCGCCAAGCTGCAGGAAAACTTCGGTGACGAGATCGAAGGGTCCACCGGCCAGCACCCAGGCACAGACAGCCCCGGTGTCGCGAAGTTCAGCGAAATGGTGGGCGATGCGTTTGATTCCACCTCGCCCTTCACGCCTGAAAGCTATGACGCCGCAGCGCTGATCATGCTGGCCATGCAGGCCGCGAACTCCAAAGACAGCAACGACTTCAAGGATCACGTCATGGACGTGGCCAACGCGCCGGGCGAACAGATCTTCCCCGGTGAACTGGCCAAGGCCTTGCAGATCCTCAAGGACGGTGGCGAGATCGACTATGTCGGCGCCACTGCCGTGGAACTGATCGGTGCCGGTGAATCGGCGGGCAACTACCGCCAGATCGTCATCGACGGCGGCGAGATCACCACAGCCAAGTTCCGCTAAGCGGACCGACTCGACCAACAGACAGCCCGGGGCAAAACCTCGGGCTGTTTCAATATCTTGAAGACTGTTCTTAAAGCAGCGCGGGGATAGACATGATCGTCGTAGACGACATTCACAAACATTTCGGCGGCTTTCACGCCGTGGATGGGGCATCACTGTCCATTTCCCAAGGCTCGATCACCGGTTTGATCGGCCCCAACGGCGCCGGAAAAACCACTCTTTTCAATGTGATCGCGGGCGTTCTTCCACCAACATCCGGGCGCGTGACCATGGATGGCGAGGACATCACCGGCCTGCCGCCGCACACGCTCTTTCACAAGGGGCTCTTGCGCACCTTCCAGATCGCGCACGAATTTTCGTCGATGTCTTGCCGCGAGAACCTGATGATGGTGCCGGGCAGCCAGTCAGGTGAGACGCTCTGGAATACGTGGTTCGGTCGCAAGCGCATCGCGGATGAGGAACGCGCACTGGCCGCCAAGGCCGACGAGGTACTGGAATTCCTGACCATCGAACACCTGTCCGACCACAAGGCGGGTCAGGTCTCGGGCGGGCAGAAAAAACTACTTGAACTGGGCCGCACCATGATGGTCGACGCCAAGATCGTGTTTCTGGACGAGGTCGGCGCGGGCGTGAACCGCACGCTCCTGAACACCATCGGTGACGCGATCCTGCGGCTGAACAGCGAACGGAACTATACATTTGTGGTGATCGAGCACGACATGGATTTCATCGGCAAGATCTGCGACCCGGTCATCTGCATGGCCGAGGGCAAGGTGCTTGCGATGGGCACGCTGGACGAGATCAAGGCCAACGAACAGGTGATCGAGGCCTATCTGGGCACCGGCCTCAAGAACAAGGACAAGGTGGGCGCATGATGTTGTTTCGAATTGGCTGCGCCAATCCGACCGACGCGGGGGCGCTGCCCCCGCACCCCCGTCGTATTTCCAGTCAGAAGAAGCTGAGGGGTGCGCGATGAGCAATCCCTATCAAGAGGGTCGCGGCAACAAGGATGCCTCCGTAACCAATCCGAAGGGTGCTGGAACGTTGCAGGCATCTCCGGGAACCAAGGCGGCAATGAACACGTCCGAGGCCTTCCTGATCGGCGACACCATGACCGGCGGCTATGGCGCGGGGCCGGACATCCTGCATGACTGCACCGTGGCCGTGGAACCGGGCGAGATTGCCGTGATCGTCGGCCCCAATGGCGCGGGCAAATCCACTGCGATGAAGGCGGTGTTCGGGATGCTGGACGTGCGCCAAGGCTCGGTGCGACTGGATGGCGAGGATATCACGGCGCTGTCGCCACAGGACCGTGTGGCCAAGGGCATGGGCTTTGTCCCGCAGACGTCGAACATATTCACCTCCATGACGGTTGAGGAAAACCTCGAAATGGGCGCTTTCATCCGGCGCGACGATTTCTCGGACACGATGGCGCAGGTGTACGATCTATTCCCGATCCTCAAGGAAAAGCGCCGCCAGCCCGCGGGCGAGTTGTCGGGCGGGCAGCGCCAGCAGGTCGCAGTTGGCCGGGCGCTGATGACGGAGCCAAAGGTTCTAATGCTGGATGAACCGACGGCAGGCGTCTCGCCCATCGTGATGGACGAATTGTTTGACCGGATCATCGAAGTGGCACGCACCGGAATACCGATCCTAATGGTGGAGCAGAACGCGCGACAGGCGCTTGAAATCGCAGATCGTGGGTACGTTCTGGTACAGGGGCGCAACGCCTTTACCGGAAGCGGACAGGAATTGCTCGCCGACCCTGAAGTCCGTAAGTCATTCCTGGGGGGCTGAGTTTGACAGCATTTCTAATACCTCAGCCATATCCTGGAATATTGGTGAAATCACTGGCAAGCGTTGTCTTTTTACCGTCTGTTCTTCCACTCGCTGCGAATGAAGCACAAGCTGTTCCCAAGGAGCCACACACAGTATGCGCTATGCTGAAAGGGTGTACAAATGGCCCATCGACCCAGAAAATAAGGAGAAATCTATTTAGATGGACCTCCTGAACGCGATCATCGCTTTGACAAATTTTGTTGTGGTGCCTGCCGTGGCGTATGGCGCGCAGCTGGCGCTTGGGGCGCTTGGGGTGACGCTGATCTACGGCATCCTGCGGTTCTCTAATTTTGCCCATGGCGACACGATGGCGTTTGGCGCGATGGTCACGGTGCTTTTCACCTGGGCGTTTCAGGCTTGGGGCATTTCGCTGGGGCCGCTGCCAACCGCTTTGCTGGCGCTGCCTTTGGGCATTCTGGGATGCATGGGGCTTTTGCTGGCGACGGATCGCGTTGTCTACAGGTTTTACCGCGCTCAAAAAGCCAAACCCGTGATCCTGGTGATTGTGAGCCTTGGTGTAACTTTTATCATGAACGGGATCGTGCGGTTCATCATCGGGCCGGATGACCAACGGTTCGCGGACGGGGAGCGGTTCATCAT
>JBCDEK010000054.1:0-21387 GCA_039179785.1 Pseudomonadota bacterium | reverse complement strand
GTCCGCGCCAGCGTTCCGCCACGAGTTTATAGCCAGCGGCAATGTAGGCACGCGCAACCGCATCCTCGGCCGCGAGCCCCGTGTGAAAAGAGGTGCGGCCCCGCGCAGCGCGGGCGCTGACGGGCTGTGCTGCGTCAAAGTACCTTTCATGCCGCGCCATCACGTGTTCCTTTTGCTGTCGTCCGTCATGCGCCCCAATTCAAGCGCCCGTTGATAGACCCGTCGGCGTGGCAACCCGAGCGCATCCGCCACAAAAGCCGCTGCATCCTTGACCGACATATCCTTCAGGGCTGAGCTTAGCGCCTGATCAATGTCAATTTCGTTAACGCCCGATTTGGCCGCGCGCCCGATGAGTACAACGATCTCGCCCTTCGGCGCCGTATCTGTGTAGGTGTCCATCAGGTCGCCCAGGGTTCCATTGCGGACGTCCTCGAACCGTTTGGTGAGTTCCCGGCAGATGGTGGCGGGGCGTTCTGGCCCCAACACTTGGGCTGCATCGCCCAGCAATGCGCCCAGGCGTTTGGGCGATTCGTAGAGCACAAGGGTTGCGCGGATATCCGACAGGTCCTGCAGCGCTTTGCGGCGCGCGGCGCGTGTCGCGGGCAGGAACCCGCCAAAATGAAACGCATCCGTCGGCAAGCCCCCGACCACCAGAGCGGTCAGCACCGCCGAAGGCCCGGGCGCACAATTGACCGGCACACCGGCTTCGCGGGCGGCGCGGCCCAATTCAAATCCGGGGTCTGCAATCAGCGGCATCCCGGCCTCGGACGCATAGGCCACGCTGGCGCCGCCCGCGGCTTGTGCCACCAGCCGGTCCACCTGTGCCCCCTTGGAATGGTCGTGCAGCGCCTGGACCCGCCGCCCGTCAAGAGGCACCCCATGAATGTCCATAAGCTTGCGCAGCGATCGCGTATCTTCGGCCACAAGCACATCGGCAGAGGCCAGCACATCAAGTGCCCGCAAGGTGATGTCCCGTGCCGTGCCAATCGGCACCCCGACGAACCACAGCCCCGAAGCAAGGGTGGTCTTGACATGATTCAACGCTGGACCCGCCCTACCTTACGTCTATTATCCGCCCGGAAAGACCGGGCAGGCCAATGTCATGCCCTGCAATGTTGGGAGTGACAGTTCATGTTTGCGTTTTTCACCACGCTGCGCAAGGCAGCACGGCGCGCTGTGGTGCCAGTTGCCGCGCTGGCGCTTGCAGCCTGCGACCCCGCCGCTTTGGGCGGCCTTGGCAATGTGGGCGCGGGCGGCCCGCGCATCGACACCACGCAGCCGGTGCCTGTGGCCTTGCTGGTCCCGCGCGGGTCGGGGCAGCCAAGCGACGAATTGCTTGCCACCAATCTGGAGAACGCGGCGCGTCTTGCGATGCGGGACCTGAACGGGGTTGAGATCGACCTGCGTGTCTATGGCACCGCTGGCAATGCGGGCACTGCTGCCAGTCAGGCGGCGCAGGCCGTGAACGACGGTGCGCAGATCATTCTGGGCCCGCTTTATGCCGAGGCCGCAAATGCCGCAGGCGTCGCTGTCGCGCCGCAGAACGTGAATGTGCTGGCCTTCTCCAACAACACGACCATTGCGGGCGGCAATGTGTTTGTGCTGGGATCGACCTTTAACAATACGGCGGACCGGCTGGTCAGCTATGCCGCGCGCCAGGGCCAGGATCGCATCGTCGTGGTCCATGCCGATGACGTCGCGGGGCAGCTGGGGCGCAACGCCATCCAGCAGGCGATTTCCCGCAGTGGGGCCACGCTGGTGGGTACGGTCGACTACCCGCTGTCACAACAGGGCGTGGTTGCGGCCATCCCACGGATCAAATCCGCGGTCGATAGCGGCGGGGCCGACACGGTGTTCATGACAGCGACCACATCAGCGGGATTGCCGCTTTTGTCCCAGCTTTTGCCTGAAGCGGGTGTTAGCCCTGCCACAACGCAATATGTGGGGATCACACGCTGGGATATTCCACCCCAAACACTGGAACTGCCCGGCGTCCAGGGTGGCTGGTTCGCCCTGCCCGATCCCAACCGCGCGGCGGCGTTCCGGGCGCAATACCAAGCCGCCTATGGCGGCGCGCCGCACCCGCTGGCGGGCCTTGCCTTTGATGGCATTGCCGCCATCGGTGCGCTTGCGGCGCAGGGCAATTCGGGTGCGCTGACCGGGGCCGCGTTGACCCAGGGCTCCGGCTTCCAGGGTGCGTCGGGCATCTTCCGCTTGCGACCGGATGGCACCAACCAGCGGGGTCTGGCCGTGGCAACCGTGCGGGACAACCAGGTTGTCGTGATCGACCCGGCCCCGCGCGGCTTTGGCGGTGCCGGCTTCTGATCCGCGCCTGCGCCACAAACGGAGACTTCCTTGAGTGACACCGCCCTTGGGGCGCCTTCGACGCCTGATCAGCACCTGATCTGCCCCGCCGCCGAGATTTTCGACAGCGGGGCCCTTGACCTGTTGCTTTCCACCAAGCCGGATCGGGCGGCGCTGATCAGTCATCTCAAGGCCGCCCAGAAGGCCGGGCGCGACCGGATTGCCGAGGCGTTTCGGTCCACCCCTTTTGCGGCGCGGTCCACCACCCGGGCCTACACCCATCTGACCGACTGTCTGGTCCATGCTGCACTCAGCGCCGCTCAGACGCTGATGCACCCCAATCCGACGCCCACGCGCAGCGAGCGTCTGGCCGTGCTGGCCGTGGGCGGCTACGGGCGCGGAGAGATGGCGCCCTTTTCAGATGTCGATCTGCTGTTCCTGACGCCCTACAAGATCACGCCCTGGGCAGAGAGTGTGATTGAATCCACGCTTTACATGCTCTGGGATCTCAAGCTGAAAGTGGGACATTCCAGCCGCACGGTGCGCGACTGCCTTCGGCTTGGCGCCGAGGATTTCACGATCCGTACCGCCATGCTGGAGCACCGGTTTCTGTTTGGCGACAGAGCCCTGGCCACCGAGCTTGACAGCAAGCTGCGGACAGAACTTTTCCAAGGCACGGAACGGGCGTTCATTGAAGCGAAACTGGCGGAACGCGATGCAAGGCATGTGCGGCAGGGTCAACGCTATGTGGTTGAACCGAACGTAAAAGAGGGCAAGGGGGGCTTACGCGATCTGCAGTCGCTGTTCTGGATCGGCAAGTATATCCACAAAGTACAGGACGCTGCCGAACTTGTGCCTTTGGGGCTTTTTACAGACGATGAGTTCGACAATTTCGTTGCTGCCGAGGATTTCCTCTGGGCCACGCGGTGTCATATGCACCTGATTTCGGGGCGGCCGACCGAGCAATTGACATTTGACATGCAGGTCGCCGTTGCCGAGGCGATGGGGTACGAGGACAGGGCCGGTCGCCGCGGGGTTGAGCAATTCATGCAGGACTATTTCCTGCACGCCACGGAAGTGGGCGACCTTACCCGCATCTTTCTGACCAAGCTGGAGGCCGTTCACCTTAAGGCGGAGCCGCTGCTTGAGCGCCTGTTCAAGCGCAAGCCACGCACCCGCAAGGGCTATGACGTGATCCACAACCGCATCGCTATCGCGGATGAAGCGGCATTTCTGTTGGACAAGATCAACTTGCTGTGCATCTTTGAAGAGGCGCTGCGGACCGGCATGCTGATCCACCCCGACGCCATGCGCACGATCAAGTCGAACCTGCACCTGATTGATGACGACATGCGCACCACGCCCGAGGCCCAGCGCATCTTTCTAGATCTGCTCTTGAAGCATGGCAATCCCGAACGGGCCCTGCGGCGGATGAACGAATTGGGTGTGCTGTCGGCCTTTATCCCCGAGTTCGAACCCATCGTCGCGATGATGCAGTTCAACATGTACCATTCGTACACAGTGGACGAACACATCATCCAGTGTATCGCCCAGCTTGCGATGATCGAGAAAGAGGAACTGGTCGAAGACCTGCCTGTCGCCTCCTCGATCCTAAAGGAGGGGGTGAACCGCAAGGTGCTGTATGTGGCGCTGCTGTTGCACGACATAGGAAAGGGGCGCCCCGAGGACCATTCGATTTTGGGCGCGCAAATCGTGCGCAAGGTGGCCCCGCGCCTGGGGCTGAAACAGGAAGAGGTTGAGACGGTCGAATGGCTGGTGCGCTACCACCTTTTGATGTCCGACATGGCACAGAAGCGCGACATCGCCGACCCGCGGACGGTGCGGGACTTTGCCAAGGCAGTGCAGACGGTCAAGCGTCTTGACCTCTTGTGCGTGCTCACCGTCTGCGACATTCGCGGCGTGGGACCCGACGTGTGGAACAACTGGAAGGCCGTGCTGATCCGCGCGCTTTACCGGCAGACCCGCCGCGCGCTTGAAGACGGGATGGAGGCGCTCAACCGCGACAATCGCGGCGCCGAGGCCAAGAAAACCCTGCGCGCGGAGCTTGCCGACTGGCCGCGCAAGGACCTGCAAACCGAAACCGCACGGCATTACGACCCCTATTGGCAGGGGTTGCACATGACAGCCCACGTTGTCTTTGCCCGATTGCTGCGCGACATCGGCGAGAACGAGATCGCGATGGACCTGCATCCGGATGAAGACCGGGACGCCACGCGCGCCTGCTTTGTCATGCCCGACCATCCCGGCATTTTTGCCAGGCTCACCGGCGCGCTTGCGCTGGTTGGCGCGAATGTGGTCGACGCACGCAGTTACACCACGTCGGACGGCTTTGTGACCGACGCGTTCTGGATCCAGGACGCCGATGGCAATCCTTATGATGCCACGCGCCTGCCCCGACTGCGCAAGATGATCGAGCGCACGCTCGCAGGCGAAGTGGTCACCCGCGACGCGATCAAGGACCGCGACAAGGTCAAGAAACGGGAAAAGGCCTTCAGGGTTCCCACGCACATCACCTTCGACAATGACGGGTCAGACATCTACACGATCATCGAGGTCGACACGCGCGACCGGCCTGGCCTTTTGCACGACCTGACGCGCACATTGGCGGCTTCGAATGTCTATATCGCCAACGCGGTTATCGCGACGTATGGCGAGCAGGTCGTGGACACATTCTATGTCAAGGACATGTTTGGACTAAAATACTATTCCGAGGCCAAGCAGAAGACGCTTGAAAAGAAGTTGCGCGCAGCGATTGTGGAAGGAGTTGAACGGGCGGCGGGGTAACGCTTCAGGCGACCGGAGATATCACTGATTTGGCCAAACGGCCCTCTGCACGACCCAAGAACATGCCGACAGGATGTAGCCGTTCGACATTGTCACAGACAACTTTGAACACCAGCAGGAACGGCACAGCCACAAGTGCGCCTGCCACGCCCCAAAGCCAAGCCCACAGCACAACCGTCAAAAATACCGCCACCATGTTCAGTTCAAGGCGGCGCCCCACCAGATAGGGCGTCACAAACTGCGCTTCGAAGGACGTCAGGACCTGATACGCAATGGGCGCGAGCATGGCGTAGCCAAGGCTGTCGAAGCTGATGATGGCGTAGACGCCCACCATGAACGTACCGATCAAACCACCCAAAATGGGCAGGTAATTGAGCAGGAACGCAGCAATCCCCCAGATGTAAGGATAGGGCAGCCCGAACAGCCACATGGCGATGCCGACGCTTAGCCCGAGGGTGGCGTTGATGGCTGTGATGGTCAGCAAGTAGCGCGACACGTGCCGTTCGATGTCATACACGGTGGACAGCGCGCGTTTCTTATCGCTCAGCGTGTCAAACACGCGCACGAGCTTGGCGTAGAACATAGGGCCCGAAGCCAACAGAAAGAGCGCAAGGCACAGCGCCACGAAGATCGAAGTGACCGTACTGGCTGCCATGGTCACGGCGGAGTTTAACAGGCCCGGTTGTTCGACCACAACGCTTTGTGGCGCCCCGGAGCCCGCATCGGCGAGCGCTTCGACCTCATCCGAGGCGTCTTTGACCTTGTCGATTGCGTCGGTGACGCCGGACAGCTTGTACCGGAGTTCGCGCATGATGTCGGGCAGGTCGCGCATGGCCGCAGTCACGGTGTCACCGGCAAAATACACCGCAGCCACCACCCCGGTTGCGACCACCGATACCAGCACCGTCGCCGAGAGCGGCGCAGGCAGGCCTACGCGTTGCATCGAACGGTTGAGCGGGCTCAGGGTCAGGGCAATCAGAAATCCCACGACCACTGGCAACAGCAGGTCGCGGGCAAAATAGACCACGACAAACAGCGCGAGGATCGCAAGTACGGTCGTGCTGATCCTCAGCGACCGTAGATCAGATCTTAGGTCAGCGTTTGAAGGGCGGGGCATGTCTGAGCTGTTCTGTACTTACGCAAACCCGAGAAACGACAAAATGACGACAATAACAACGATCAGGCCAATCAGATAAATGATGCGGTTCATGGAAATCCCTCGTGATAGCGTGTGACTGAAACGCCACCGCAACGAATTAAGTTCCGATGGCAGCACTCGCACGCGGCACCCACCGGTCCTGATGTTGCGCCAACCGCCTCAAGGGGCTACCGAAAACCCGATGAAACCGATCCGCCTTATCAGTGGCTTTCTGACCGTGGGGGTCTGGACGCTGCTCAGCCGCATCTTGGGCTTTGTGCGCGAGATCATGATCCTGTCGTTGATCGGTCCCGGCCCGCTGATGGATGCCTTTGTGGCCGCCTTTCGGCTGCCTAACATGTTTCGCCGCTTTTTTGCCGAGGGTGCATTCAACGCAGCGTTCGTGCCGATGTTTTCGGCCAAGCTGGAGGCGGACGCGGATGCGGCCCGCTTTGGGCGGGATGCGCTGAACGGGCTGGCGCTTGTCACGCTGGGGCTGACCGCGCTGGCTATGGTCTTTATGCCGGCGCTGGTCTGGGCCACTGCGGGTGGCTTCGGGCCCGGACGGTTTGATATGACCGTCAATTTCGGGCGGATCGTCTTTCCCTACATCTTTTTCATGTCGCTATCGGCGCTGTTTTCTGGGGTGTTGAATGCCACGGGCCGGTTCACCGCAGCGGCGGCTGCACCCGTCCTTCTGAATGTTCTAGTGATCGGGGCAATGACACTTGCCTGGGCCCTGGGCGGGCAAGTGATCTTGTGGCTCGTGATCGCCATCCCGTTCGCAGGGATCGCGCAACTGGCCCTCACCTGGAGCGCTGCGGCGCAAGCCGGGTACGGTTTGCGGCTTGGTCGTCCGCGCTGGAGCCCGGACATGCGCCAGATGGTGCGCACGGCTGTGCCTGCAGCTTTGGCCACCGGCGTCATGCAGATCAACCTGGTCGTGGGGCAGCTTGTCGCGTCGACCTATGACAATGCGGTCAGCTGGCTCTTTGCGGCGGACAGGCTTTATCAATTGCCGCTCGGGGTCGTGGGGATCGCGGTCGGTATCGTCCTACTGCCTGCGTTGACGCGCAAGCTCACCGCCCAGGACATGGACGGCGCGCGCGAGGCCTACTCTCGTGCCACGGAGTTTTCGATGGCGCTGACCTTTCCCTGCGCCGTGGCGCTGATGGTGATCCCCCTGCCGTTGGTGTCGGTGCTGTTTCAGCGCGGTGCCACCGGGGTAGATGATGCAGCGGCGATCGCCGTGGCCGTGGCAATCTATGGTGCGGGTCTGCCCGCCTTTGTGCTGCAAAAGGTGCTGCAGCCGCAGTATTTTGCCCGCGGCGACACCAGGCGCCCCTTTCACTACGCGTTGGTTGCCATGGTGATCAACGCGGCTATTGCGGTGGGCCTGTCCCCGATCATTGGCTGGATCGCGCCAGCCGTGGCCACAACCGTGGCGGGGTGGGCCATGCTTGGCCTGCTCTACTTTGGTCTGCGTGGTATGGGCGACGTGGTGCGGACGGACACCCGGTATCGCGCCCGGCTGCCGCGCATCATTGTGGCGTCAGTGGCGATGGGTCTGATCCTGAGCGTGCTTGCGACCGTGCTCAAACCCGCGCTTGGCACCGACGGTCTGCGCTATGTTGCCCTTCTGGGCCTGATTGTCATGGGCGCCGCCAGTTACTTCGGCATCGCCCACGCCATTGGCGCCCTGCGTCTTTCGGACGTCAAGGGCGCTGTGAGGCGTGGCTAGGTAACTGGCGATGGTCGCGTGGAGGTCTTTCAAGGCCAACCGACCGCACTCTGTCAGACGATGATCCGCAAACGCTAGCGACGGCGCAAGGCCGCCACCAGACGCGCCCAGCCGCCTGGCATGACAAACGCCGCCAGCGCAAAGCCCGCACAGAAACCTGACAATTCGGCCACCCAGCTGTATCCGACCTGGAAAAACATCCCGAACAAAAGCTGCAGCCCCATGAGGACGCCAATCAGGGTAAACGCCTGTGCCTGTGGTCCCCCCGTCGCCGCCAGCTTTTGCCAATAGAGAAAGGTGAAAACGCCGATCAACCCGTAGACCGATGGATAGGCCCCCGACAGCCACGCTTGGTCCGTCAACAGTGCAAAGACAAGCGCACCGAAGACGCCGCACAGCACAAAGAGCAACAGCACGGCCCAACCGCCCATCACCTCGCCCACCATCTTGCCCATGGCCAGCAGGATCACGCAGGCAAACACGGTGGACGTAAAGCTGCCATGCACAAAGGGATAGGTGACAAGTCTGTGCAGATGTTCCGGCAACAGAACCCCGTGTTCGATCATGTAATCAAAGGCCTGCCCGGAAAAAGCGTAGTCGTTCAGACCCTGCAAACGCCACCCAACCGCGGCCGCGCCTCCTGCAAGGCCCGCCTCGCCCAGTGAAAACACGACCTCTGGCGCCACCAGCGCCGCCAAAAGAAGCCAGACAACGGGCGGCAACGGGTTGAAGGGGCTGGGATCGTGGCTCTGGGACATGGGCCTGCCTGCTTGACGCTGTTTGACCCCATGGGTAAGCCAAGCCCGCAGGTTTGCCCAGAGGTACAACGATGTCCGACAGTCACTTCGCTCCCCGTGTGTTCTCGGGCATTCAGCCGTCAGGCGGGCTGACCCTGGGCAATTATCTGGGGGCCATGAAGCGCTTTGTTCAGATGCAGGACGAAGAGTTCGAGACCATCTACTGCATGGTCGACCTGCATGCGATCACGGCCAAGTTCCTGGATCCGGCCACGCTGCGGCACAACACGCGCGAACTGGCCGCAGGGTTTATCGCCAGCGGGATCAGCCCGGAGAAATCCATCCTGATCAATCAGTCCCAAGTGCCCGAGCACGCGCAACTGGCCTGGATCTTCAACTGCGTGGCCCGCATGGGTTGGATGCAGCGGATGACACAGTTCAAGGACAAGGCGGGCAAGAATGCCGAGGCCTCATCGCTCGGGCTTTTTGCCTATCCGGCCCTGATGGCCGCAGACATCCTAATCTACCACGCCACCCATGTGCCGGTGGGCGATGACCAGAAGCAGCACCTTGAGCTGACACGCGACATCGCGACCAAGTTCAACCACGACTATGGCGTCGACTTTTTCCCGATCACCGAACCCGTGATCGAAGGCGCGGCCACGCGCGTGATGTCCTTGCGCGACGGGTCCAAGAAGATGTCGAAATCGGACCCGTCCGATGCATCGCGCATCAACATGACCGATGATGCAGACACCATCGCCAAGAAGATCCGGAAGGCCAAAACGGATCCTGACGCGCTACCGTCCGAAGCCGAGGGACTGGATAGCCGCCCGGAGGCTCGAAACCTGGTCAACATTTACGCCGCTTTGGCCGACATAAGCATAGATCAGGTACTAGCCGACCATGGCGGCGCTCAATTCGGTCAGTTCAAACCAGCGCTCGCGGACTTGGCGGTAGCCAAGCTTGCCCCGATTTCACGAGAGATGGCCCGCCTGATGGACGATGTGACTGAAATTGATCACATTCTCGCCCGCGGGGCCGAACAAGCGAGGAAGATCACAGCACCGATCCTGAAGCAGACATATGATATTGTAGGCATGGTCGGTGGCTGACTTGTCCCGCTGACCAAACCACCTGGGTGTCCTGACTTGGGCGCTTCACGCTGTTTGGGCACGTTTCACAGATCATTGGTTGCAGGACTGCGCTTGAAGTCAACTTTTCGCGCCGGACAAATGCTTTGTCATGTACTACCGACGACCTGGCGCAGCGATCAAGATCGGTCCTGTCGATCTTTTTGTGCAGTTTCTGTTTTCAGATTAGAGTATCGCCTTGCGGTCCCTCGCGACTCGGCTTACATCACCGAAATCGATTGGCGCGGGATGGAGCAGCCCGGTAGCTCGTCAGGCTCATAACCTGAAGGTCGTAGGTTCAAATCCTACTCCCGCAACCAACGCCTCGTACTCGTCTGGGTTAAACTCAGGCACGCGGCTTGCAACTAGCGTTTTGTCGCTCTTGGCAGCGATTGACAAAATCCCGGCCAGATCACCCACATGATCGACGACTAAACGCTTTTCCTGTTGATGGGGGGGGGTAGAACGATCTTGTAGATGAGAGACCGGACAATTTCAGCTGCTTCTGCCCGGTGATCAGATTCATTCAATGCCGCAATCAGGTTTTGCACCGCCCTATGGTACCGATCAGCAATGTTCGGATGAAAGAGCACAGGCGCAGGCTGAGCCTCTTCCAGGATGGCTCTAATTTCGACGCGGCGATTCTCAAGCTCATGCATACGATCTTTGATCGGTGCAACTGGCGCGCATTCTACAATCGCATCGACCATCTCACGCAGTTGTTTCATAGCTTGGTCATGTTCCTTCTGCATAGCTTTGAGAGATGCGTTATGGCTCCGGCGCAAGCGGTTCAAGTGTTCCACATATTCCTTGCAAAAGACTTCGCAGAGTTCAGGGGTCATCAGGCGCAGCGCGCCGCTTATTTCTTGCATGCCTGCCAGCCTGGTATTGAGGAAAGAAAGCAGCAAGAAGCCGCCGCATAAGGCGGCTCCGGCCTTAGAAAATTTCGCCCGCCATTTGGCGGGCGGAAAATCCATGGTTTGGATTTATGCAGCTCTGCTCAAGGTTTGAGGTGGCGCAGCCGGTCCATGACCGCGCTGCGGATTGATGTGACAAGCACGTCTGGGAATCCGGCAGGAAGCGCGGCGAAGGTCTTGTCCATCGCGGCTTCTCCCGTTGCTTGAATGCCTTCAAAAAGGTCGGCGATGGCTTTGCGAGAAAGGCCCGACTGAACGCCCGTCTCCATGACGTGACGCCCGATGATATCACCGACCTTGTAGTGATTGGATTTGCCAAAACACATCGCCAGCTTGAAGTCTTTTCTGTTCAGTTGGTTGGCATCCAATGTCGGTTGAACGGTCAGCACGTCATAAAATGGCGTCAGCCGGAAACGCCCGCCTGGCATCAAGGCGAGGCTGAAATTCTTGGCATGGCCATCGGTCGCGCCGGTTAGCCAGAACAGGATATTGGCCTTAAAGAAATCCAGCCGATCTTGTGTCGCCTCGTCGCTCCCGCGCAAGAGCCCCATGATTTCGGCGATGCCTGGACCGCCTTCATTCTGATATTTTTGGGTTGGCGGCACCGATAGCGCTTGCGCGCAGTCTTCTTGGGGAAGGCGGATCAAACGACCGTCCTTTGCCCAAAGGCGGTCAAACCGCTCGATAACTAGAGCCTTGCGCGCGCCGAAGCTGGCCATTTCAACCTGCGCGGCACGCAGGCCAAAGCCTTCCATCAGTTTAAGGCACAAATACTCGTTTTCGACGCTGTTCGACAAATCCATACCGTTCGGGAGCCGTCCGATCTGCGGCTTGATGATATGTGTTGTCGGCGTTGTGCCAGATGGCTCTAGCCACCTGCCCCTATGCCAAAGGAGCGAGGTTTTTTCCTGCACGCCTGCCACCGATATTCGGAAGTCCTTTTCCTTCCTGATACCCAGTGGCGCAACATCGAGCTCGCTTAGAAGCGCTTCGATCTGTTCTTCATTGACGTGCTCGCCTGTGATCTTATCAGCGGCTTGTGGTTCTTCGCCGTCCGGCAGAAATTGCAGCGCGCCCACACAGTCGCGGCCAATCTCACTGAGCAGACTATAGGCTTCCGTGCCAGCAGCGCCAACACGTTCGGCAACGCGCCGCCGTATGCCATCATTATCAGGTAGCAGATTTTCGAAAACGGCTATGACGGGCGCGCCGACATACCGATCTTCGCGCAGTGGAAGCGACAGGGACACAGGCAAGCGGTGCTCCCAAGCTAGCCAGTCTTGATCATAGACAAAGCTGATCGCGCCCGTGCTGTCGCGCAGGAGCTGGCCAACGTGGCGCGCATTTAGAAAGACATTGAGCGGCGGATAGCTTCGTTTGCGTCCCATCTAAAAGATGTCCGCGAAGCTCTCAGAGGAGCCTTTGCTGCGCCCCTGCACCTGAATTTCCAGGTCGAGCGCGGCAAAGATATCGAAAACGGTTTCCAGCTTGGTATCGGACAGGCCGTTCTCAACCTTGGAAATTGTCTCCTGCCAGACCCCGCTACGCTCCGCGAGCTCTTTCTGCGTCAGCTTCTTTGCCTTGCGGGCTTGGCGGATGGCGTGCCCGATATCATTTGGTGTGCGTGCGAGGTTCTTCATCTTTGACTCCTTAGAGTCAGTATGATCTTTAAATCATAAAATTTCAATATGATCTATAGGGCATCATTTGACATTATGATCTATGGATCATGAAATTTAAATATGATCTGAAGGTCATGAATGCATCGAGGACGCACAGTGGACTGACAAAGAAATGCTCGTGACCTGCTCCCCAGTGAGCCCGCGTTTTTCAGTTAGCACTGTTCAGGTTTTGGTCCTCTCTTGACTGTTGGTGATACTCCCACGGGGTGAGCCCGTCGAGGCCCGAGTGTGGGCGGTGGTGATTGTAGTCTCTGCGCCATTCCGCAATCATGGTTGTCCATTGGAACCCATTGGTCAGAGAGACAATGGACGACGGCATGGCGCAGAGACGGGAACAGGTGTTCGTTCAGGCATTCTTCCCGCATGCAACCGTTAATGCTCTCGACCAGACCGTTCTGCATGGGCTTACCTGGCGCGATGTAGTGCCAGTCGACCTTGCAGTCGTCCTGTCACTTGAGCATCGCGTTGCTGGTCAGTTCGATACCGTTGTCAGAGACCACCATAAAGGGATATCCACGCAGCTCGGCGATCTTGTCCAATTCGCGGGCGACACGCGCACCGCTAATGGATGTGTCCACCACGGCGGCCAGGCACTCGCGGCTGAAGTCATCAATGACATTGAGCACGCGGAACCTGCGGCCAGACGCGAAGACGGCCACGCTGGCGGAAGACATAGAAGCGCTGCATACCAAAGTTGCGCGGTTGGGAGCGGATTTGCGCGATGCCCGGGCGAAGACCTTTCATGGCTTATTTACACAAAGCGCACTGAGGGCTGCGGGTACGACCTTTCCCGTTGGATCGTTGAATTTAGCAGTAAGCTATTTCTTTGGCGAGTCGCCCAGCGATGTGACCTTGGAGAACTTGCGCGGATGGCTTTCGGATGTTGGCACTGCTGAGCCGAAGATTGAGGCGCGGACCTTTCCGCCGGATTACGAAGTTTGACAATGCGCGACGTTTTGAAAGTCGGTGCTTTGGCGGGCTGAAGCCCGCCCTACGGCGGTACTTGGTTGAAAGCTTACCCCCTCTCGTGCATCGGCTGCGCCGATACCTGCCGGGGTGACGCGGACTGGCGTCGCCAGTACGCTAAATCGCACGGTCCACCGCTTCGGCGGCGCGGGTGATGTCGCGGCCGACGCCTTTGGCGGTTTCGCAGGCCGCGAGTGCCGTTGCGGCGACCACGGCCAACAGGATCAAACGGGTGCGGGTCATGCTGCTCTCCGGTTTGTTTTGCGCATGACATAGCCAGACGGGTCTGACGGGTCAAATCGCAGAGTTCTGTATCGGCGATGTTTGGTGTCGGCTAACAGCGCTGGCCCCTCTCGCGCATCGGCTGCGCCGATACTCTGCCGGGGCGACGCGCGCGGCCCCGTTAGGCCGCGCGCTGGTTCGTGAATTGCCCTTGCGGCCACGTTCCGGCATATTACCTGCCAGACAGAGCGGGCAAATCCGCCAGAGCAGAGGCGCGCAGTGATATGACACGCACCACCATGATGATTGCCGGGGCCGCCGCCCTGTGTCTGACCGCGTGCGGCGGGGGATCGTCCTATTCCAGCCAGCGCGCGGCCCCGGCGCCGGTCCTGTTTGCGACCGGCCCGATTTACTCGGCGTGTCGCAGCGCGGGGCGGGATCAGGCGAGCCGGGCGCGCTGTGGCTGTGTGCAGGCAGTCGCGAACCAGTCGCTGAATGCCAACGACCAGCGGCGCGGGGCGGGCTTTTTCAGCAACCCGCAGCAGGCGCAGGTCGTGCGCCAGTCGGATCGTGCGATTGACGAGCGGTTCTGGACGCGCTGGAAGGGCTATAGCGATAGGGCGGCGCGGCAGTGCACCTGAGCTAGAGGTCCTTGATCCAGAACTGCAGGGGCTTTTCGGTTTCGGCGCTTTGATCCACGTCTTTCCATGCGAAATGGGCCACGACACCGGGCATACGTGCATAGCCGCGGCGTTCCCAGAAGGGATCGAGCGGGCGGTAGGCTGCGGGTCTGAGCGGGTGGTCCGGCGGGCGCACGACGGAGGCAAAGCACATCTGGCGGTAGCCCAGCGCGCGGGCGTGATCCTCGCGCAGGTCAAAGAAACGGTGGCCCAGGCCGCGGCCCCGGAAGCGGGGGAGCAGCACGCTTTCGCCGCAGTAGAAACAGGCGTCGATGTCGATAGTGGTGCCAGCGAAGGCGTCAAAGAAGGCGTCGGCGTATTCGGCGAGTGGGGCAGCCGTGGCGGCGCCGACCATCCAGTCGCCATCGGACACGGCCACGATGACGGCGCGGTTGCTTTGCTCGTAGACTTCGAGGTAGCGGCGTTCGTAGGTGAAGTCGCCCTCGTAGAGATAGGGCCAGTCGCGGAACACGGCGAGGCGCAGGCGGGCCACATCGTCAAGCGCGTCGGTCAGTGCCACGCCGGTCAGGGTTTCGACCCTCACGCGCGCACCTGCCGGATCCAGTCGGCGAGGTTGTAGTAGGTGGTCACACGGGCGATCTTGCCGCCCTGCAGGTCAAAGAAGGACCCGGCGGGCAAGCGGTAGGTCTGGCCGGTGGCGGGGGGCAAACCGTCGTCGGTCTGCAGGTAGGTGCCGTTGACGGTGTATTCAGCGGCGGCGCGGGTGCCGTCGGGGCTGGCCATGATCACCATGTCGGTCAGCGTTTCGGCGTAGCAGCGGTTCATATGGGTGCAGAACGCCGCGAACAGCTCCTTGCCCGTGCGGACCGCGCCTTCGTTCACGTGGTGGGCGATGTCATCGGTCAGACAGTCGAGCATGGTTTCAACGTCGCCTGCGTTGAACGCCTGAAAATAGCGCGCGACGGTCTGCATCAGTCCTGCTCCTGTGCGGGGCCCCAGCGATCTATGAGGCGTGTGATGATCTGGTCGCGGGCCGCGCGGTAGCTTTCCAGCTTGGCCTCGCGCGTCTCGCCCAGACCTGTTGGGTCAAGGATGGGCCAGTATTCGACCTCGAGGTGGTAGTAGCGGGTCAACTCCAGCGCGCGGCGCTGGCTGGCGGGGCTGAGCGCCACCACAAGGTCAAAGGACGACAGGTCGTCGCCCCAATCCTCCATCTCGTCGAAGCTGCGCGAGCGGTGGCGGCTCAACTCCACATCCAGCTCCTGGCAGACGGCGATGGAAAAGCCGTCGATCTCCATATCGTTCTTGACGCCGACCGATTGGACATAGGTGCCGGTGCCGTAGAATTTTTTCATGATCCCTTCGGCCATGGGGGATCGGACCGCATTGTGGTCGCAGCAAAACAGGATGGATTGCGGCAGGGGCGCTGTCATCTAGCCTCCGAAATGCAGAACGCAGATCAAAGTAAAGAGACGGCGGGCGGTGTCGGTGTCGACCTCGGCCTTGCCTTCGAGCCGTTCCTGCAGCACGCGGCTGCCTTCGTTGTGAATGCCGCGGCGGGCCATGTCGATGGTTTCGATCTGGCTGGGGGGCAGTTTCTTGACCGCTTCGAAATAGCTTTCGCAGATCTGGAAGTAGTCCTTAACCACCTGCCGGAAGGGGCCGAGGGACAGATGAAACTCGGCGGCTTTCTCATCGGCTTCGGTGGCCACATCAAAGACCAGGCGCTTGTCGCGAATGGAGAGGCCCACATGGTACGGACCCGCAGGCACCGGGCGGTCCTCGCGCGAGGGCAGGACAAAGGTATTGTCCTCGAGCAGGTCAAACATCGCCACTTTCCGCTCCTGCTCGATCTCGGGCGTGGGGGGCGGCAGGTTGGCGTCGTCAAGCGTGATGCGGGCAATTTTGGTCATCGCACCGGGGCCTTTGGCAATAGGTTTCAAGTCAGGCCATGCTTAGGGTTTAGGGCGGGTCAACACAATGGCACCGGCCTGATTTTCCGGGCGATGCGCCCCTGTCTTCTTCTGACGGAAAATACGACGGGGGGAGGCGCAGCCGGGGGGCTGGCCCCCTTCTACCCGTTCAGCTTGCGCAAACGGGCGGTCACAGAAAGCCCGTGTGCCTCGAGGCTTTCCGAGGCCGCCAGCCGCTCGGCGCCCGGGCCGATGGCGCGCAGGGCGTCCGGTGACATCTGCGCCAGCGTGGTGCGCTTGACAAAATCCATGACGGACAGGCCGGACGAGAACCGGGCCGAGCGGGCGGTGGGCAGCACGTGGTTGGGACCGCCGATATAGTCGCCGATGGCTTCGGGTGTCCATTGGCCGAGGAATATCGCGCCTGCATGGGTGATCTTGTCCGACAGCGCAACAGGATCGGCCACAC
Source organism: Pseudomonadota bacterium (assembly GCA_039179785.1). Lineage (GTDB taxonomy): Bacteria > Pseudomonadota > Alphaproteobacteria > Rhodobacterales > Rhodobacteraceae > Tateyamaria. The sequence continues at coordinate 4,719 of JBCDEK010000054.1, read as the reverse complement.
ACAGTTCCAAATGTTCGGGCGCGATGCGGTCCGACAGGGCGGCAGCGGTCTCGAGGTCGGGAACGGTAATGATCGCACCAAAGTCGCGCCAGCTTGCGCCCGCGATGGCGCGGCGTTCGAGCGTTTCGAGCCGGGCGTTCACGGCCTCGGCCACGGCGCGGCCAAAACTGGGATCGGTGGTGATCAGCAGCGATTGCGCGCTTTCGTCGTGTTCGGCCTGGCTGAGCAGGTCGAGCGCGATCCAGTCCGGGTCATTGTCGTCGTCGGCGATCACCAGGATCTCGGACGGGCCTGCGATCATGTCGATGCCAACCTTGCCAAAGACGCGCCGTTTGGCAGCGGCCACAAAGGCGTTGCCGGGGCCGGTGATCTTATCCACGGGGGCGATGGTGTCCGTGCCATAGGCAAGGGCCGCCACGGCCTGCGCCCCACCGATGCGGTAGATCTCATCGACACCAGAGAGCTGTGCTGCCAGCAGGACCAGCGGGTTGATCACGCCACCCGGCGTGGGCACGGTGATCGCGAGGCGGCTGACGCCTGCCACCTTGGCGGGGATCGCGTTCATCAGGACCGAGGACGGGTAGCTTGCCAGCCCGCCCGGGACATAGAGCCCGGCGGCAGACACGGGTGTCCAGCGCCAGCCGAGGGTGGCCCCGGCGGCGTCGGTCCACTGGGCGTCTTCGGGCAGTTGTTTTTGGTGGTAGGCGCGGATGCGGGTTGCGGCCAGTTCGAGGGCGGCGCGATCTTCGGCGCTGACCTCTTCGGTGGCCTGTGCCACCTCATCGGTTGCGATGCGCAACGTATCCGGGGTCAGAGCGATCCGGTCAAACTTTTCGGTCAGCTCGATCACCGCGGTATCGCCCCGCGCACGGACGTCGGCGATGATGTCGGCCACCACAGCGTCCACGTCCGGGCTGTCCTCGCGCTTGGCGTTCAGGAGCGCGGCAAAGCGATCTTCGAAATCGGGATCGCTGTGGTCAAGAAACTGGGGCATAGCCGTCCTTTCCGGTTCGGATGCGACATAGCGGGCAGGTGCGGCAGGCTCAAGGGCGGGGCGGACGACACGTTCGCCCTACGATTGCGGCACAACGTCCGGTGCGGCAGTCATAAGGCGCATCTATTGGTGCGCCGTAGCGGGTCGGGATCCACCTTACGACAGGTGCCGGATCATGATCAGGTCAGTCTCGGACACGCCGTCGCTGAGGGTTGCATTGGGAATGCGCCCCACTTCGTAAAAGCCTGCACGGGTGTAGAACGCGATACCGCGCGCATTGCTGGACGCGACATAGAGCTCCATTTGGCGGATACCTATGTCAGCAGCCGCCGCTGCCATGCCATCCAGCAACGCCCGCGCGGCGCCAGTGCCTTGGGCATGTGGCTGCACAAAGAAGGCACCCAACTCGGCACGGTGTTTTGTCTGTTCTCTGGTCAAAAGGACCAAGCTGCCGATGCCCACCAGGGTCGCGCCTTGAAAAACGCCAAAGCTATGCCCTGTGTCGAGCCGGTGCACGATGGTGTCCATCGGCACCGCCGCCGCCTCGTCATGGGTGGTCAGGAACGCCTGCGGATAGCGTGACAATGCCTCCAACCGAAGTGCCCGCCACTCCGGCGCATCTGCCCCGGACAGGCGGCGCACAGGGGGCTTAGTCATCGTGTTTTGGCACGGATTTCGAGGGGGCGACGTAGGGCTTGGTCACATCCTTGAGCGTGACGTCGATCGCTTCGACCGAGAGGCGGATGGCGCCGTCGCCTGCGAGCGTCAGGAGGATGTCGCCTGCCCCGTCTTCCCCGGCCTCGAACGTGACCGACAGGAGCGACAGGATCACGTCCTTGTCCGCGCGGTCCACGCCTTGGCTGGCGACGCGCAGCACCGTGTCGAAGGCCAGCACGGATTGCACCCGCTCGGGCGCGTGGCGGTCGGCGCCTGCGTCTTCCCAGCGGAAGCGGTTCAGCAGAAAGCCGAAGCGGCGGCCTTTGCGGTCCCAGGTCATCTCGGTGATCGGGAACACTGCGTCCTGCGCCAGGGATGAGATGACCTGCAGGTCGTCGGCGTCCAGCGCGCCGAGGTTCAGGGGCGTTTCGCGCCCGTCTTCAAACCGTGCGTCTTCCATCAGTCCCCCGCGATCCGTTCGATATTTGCACCCACGCCCGACAGCTTGCGCACGACATGTTCATAGCCGCGGTCAAGGTGATACACCCGCGCGACCCGCGTTTCGCCTTCCGCCGCCAGACCCGCCAGGATCAAGCTGACGCTGGCCCGCAGGTCGGTTGCCATGACGGGTGCGCCTTTGAGTTTGTCGACGCCGGTGACGGTGGCGGTGCCGCCGTGCACTTCGATCTCGGCCCCCATGCGCGTGAGTTCGGGCGCGTGCATGAAGCGGTTTTCAAAGATTTTCTCTTCGAGCACCGAGGTGCCTTCGGCGGTGCACAGGAGCGCCATCATCTGCGCCTGCAGGTCGGTCGGGAAGCCCGGGAAGGGTTCGGTGGTCACGTCGACCGCACGGATACGCCCGTTCTTGCGTGCGACTTTTAGGCCCTTGTCCGTTTCTTCGACATTGATGCCCGCGGCGTCCAGCTTTTCGCAGAACGCGCCCAGCAGGTTGATCTTGCCGCCCAGCAGTTCCACCTCACCGCCACAAATGGCGGGGGTGAGCATGTAGGTGCCCAATTCAATCCGGTCGGTGACGACGCGGTGCGTGGCCCCGTGCAGCTTGTCGACGCCTTGAATGGTGATGGTGGGTGTGCCGTCGCCGTCAATCTGCGCGCCCATGGCCCGCAGGCAGGTGGCGAGGTCCACGATTTCCGGCTCGCGGGCGGCGTTGTTGATGACGGTGGTGCCCTTGGCGAGCGTGGCTGCCATCATGATGTTTTCAGTGGCCCCGACAGACGCGAAGGGGAAGTCGATCACCGCCCCTTTCAGTTTGCCGCCATCCGCTTTGGCGTGCAGGTAGCCATCGCGCAGGTCAATCTCTGCCCCCATCTTGGCCAGACCGTCAGTGTGGATGTCCATGGGCCGCGCGCCGATGGCACAACCGCCGGGCAGAGACACTTCGGCGTGGCCCTCGCGTGCCAGAAGCGGGCCCAGCACGAGGTTCGAGGCGCGCATCTTGCGCACGATGTCATATTCGGCGCGGGTGTTGATGTGGCCATGGGTGGACATGGCCAGCACCTTGCCATCCTGCAGGGACGTCACCTCGGCGCCAAGGGAGGCCAGGAGTTGCGTCATCGTCTTGATGTCAGACAGGCGCGGGGCGTTTGTGAGCGTCAACGGCTCGTCACTGAGCAGCGTCGCGGGCATCAGGGTCAGACAGGCGTTTTTCGCCCCCGCGATGGGGATTTGCCCGTTCAGGGTGCCGCCACCCTTGACCAGAATGCTATCCATTGTCCTGCTCCTGCTTTTTGCCTGCCTGTGACCGCGCCCGCGCTTGTGCCTTGCGCTTGGCCATATTGGCCTTGAGCGCCTCTTTCAACCGTGCCTCGCGGTCGGTCTGGGTCTTGCTTTTGGGTGCGGGTTTGTCTGCCATGGCGCATCTCTATCGCAGGGGGCAATTGGCGTCCAGAATGGGCTTGCATGGTATGCCATTTGGGTCTATCCCGCCGCGCACGGCGCTGCTGTAGCTCAGAGGTAGAGCACTCCCTTGGTAAGGGAGAGGTCGAGAGTTCAATTCTCTCCAGCAGCACCATTTTGCAATATTGGCATGTTTTTACCTCCTAACATGTTGAATGGCATGGAAAAATTGGTGTTCAAAAACCCTTCTTCCTTGCAGTAGTGGATCGGACCCGAGAAGACCAATCTCAGCACGATTTGGCGCAGGTCATATCGCCCAGAACTCCAGACTTTACAGGGGCTTGCGAGGAACTTCATGGAGAGTTCAAACAACGACGTTTGGCTGTACCCCGTTCTACCGGGATTTGCCAATTTCTCTTTCAAAGCAAGCTTCTCGTGTTCAATCTGTTCAATCTTTTTCTCGTAGGCTGTCAGCACGGTTGGGCTTGAGGCGTTGACCGCCATATCGACCAGAGCGGCTATATCCTTGTCGGCCTGCTTGATCCGCTTCTTCACATCGCCTTTAAGGGCTTGCGCCTGCTCATCCAGCATGTCCCAGCAGTGCTGGAACATCGCTTGAACCATGCCAAGCGCGCCACGTGATGGCTGCACGGTTTCGAGTAGCTTTTCAAAGTCACTTTCGATCTGGTCTTTGCGGATGGATTTACCGAAACGCTCACAGCCCTTGGTCCGGCAGCGGTAATAGGCAAAGCAGTCATATTTTCCGCGCGACCAGCCAGCGGTCAAGGTCTTCCCGCAGCAAGAACACGCGGCAGCGCCACGCAATGGGAAATCGAGATGAACATCCTTGCGCGCGGCGGCATAGACGGGTGTGTTCAGGCGGTGTTGGATTTTCTGGTAAGTGTCCAGACTGATGATGCCTGGGTGATTACCCGGACGCGCGGCAATGCCCCAGTTGGGCGCTTCCACGTAACCAGCATAGACGATCTTGCCGAGTAGCCGCACGATGGTCTGAGGGCGAATGCCTCCATTCGGCATGTCTTTGGGGTAAGCGGGCTGTCTTTCCAAAAAACGCCGCACCTCGGTCTGCGATGCAAAACGTCCATAGGCGTACCCTTCAAGGGCTTCACGCACGATGGGCGCAAGTTCTTCATCGAAGACGAGTTCTTTGCCGCCGCGCTTGGACTTGACGTATTTGTAGCCTTTTGGTG